>CANQNP010000004.1 GCA_947625235.1 uncultured Atopobiaceae bacterium | reverse complement strand
GGACGAAGCCCGAGCGCATGGAAGATCTCGTTCGGCATGAAGATGCTCGTGAGCACGCTCTCGTCGGCGTGCTCGAGCGCGCCGGTGATGGCGTCCACCGAGAGGAGCTGTGCCTGCTTCGCGCTCTCGTACATCCACGAATCCGGCAGGTAGTGCGAGACGGCGCGCTTGATCTGGAATGCCTTCACGAGCCAGTACGCCGTGTAGTTCGGGCGCTCGTCGATCTGTGCGTCGATGATGTCAGCCCAGAGATCGAGGATGCGGACGCCGAGCTTGTCTCCGTCCGACTTGGTTTGCGCTGGCATCGTCGCCTCCTCCGCCGCCGTGGATGAGCTCCGTGGCCACCTCGCCCACGCTCGAGGCGTTGAGGAGCGAGGCTTCGCCTATGCAGCAGATACCCGCTTTGGCGATGAGCTTGCCGAGCGGTCGGGCAAACGCCCTCAAGCCCTCGGGCGTGGTGCGCAGGATCTCGTCGCGCTGCCGGCGGCGCGCGTCATGGGGCTTTTCCGAGAGCCGCTCGGCGTCGAGGCGCCGAAGGAGCGCCTTCGCGCGAAGCGGCTTATCGGCGGATCCCACGCACGCCACGATGTAGCCGTCGACGTCGCTCGAGGTGAGGGGGGCCGTGCCCAGCCACGTGGCGGCGTTTTGGAAGCGGGCGATGGTGGGGTCGACGGCGGGGTCGCGGAAGGAGTAGAAGCCCGCGACGCTGCTCGTGCCGCACCTCAGGCCCGCGCCATAGGCGCCGCCGAGGATGCGCACTTCCTTCCAGAGGTAGTCGTAGGTGAGCGCATGGGCGGCCACGATGGCGCGCCCGTCCACCGCGACCTCGGCGTCCTCGAACGGGCCGCCGAGCGCGACGTAGACCACGCCCGCGGGCACGCTGAAGGCCTCCACCTCGCCGATCTCGCCCTCGAAGGCGAAGGAGCCGCCAAGGGCCGCCCCCTCGGGGAGGCGAGCCGCGCACCCCGCGTCCCAAAGGGAACGCGCGCTCGGGCCCGCCGCCGAGATCGTGAGGCGCCTCCTGCAGAAGACCTCGTGCGCGAGCTCGGCGAGGCGCTCGGCGAGGGGCTGCGCCTCCTCGTCGAAGTGCTCCACGAGGTGCGTGAGCGCGCGGTAGAAGTCGATCCCCGCGAGGTGTTGCGCAATCCTCGCGGCCTTGGAGCTCCTCGCGGCGATGCGCGAGAGCGCCACCACGTGGCCCCCCGAGACCATGCCCTGCTCGAGCCAGAGCTTGTTCTGGGTGAGGATGGCGCGGATGCGCTCGAGGTCGCTGAAGTCCGTCTCGAGCCAGATCTCCTGCGTGAGCTCGATGAGGTCGTCAAGGTGCTCGGGAAGGAGCGCCGCCATGGTGCCCATGACCGTGCGCGCCTCCCCCGGGCGCTTCCAGAGGCCGAGCGACGTCACCTGGAAGCTGAGGTCGCCAAGCGTGGATTCCACGAGCGTGTCGAGCTCCTCGGCGCTGTGGCGGCGCGTGGGGAGCTTGCCGAGGACGCTCGAGAGGATGGCGAGGACGGGGAGGTCGGAGGTCTCGAATCCCTCGAGGTCGAAGCTGTAGTTCACGTAGTCGATGCCGTGGGTTTCGAGGTCGGCCACGAGAAGCGGCGCGCCGTCGATGGCCTCGAGCGGGGGGTCCTCGCGCTCCTCGCCGATCTCGTCCACGCGAAGGCGCGGGAGCGTGGCGAGGGCCTCCGGCGTGTCGGGCGCGGCCTGGAGCTCGTGGAGGCGCCTCGTCTCCTCGACGATGCCCTCGACCTCGCTCGCGGTGAGCGAGGCCTTGAGGGCGGCGAGCTCGGCCTCCTCGGCGTCGCCGGCGCCCTCCGCCACGGGCACGAGCTCCACGGTGCAGGCGTGCTCGCAGCCGAGGATCTCGCCCAGGAGCTCCTCGAAGAGCCCCGCGTCGAGGCCCTCCTTGACGTGCGCGAGCGCCTCCTCGTAGCGGATGTAGGAGAGCGGGTCGTCCTCGTCGTAGAGCCAGCTCGCGAGGCTCGCCATCGAGTACGCGATGCCGAGGGGATAGGTGCTCTCGTTCTCGCGGAGGTCGAATTCCACGGAGGCGAGGGAGGCCTCGAGGCGCGCGCGGTCGATGCCCTCGTCAGCCGCGCGCGTGAGCTCGCTCACGAGGAGCTCCTTGAAGGGCGCGGCGGCGTCCGCCTTCGCGCCCTTGAGCTCGAAGAGGATGAAGGGCTGCGCGCACGCGTCCACCACGTAGGCGAGGAACTCGCGTCCGAGGCCGCTCGTGAGGACGGCGCGCTTGAGCGGCGCCTCGTTCGAGCCAGCGAGCGCGTCGAGGAGCACGTCCGCGGCGAGGATGCGCTCGCGCTCGGAGGACTTCGCGAAGGCGATCCCCACGGCCACGGCGGCGTTCTCCGGGCTCGTGGCCATGGTCTTTTCGCTCGTGGTCCAGCCGGTGGGTTCTTGGAGCGCAAGCGGGTTCACGGGGCCGGCATCCGGAAGGTCGAGCTTCCCGAGGCGCTCGTCCAGGAAGGCGAGCTCCCGCTCGATGTCGAGGTCGCCGTAGAGCACCGCATGGGCGTTCTCCGGCCGATAGTGGCGAAGGTGCGCGTCGCAGTAGCGCTCGTAGGTGAGGGTCGGGATGGCCTTCGGGTCGCCGCCCGATTCGTAGCGATAGCACGTGCTCGGGAAGAGCGCCTGCTTCACGCCGAGGTAGAGCACGTCGTCGGGGTCGGAGAGCGCGCCCTTCATCTCGTTCAGCACGACGCCGTTTCGCTTGAGGGGCGCGTCCGCGTCCTCGAGCTCGAGGTACCAGCCCTCCTGCTCGAAGATCTCCGGGCGCGTGTGGAGGTCGGGGTGGAAGACGGCGTCGAAGTACACGTCCATCAGGTTCTCGAGGTCGTCCACGTTCGTGGAGGCCACGGGATACATCGTCTTGTCGGGGAAGGTGAAGGCGTTCAGGAAGGTGGCCATCGAGGTCTTGAGCAGCTCGACGAAGGGCTCCTTCACGGGGTAGCGCTCGGAGCCGTCGAGGACGGAGTGCTCGAGGATGTGGAAGACGCCGGTGTCGTCGGCGGGCGGCGTCTTGAAGGTGATCGAGAAGGCGCGCTCGACGTCGTCGTTGGCGAGCCAGAGGAGCCGAAGCCCGCTCGCGGGGTGCGCAAAGACGAGCGCCTCGCCGTCGATCTCGGGCACGTCCTCGCATCGCTCGAGCTCAAACCCCGAGAACGTCGCTCTCGGACGCAGGCGCGGATCATGTGACGGCAGCGTGAACGAGCTCATGGCAAGCCTTTCGGTTCAAATGGAAAAGGGAGCCTCGTCAAGGCTTCCGGCAAGCTTAGATCTTGGCCTCGCGGATGTTAAGTTCCCGTAGTCGCCACGAATGCCCTTAGCTGCGATGATGCGCCGATCCTGCGAAAGAGGTGCATGCGCGACGCAAACCTCATGCGAAAGAGAGGGGTGCGCGGATTCAAATGCGAAAGGATGGCCCGCGCGGCAGAGGTCGTGCGAAACGCCTCGAATTGTTGTCAATTGCGAGAAGTACGATCACCTCGTGCTCGAGGTCGACGACGGAACGTTGAAGATGCTGGGCGTCGTCGTAGGGGTCCAGAGCGCAGAGGGGAGGAGCGAGCCATGGAAGCCTTCGTCACGATCATGTTCTGCTGGCTCTTGTTCGTGATCATCCGCATGTCGTTTCGGAACATCAATGCACGCGATCTACCCGCGGTTTTTCCCAGTTAGCTAGATCTTGGCCATTTCCGACGCGGTGGCCACGTACCAATCGTGGGCGTTGGGCGGACAATACTTCTGGGCCGCGGCCTCGCTGATGGTGTAGCCGTAGCCCTGCGCAAGCCCGCGCACGTGGGCGCGGATGGCCGTCTCCCAATCAGGCCACGTGGTCTCGCCCCAGCCCCACGCGTTGTGGGGGAGGAAGCAGTTCGCGCCCTTGGAGCTCTCGGTGTTGGAGATGGCGGGAGACCAACGCGGATCCACGCCGTAGTCGCAGGCAGCCTCGGCGAAGGCATAGCCGTAGCCCGCGAGGGGAGAGCCCGCGAGGTAGGCGTCGATGCGCTCCGTCCACTCCGCGATGAAGCTGTCGCGATCGGTGGGCTCAACCGACGCATTCGGGTTCGCGCTCGAGGAGGGGCTCTCGGAGGGCTTCGCCGGCTCCGCCGCGGGAGGCTGGTTCTGGGGCGCGGATTCGTGGATGGCGCTGTTGAGGGCCGAGGTGTCGCCTCCGAAGACCGCTTCCTGCGCGGCACTTCGCGCCGCTGCCCTCGCAGCCTCCTCCGCGGCCTTGCGCGCGGCTTCCGCCACCGCTTGGTCGCGGAGCTCCTCTGCTTCTTCCACCGCTTGGTCGGCGATCTCGCGCTGCTTCTCGGCCTCTTCCTTTTGCGCCTCGAGCGTCGCCTCGGTGCTCTCGAGCTCGGCCTTGAGGTTGGAGAGTCGATTGGCCTCGGCGGTGTTGGCATCGGTCACGGCGCCGAGGTAGCCCACCATGGAGATGAACGAGTTGAAGTCGTCGGTGGAGAGGATGAGCTCGAGGAGGCCGTTCTTGTTCTGCCCGAACTTATAGAGCCTGCGGATGGCCTCGGCGCTCTTCTCCTTCTGCTCGGGGATCCTCGCCTCGATGTCGGCGATCTTGGCTTGGTTTTCCTGGATGGAGGCCTCGAGCTGCTGCACCTTGGCCATCGCGTCCTCGTAGGTCTTCGCCGCGGCGGCCACGCGCGCCTCGAGCTCGTCGATCGAGGGCTCGTCGGCGATGGCGGGAGAGGCGAAGCCGAGGGAAAGGGCCACCACGCCTGCGCACAGGCCTGCCGCGATGCCTCGGAGTTTCGTCGTGAAGCGCGTCATATGCCGCGGAGCGGGATCCTTCCGTAGCCTGATTTCGTGCCAAAAAACCGCCGTAAGGGTTTCTTAAGGCGGGAAGGCAAGTGTAGCGTCTCGGCTCGCGATTCGCATGGACGGCGGGGATTGTGCAAGAAATCCACCCGCCCCATCCCCACATCTTGGGGTCAGAAGCGAACGGCACCCCAAGAGGAGTGCCGCTCGCACGATTGCGTTGGGATGGACGCTACTTCACCACGAGGATGTCGCACTCGCAGCTGCGAAGCAGGAAGGAGGAGATGGAGCCGAGGAGCGCGTACTTCACCTTCGAGAGGCCGCGCGCGCCGCAGAGCACGAGGTCGGGCTTGATGACGTCGAGCATCTTGTCCTCGAGGGTCTCGCGCACGCGCCCCTCCTCCTGGATGACGGTCACCTGCGGGATGGTGGCGAGGGACTTCGCCTCCGCGAGCGGTTCGGCGATGGACTCGAGGAACGCGGCCTTGAGGTTGTCGACCGTGCCCTCGGGCACCTTGTTGCCGCCCACCTCCATGGCGCTCGTGTCGATCACGTGGCCGATGATGAGTTCGGCGCCGTTGTTGTCGGCGACGGTGATGGCGCGATCAAGCACCTTGTACTGCTGCTCGGTGCCGTCGAGCGACACGAAGATCTTCCTGTAACCCAAGTCCTTAAAGGTGGCGACCATGATTGTCCCTTCACGTGAATGTGGTTGAGCGAAAGTGTAGTCTCCCGCATTTGGGACTGTGCCCGTCTCGCGGCGCTCGTATGCTCGCTACGCTGCTTGGACCGTGCCGGGAATCGGTGTGCGGATGCGCGATCATGGGGCTTCGGGCGCGTGATCGCGAAGGAGGAGGTGCCGATGGATCTCGTCGAGCTTCTGAAGGCGGCGCTCTACGGGCTCGTGGAGGGGGTCACGGAGTGGCTCCCCATCTCCTCGACGGGCCACCTCCTCCTGCTCGACCAATTCATCTCGCTCGACGTGAGCCCCGAGTTCTGGGACCTCTTCCTCGTGGTCGTGCAATTGGGCGCGATCCTCGCCATCTGCGTCCTCTTCTTCCGGCAGCTGAACCCCTTCGCCCCGTCGAAGGGCGTGGAGGGCAGGCGCGAGACGTGGGCGCTCTGGGGAAAGATCGTCCTCGCGTGCATCCCCGCCGCGGTGGTGGGCATTCCGCTTGACGACTGGATGGAGGAGCACTTGTCCGGCCCCTTCACCATCGCCGCCGCGCTCATCGTCTACGGCATCGCCTTCATCTGGGTGGAGGGCGCAAGGGAGAAGAAGGCGCGGGAGCTCGCGCTGAGTTCGGTGCGGATGAAGCACCTGCGCAAGGTGGCCCAGCCCCAAAGCGCCGCCGAGCTCGCCGACATGGACGCGAGCGTCCAGTCGATCGAGGCGCTCGACGTGCGGCGCGCCTTCGGCATCGGCTGCTTCCAGGTGCTCTCGCTCGTGCCCGGCACCTCGCGCTCCGGCTCCACGATCTTGGGCGGGCTCCTGCTCGGCACGAGCCGCACGGTGGCGGCGGAATTCACGTTCTACCTCGCCATCCCGGTGATGTTCGGCGCGAGCCTCGTGCGCGTGGCCAAGTACGCGCTTCAGGGATTCGCGCCCACCTCGGGCGAGCTCTCGATCCTCGTCGTGGGCTGCGTGGTGGCCTTCATCGTGTCCATCCTCGCGGTGAAGTTCCTCCTCGCCTTCGTGCGCCGCCACGACTTCAAGCCCTTCGGGTGGTATCGCATCGTCCTCGGCGTCGTCGTGATCGCCTACTTCGCGCTCCTCGCGCGCTAGCTCCTCGGGTCCTCGAGGCCTCTGAGCTGCCATTTCGAAGGTGCGTATTTGTCGTGGGGCTCGGTCGGTAGAATGGCTGGGCCAAGCAGTCGATGGGGAGTGCGCATGCCTGAGAGCGTCCTTGATCTCGAGAGTTTGAACGAAGCCCAGCGCGAGGCGGTGATGTGCACGGAGGGGCCGCTCCTCGTGCTCGCCGGCGCCGGTTCGGGCAAGACGCGCGTGCTCACGTATCGCATCGCGCACCTCGTGGCCGATCTCGATGTTCGTCCGTGGCGCATCCTCGCCATCACCTTCACGAACAAAGCCGCGCAGGAGATGCGCGAGCGCCTCCTCGAGACCGTCCCCGGTGGCATCCGCGGCATGTGGGTGTGCACCTTCCACGCGATGGCCGTGCGGATGCTTCGCGAGGACGCCGAGCGCGTGGGCTATGGCCCCAACTTCACCATCTACGACGACGGGGATTCGCGCGCGCTCATCCGGCGGCTCTCGGACGAGGCGCACCTCGATCCCAAGCGCTACCCCCTCGCGCGGGTGCGCTCCCGCATCTCGAACGCGAAGATGGCGCTCGTGGGGCCCTCGGAGTTCCTCGCCCGCGCGGGAAGGCCCGAGGAGTTCGCCATCGCGCGCGTCTACGAGGGCTATCAAGCCGAGCTCGAGCGCACGAACGCGATGGATTTCGACGACCTCCTCGTGAACGCGTACCGCCTGCTCTCGGGCAACGCCGACGTGCTCGCGCGCTACCAGGAGCGCTTCCGCTACCTCTCGGTGGACGAGTACCAGGACACGAACCGCGTGCAGTACCTCCTCACGAACCTCCTCGCGGCGCGCTCGCGAAACCTCATGGTCGTGGGAGACGACGACCAGTCCATCTACTCCTGGCGCGGCGCGGACATCCAGAACATCCTCGACTTCAAGCGCGACTACCCCGAGGCCACCGTGGTGAAGCTCGAGCGCAACTACCGCTCCACCGCGCACATCCTCGAGGCGGCCAACGCGGTGGTGGCGCACAACCGGCGCCGCGAGAGGAAGCACCTCTACACCGAGGGCGAGAAAGGCGAGCTCATCGGCGTCTATCGCGCCACGGACGAGCAGGACGAGGGAAGGTGGATCGCCTCGGAGATCGAGCGGCTCCACCGGCGCGGGCGCTCCTACGACGACGTCGCGGTGTTCTACCGCACGAACGCGCAGAGCCGCACCATCGAGGACATGTTCCTGCGCGCGGGCGTGCCCTATAAGATCGTGGGCGGCACGCGGTTCTTCGATCGCGCCGAGGTGCGCGACGTCATGGCGTACCTGCGCCTCGTGGTGAACCCCTTAGACGACGTCTCGGCGAGGCGCGTCGTGAACGTGCCGCGTCGCGGCATCGGCGACCAGTCGATGGCCAAGATCGACGCGTTGGCCGCGCGCTACGGCGTCTCGTTCTTCGAGGCGGCCGAGCTCGCCGTGGGCGGCGAGGGCGGCCTCGCGCCGCGTGCCCGGGAGGCGCTCGGCGCCTGGACGAGCGCCATCGAGGAGGCGCGCCGCTATACCGGCGAGCTCGCGCGCGTGGTGGAGATGATCATCGCGAAGACGGGCATGCTCGAGGAGCTCGAGCGCGCGAACACGCCGCAGGCGCTTGCGCGGGCGGAGAACATCCGCGAGTTCTTCCTCATCGCCCAGGAGTTCGACGAGCAGCACGAGGTCTCGCCCGCGGCGCTCCTCGGCGTGGGCGATCTCGAGGCGGGCCCCGAGGAGCCGGCGGCGTTCGACGCCGATGCGCCGAGCTCGGAGAAGCTCCCCGCCTTCTTGGAGTGGCTCGCCCTCAGAAGCGACCTCGACGCGCTCTCGGGGCAGACGAGCGCCGTCACCCTCATGACGGTCCACGCGGCCAAGGGGCTCGAGTTCCCCGCCGTCTTCGTCGCGGGGCTCGAGGAGGGGCTCTTCCCGCACCGCGGTCCCGAGGCCGATCAAAGGGACGTGGAGGAGGAGCGGCGCCTCGCCTACGTGGCCATCACGCGCGCCCGCGAGCGCCTCTACCTTTCCTATGCCGAAAAGCGCAGGACGTGGGGCTCGACCCAGGCAGCCGCCCCGAGTCGCTTCCTGAAGGAGATCCCCAAGGAGCACCTCCGCTCGGAGGGCACGGGCTCGCTCGGCTTCGAGGGCACGGGGTGGGAAAAGCGCGGGGACCGCCATGGCACCTTCGGCTCGGGCACGGGTGCGTACGCATGGGGCGCGCGCTCCACCACCGCGGGCTCCGTGGCCCCGAAGGCCCCCCAGAGCCCCGCGATCCGCCACACGACGCGGGCCCAGAAGCCCTCCTTCGCGGTGGGGGACGTGGTGGCGCATAAGACGTTTGGCCAGGGCACGGTGCTCGCCGCGGAGGGCGACATCGTGGAGGTGCGGTTCAAGGGCATGGATGCGCCGAAGCGCCTCATGCTCGGCTTCGCGCCCCTCGTGAAGGTCGATTCCGGCGCCTAGGCCTTGGCGCCCTCGAACCACGCGGCCATCTCGGGCGTGGCGGGCTGCACGGCCATGCCGAGGAGCGTCGGCCCGGTGTGGACGATGAGGTCGGCGGTGATGCCCGAGCGGATGAGCCCCACCTCGTTCGCCACGCGCTCGCGGAGGTTTCGCTCGTAGGTGTCGACGGGGGCGTTCGGGTTCGCCGAGCAAATGGCGAGCACCACCTGCGCGTAGTGGCTCGCGCGTTCGACGATGAGGTCCTCGATGGCGCGCACGGCCTTCTGCAGCCCCCTGCTCTTCTTCACGATGCGGTAGCGACCCTCGGAATCGCAATCGAAGACCGGCTTGATGTTGAGCGCGGAGCCAAGGCGGTAGACCGCTTCGGAGATGCGGCCGCCCTTGCGCAGGTACACGAGCTCATCCACGCAAAAGAGCACGAGCGTGTGCTCGGAGAGCTCCGTGAGGCGCCTCTCGGCCTCCTCGAAGGGCACGCACGCCTCCACCATGAGCGCGGCGTTCATGGTCACGAGCCCGGCGGCGACGCCGATCGACTTCGTGTCGATGACGGCAACGGGGAAGTCCTCGATCTCGCTCGCCACGAGGTGCACGGTCTGGTTCGTGGCGGAGAGCCCCGAGCTGATGGTGACGAAGATGGCCTTCTCGTAGCCGCGTTTCCGGCAGTCCTCGAGCGCGGCGAGGAGCGTCGAGGGGGAGGGCAGCGAGGTGCTGGGTATCTCCTCGGGGAGGCGCGCGATCACGTCGTCGGTGGTGATGTCGACGTCGGTGTGGTAGGTGCCGTCGGAGAAGTTGATCACGAGCGGCACGATGGTGATGTCGTGCTCGCGCGCGAAGTCAAGCGGGGTATTGGTGCCCGAGTCGGTGAGGATGGCGATCCTCTGGTCGTTCATAGCACCCCCGAACCTTGGACGGACTGGCCTTGAGGGTCATACCCAAGCGTAGCCAAATCCGCGCGCTCCACCTCCCCATCATCGGCCAGTTCGCTCGTCTCCTCGCCGAGGATGGGGCGTGGGGTTGGCTACAATCGGGGAAACCCCCACCATGCGCGTTGGCTTCGGCCTTGAAGGAGTCTCCCATGAGCACGGTCTACGTCTTCGGCCACAAGCATCCCGACAACGATTCCATCCTTGCCGCCGTCATGCTCTCGCAGCTCATGAACACCCTCGAGGATGGCAACACCTACGTGCCGAGGCGCCTCGGGGAGATGCCGCTCGAATCGGCGGCCATCCTCAAGAGCTGGGAGTTTCCCGAGCCGGAGTACCTGGACGAGATCCCCGCGCCCGAGCCCGGCCAGGAGCGCCAGAAGGTGATCCTCGTCGACCACAACGAGGAGGTGCAATCGGTCCACGGCCTCTCGAACGCCGAGGTCGTGGGCGTCGTCGACCACCACCGCATCGCCGACTTCTCCACCCACAAGCCGATCTTCTTCATCACGCTGCCGTGGGGCTCCACCGCCACGATCGTGCTCTACCTCTTCCACGCCTACGAGATCACGCCCACGGTGGCGCAGCTCTCGTGCCTGCTCTCGGCGATGATGACGGACATGGTGATGATGAAGAGCCCCACCACCACCGAGATCGATCGCCAGTTCGTGGAGAACGTGGGAGAGATCCTCGGGCTCGACCCGGTGGACTTCGGCATGAACATCTTCACGAACCGCGCCACGGACAAGTACACGCCCGACGAGATGGTGGCGCACGACATCAAGGGCTTCGTCATCAACGGCAAGCGCGTGTTCATCGGCCAGTACGAGACGGTGGACAAGAACATCGCGCTCAGTCGCCTTCCCGAGCTCCGCGCCGCCATGGAGAGCTTCCGCAAGGAGAAGAACGCCGACACGCTCGTCCTCGCGGTGACGGACATCATGGAGGAGGGCTCGCAGATCCTCATGTGCGGGGACAAGAGCCTGCCCGAGCGCGGCCTCGGCATCGAGGACGAGCCCGGCGGCGTGTGGCTTCCCGGCGTGCTCTCGCGCAAGAAGCAGATCGCGGCGCCCATCCTCGCGGCCGCCACGGCCTAGGCCGCGTATCGCATGCGCGAGCACGCGAGCGAGCCCGAGACCACGGGATCGCAGGAGCCGCACATGAATGGCGTGCCCGCGGGCTCGCCGACGTCGATCATCGCGTATCCCGAGGTCAAGCAGCGCATGGCCATTCGCCAGCGCGCGGGGCGCGTGTTCGGCGACGGCACCATCGCCGCGGGGGTGATGGTCTTCGCCGCGCTCCTCGCGGTGGTGATCGCCAACACCGACGCCTACGACGTGGTGCGCGAGGTCCTCGAGGCGCCGCTCTCCATCGGCTTCGGCTCCTTCACGGCGTCGATGTCGCTCGAGGCGTTCGTGAACGACTTCCTCATGGCGATCTTCTTCTTGCTCGTGGGGATCGAGCTCAAGTACGAGGTCACGGTGGGCGAGCTCAGAAAGCCGCGCCAGGCGGCGCTCCCCATGCTCGCGGCGGTGGGCGGCGTGGCCGCGCCCGCCCTCATCTACCTCGCGGTGAACGCCGGCGGCGCCACGCAGGGCTGGGCCGTGCCCATCGCCACGGACATCGCCTTCGCGCTCGGCGTGATGTCGCTCCTCGGCGACAAGGTGGCGCCCGCCACGAAGGTCTTCTTCTCCACGCTCGCCATCGCCGACGACATCATCGCGATCGTCGTGATCGCGGCCTTCTACGGGAAGGCGCCGAGCATCCCCTGGCTCGCGGCGAGCGGCATGTGCATCGTCATCCTCGCCATCATGAACAAGCGCAAGGCCTTCCAGATCCGCCACTACCTCGTGGTGGGGCTCGTGCTCTGGGTGTGCGTCTACGATTCGGGGATCCACGCCACGCTCGCGGGCGTGATCCTCGCGTTCTTCCTCCCGGTGAAGAGCGAGATCCGGCTTTCGAAGCTGCGCCCGTGGCTTCGCCGCAAGGCGATCGAGCTCGACGAGAGCTACGACGACAACATCCACGTGCTCGGCCAGCACCGCTTCACGCGGATCGCGGGCGACGTCGAGCGCATCATGCACCACGTGACGCCGCCGCTCGAGCGCATGGAGCGCGCCATCACGGTGCCGGTGAACTTCGTGATCCTGCCGATCTTCGCCTTCGTGAACGCGCAGGTGCGGCTCGTGGGCGTGGACCTGCTCTCGATCGTCACCGACCCCGTCACCATCGGCGCCTACGTGGGCGCGGTCGTGGGCAAGCCCATCGGCATCATCTGCGTGACCGCGCTGCTCGTGGGCATCCGCTTCGCGAAGCTTCCCGAGGGCGTGGACTGGATCCAGATCGTGGGCGTGGGGCTCATGGGAGGACTCGGCTTCACGATGTCGATCCTCATCGCCGGACTCGCGTTCTCCGATCCCGCGCACGTGCTCGCGGTGAAGTGCGCGATCCTCGCGGGCTCGCTCACGGCGGCCTTCATCGGCTCGATCTTCCTCCTCGTCTTCAGCAGGCGTCGCAGTTCGGGCGAGGACGCGCGAGAGGAGGAAGAGGAGGCCGCCGACGAGGCGCTCCTCGATCGCGCCATGGAGCGCAGCTAGGAGCTACTCCACAAGCCCCAGCTTGAGCGTCCACCCGTGGGCGGTGATCGTGGAATTCAGCTGCGTGGCGAGCCGCACGCGGTGGTAGGTGCCCGCGGGAAGCGATTCCACGACCTCGCGCGCGAGCGGGCCCACGTCGAAGGCATCCGCGAGGGCAAGCACGTCGCGCTTCTCCACGCGCTTCGCGTCCTTGAAGAGCGCGTCCACGAGTCGCTGGAGATCGCCCTCCTCGAAAGCGGGCTCATAGGATGCCTGGGCCATCGCGTACCTCGTCTCGCTCGCGGACGTTTCATCTTTGGCTCGATTGGGCGCCCGGCGCCCGATGTGGCGCGCCTTCGCCCGAGGGAGCCTTAGCATGGGGCCAAGCATACGCCGCGGGGGCAAGGCGCCCTCACGCGGCTCGGGACGAACGAGAGAAAGCGGGCGACCATGGCGTGGGATTTCGCCTCCATGGGCAATGCGGAGCTGGATGCGACCATCGAGGGCCTCGAGGCCGAGGTGGAGGCGCTTTCGGCGAAGGGGATCTCCCTCGACATGGCGCGCGGGAAGCCGAGCACGGAGCAGGTGGATCTCTCGCGGCCGCTCCTCGACGTGCTGGACAGCGCCTCCGACCTCACCGATTCCGGCCAGGACGCGGCGAACTACGGCGTCCCCTGGGGCCTTCCCTCGGCAAAGCGCCTCATGGCGGCCATCATGGGCTGCCCGGAGGAGCAGGTGGTGGTGGCGGGCGCCTCGAGCCTGAACATCCAGTTCGACTGCCTCGTCCACGCGTGGGTGCGCGGCGTGCGCGGCGAGGCGCCCTGGGGCACGCTCCCGCGCGTGGCGTTCCTCTGCCCGAGCCCCGGCTACGACCGCCACTTCGCGATGACCGAGCACTTCGGCATCGAGAACATCCCCGTGCCCCTCCAAGGCGACGGCCCGGACATGGAGGTGGTCGAGGAGCTCGTGAGGGACCCCGCGGTGAAGGGCATGTGGGTCGTTCCGAAGTACCAAAACCCCACCGGCATCACGTTTTCCGACGAGGTGGTGCGAAGGATCGCGCGCCTCGAGCCCGCGGCGCCGGACTTCCGCGTCTTCTGGGACAACGCCTACGCCGTGCACGACCTCTACGAGGAGGGCGACGAGCTGCTCGAGATCTTCGGCGCCATCGAGAAGGAGGGCGGGCGCGACCTCGTCTACGAGTTCGCCTCCACGTCGAAGATCACCTTCCCCGGCTCGGGCATCGCGGCCATGGCCGCCTCAGAGGCCGACCTCGCCGACCTCGAGGAGACCTTCGCCATCGAGCGCGTGTGCCCCGACAAGGTGAACATGCTCAGGCACGCGCGCTACCTGGGCGACCTTGCCGCGGTGAGGGCCCACATGGCGCGCGAGGCCGAGGTCCTGCGCCCGCGCTTCGAGGTGGTGGTGGACAAGCTCGAGGCGGGCCTCGCCGGCGTCGACGGCTGCTCGTGGGGCCATCCCCGTGGCGGCTACTTCGTGAGCTTCCGCGGTCCTGAGGGAAGCGCCGCGGCCATCGTCTCGCTCTGCCGCGAGGTGGGCGTCACGCTCACGCCCGCGGGCGCCACGTGGCCGGGCGGCGAGGACCCCTACGATCGCGACCTTCGCATCGCGCCCTCGTACCCCACGCTCGCGGAACTCAGCCAGGCGATCGACGTCTTCTGCGCCTGCGCGCGCCTCGTCTGCGCTCGCTTGGAGCGCGCGCGCAGAAGCTGAGGGAGCGCTTCCCGAGCCGGGGGGGCGCCGCGCGCGCACGAGGCGTGGATGAATCGCGATCTCTTCGCATGGCGCGGGACACGAGGGCGTGCAAACGTGTACGCTTTCCCTTTGGACTTTCTGAAGGAACTTTCGGACGCGACAACACCGCACGCCCCGTCGTGGGCGTGCGACGGGGAGGGTTCTCGTTCATATGGCTACCAAGCGGCCCAAGAAGCGCAACAAGCAAACCGTCGCCGCCCAGCGCGCTCGTTACAAGAAGCAGCAGGAAGAGCTCGTCGCGCAGAAGGCGGGCAAGAAGAAGCGCTCCGCCAAGGAGATCGCCGTCATCGTGATCTCCGTCATCGTGGCGCTCGGCCTCATGCTCCCCTCGCTCGCGCAGATCTTCGCGCAGCCCTCCACCTCGGAATCCATCCCCACCACGGTCGAGGGATTCCAAGAGCGCTACCAGCCGCTCGTCGACGAGCTCCAAGGCGAGCTCGCCGCCGACCCCACGAACCAGGACGCCCAGCTCGAGCTCGCGAACACGTATTTCCAATGGGGGAGCTACGCGCAGATGTTCGCCGGCACGGAGGACTTCCAGGCCGAGGTCGAGCGCGTCTTCGGCGAGGCCAAGAACGCCTACGCCGCGTACCTCGAGCTCGTGGGCAACACCGATTCCGAGGAGGCCAAGCAGGCGGCCGTCTCCGAGGCGCTCTGCGACTACTACACCGGCAACTCCGCGCAGGCGATCACCTCGCTCGAGGACCTCGCCGAGAAGACGGACTTCGCCTCCGCGTGGGCCAACCTCGGCATGATCTACGCGTCCCAGGGCTCCACCGACCAAGCCATCGAGTGCTACGAGAAGGGCGCGGCGGCCGACCCCGACGACGCGCTCGGCGTGAAGAGCTACTGCGAGCAGCAGATCGAATCGCTCCAGAACCCTCCGGAGAGCGCCGAGGTGACGGTGGATGAGGACGATGCGGGCGATGATTCGGCCGCAGGCGATGGTTCTTCGACCACCGACGGGTCCGACGCCGAAACTGGCGAGGGCGAAAACTCATAAACCTTAAAATGCTTTCAGACCGGCGGTCGCATGGCGCGATGCCGTGCCCGAGCAACGATGGAAGGGGTTTGACACCATGAGCCTCACCATTCACACCACCGTCGATGACACTCGTGCGCACGTCGATGTCGCAGGCGAAGTCGACGTCTCGAACGCAAGCGAGCTTTCGGAGGTCCTCGAGGGCCTCGTCGATGACGGCGTGAAGAGCGTTGACGTCTCGATGGCGAGCGTGCCCTACATCGATTCCACGGGCATCGGCGTACTCGTGGGCGCCGCGCACAAGATGTCGGAGGCGGGCGGCGAGATGACCCTCTCGAAGCCCCAGCCGAACGTCCTTCGCGTGCTCACGCTCCTCGGCGTGGGCACCGAGTTCCACGTCCAAGAGGGCTAGCGTCCCGCGCTTCCCCTCCCCCTCAAACGTTGTTTTGGAAAAGGCCGAGCTAGCCGCTACACTGCTAGAGTCTTCGGCCTGAGAGAGGAGAGGGGGGACGCGTGTTTGGCATCGGCGACACCGAGTTCGTCCTCATTCTCATCTTTGCCTTCCTGCTCTTCGGGCCCGACAAGCTGCCGAGCATGGGCCGCACGATCGGGCGGGGCATCCGCCAGTTCCGCCAGGCCTCCGACAGCGTGACGAAGGTCGTGAAGAGCGAGGTCATCGACCCCATCTCCCAATCCGCGAACGCCACTGCGGCGGGAGCGGCGAGCGCTGCGGGTGCGGCTGCGACCGCGAGTACCGCGTCTCCCATCACCGCCGAGGAGGACAAGGCGAACCTCGCCGATCGCTCCAAGGAGACCTTCGCCGAGCGTCGCGCGCGCCTCGCGGCCGAGAAGGCCGCGAAGGCCGCCGAGGCCGCAGAGGGGGTAGCGGAGGCCGAGGATTCGGCGGCAGCGCCCGCGGATGCGCCTGAGGCCGCGGAAACGCGCGAGGCCACCGAGGCGCTCGTGGAGGAGGAACCGGCTGCGCCGAGCGTCGCCTCCATCTGGGGCCTCAGCGCACGTGATGGGGCCGCATCCGATGCTGAGCCCGAGACAGCCGACGCACCCGCCGCTGATCCTGAGCCGCAGGCCGGCTCGAGCGCCGAGGGCGAGGAGGCATAGATGCCCATCGGCCCCGCGCGCATGCCCCTCATGGACCACCTCGGCGAGCTTCGCCGCAGGTTCACCATCATTGTCGCGGCGGTCGTGGTGTGCGCCGTGGTCGTCTACATGGCCACGCCCACGATCATCGAGATCTTCCTCGACCCCGTGCGCCGCTTCCTGCCAAACGACGGCCAGCTCGCCATCTTCAGCTCGCTCGGCGGCTTCACCATCCGCTTCAAGGTGGCGTTCTTCTGCTCGGTGATCATCTGCCTGCCGATCATCATCTGGGAGATCATGGCCTTCACGCTTCCCGCGCTGAAGCCCAACGAAAGGCGCTGGGTCGTGCCCACCGTCGCGGCCTTCGTGGTGCTCTTTCTCATCGGCATGGTGTTCTGCTACTTCGTCATCCTGCCCACGGCCGTGGGGTGGATGGTCGAGCAATCCGTGGCCTTCGCGACGGTCATCCCCAACGCCGAGGACTACCTCAACATCATGATGCTCCTCGAGCTCGGCTTCGGGCTCGGCTTCGAGCTTCCGCTCGTGATCTTCTACCTCTCGATCTTCCACCTCGTGCCGTACAAGTTCTTCCGCGAGAACTGGCGCTTCATCTACATCGGCCTCCTCGTGCTCTCGGCCTTCACGACGCCGGACGCCTCGCCGGTGACGATGTTCTTCATGTTCGCGGCGCTCGTGCTCCTCTACGAGATCTCGCTTGCCGTGGCGCGCTACATCATCGTGGCGAAGGACGGCAAGGCCGCGCTCAAGTGGACGCGCGAGGACTACTCGAATCGCGATATCGAAGAGGCGTGAGGCGCGCACGCGTCGCGCCGTGCGCCCGCCCAACACGGTGTTGGGCCGAATCTGGCGTGTTCGTGACCTCCATTGCGCCGTCCTTGCGAGTGGGTATAGTAGGGCGCGCTCATGAGGGGGCCGTGCTCTATATAAAGTGCGACGGCCGCCCGCGCATCCGACGAACGCAAGAGGGAACGCATATGCGGCTTGTGATTACCGAGAAGAGCGACGCGTCGCGCCAGATCTCGCGGCTGCTCGCGAAGGGTGGCGCGCCCAAGAAGGACAGCGTCTACGGGGTGCCCGTCTATCGCTTCGAGCGCGATGGCGAGGAATGGGTGACGATCGGGCTCAAGGGCCACATCCTCGAGCCCGATTTTCCCGAGGAACTGAAGTTCACCGACGCCGAGGGCTGGTTCGCCGTCGACGAGGAGGGCGAGGTCATGCCCGCCGACCTTCCCGACGGCCTCGCGCACCCGCCCTTCGCGAGCAAGCGGAAGCCCTACCAAGAGGACGGTGTCTCGCTCAAGGGCTGGAACCTCGATTCGCTTCCGTACCTCGTGTGGTCGCCGGTGGAGAAGAAGCCCGCCGAGCGCCAGATCATCCGCGCGCTCAAGAACCTCGCGAACAAGGCGGACCGCGTGATCGTGGCCACGGACTTCGACCGCGAGGGCGAGCTCATCGGCGCCGACGCGCTCGACCAGGTGCACGAGGCGGCCCCGAATCTCCCCGCCGAGCGCGCCCGCTACTCCGCCTACACGAAGGCCGAGATAGAGCACGCCTTCACGAACCTCGTCGAGGTGGACCGCGACCTCGCGGCCGCGGGCGAGAGCCGCCAGGAGATCGACCTCATCTGGGGCGCGGTCCTCACGCGCTACCTCACGGTGGCCAAGCGCGGCGGCTTCGGCAACGTGCGGAGCGCCGGCCGCGTGCAGACCCCCACGCTCGCGCTCGTGGTGGAGCGCGAGAAGGAGCGCCTCGCGTTCGTGCCCGAGGACTTTTGGGTCATCACCGGCCAGGCGGAAAAGGACGGAGAGGCCTTCAAGATCTCCCACGCGAAGGGCCAGTTCAAGGATGAGGCGGCGGCGAACGCCGCCTTCGGCCACGTGAGGGACGCCACCTCGGGCGTGGTGCGCTCCGTGGCGAAGAAGAGCCGCACGCAGCGTCCGCCCGCGCCCTTCAACACCACCTCGCTCCAAGCCGCGGCCGCCTCCATCGGCATCGCGCCCGGTCGCACCATGCGCCTCGCGGAATCGCTCTACATGAACGGCTTCATCTCGTACCCGCGCGTGGACAACACGGTCTACCCGCCCTCGCTCGACCTCGCCGACTGCGTGCGCACGCTCGGGAAGGTGGACGCGTACTCGAAGGTGTGCGATCGCCTCCTCGAGCAGCCGAAGATCACCGCCACGCGCGGCAAGCAGCAGACGACCGACCACCCGCCCATCTACCCCACGGCGGCGGCTGACGCCGGCAAGCTCTCGGGCCAGGAGCTGAGGCTCTACGACCTCATCGCGCGCCGCTTCCTCGCCACGCTCATGGGGCCCGCCACCATCGAGGGCACCACCGTGGAGCTCGACGTCGCCGGCGAGCCCTTCCGCGCGAAGGGCGACGTCTTGAAGGTCCCGGGCTATCGCGAGATCTACCACTTCGGGCAGAAGAAGGACGAGATCCTGCCCGAGCTCGCCGAGGGCGACGAGGTGCGCGTGGAGGACCTCACGCTCGAGGCGAAGCAGACCGAGCCGCCCGCGCGTTACTCGCAGGGTCGCCTCATCCAGGAGATGGAGAAGCGCGGCCTCGGCACGAAGTCCACGCGCGCCTCCATCATCGATCGCCTGATCTCGGTGAACTACCTGAAGGACGATCCGCTCGTGCCGAGCCAGCTCGGCATGGCCATCATCGCCGCGCTCGACGCGTACGCCCCGAGGATCACCACGCCGCAGATGACGAGCGAGCTCGAGGATTCCATGAGCGAGGTGGCCTTGGGCAAGGACACCGAAGAGCGCGTCGTGGAGACGTCGCGCGAGCTCCTCGCCAGCCAGCTCGCCGAGCTCATCACCCATAAGGACGACCTCGCCACCTCCATCGCCGACGCCGTGGTCGCCGATGCGCGCGTGGGCGCGTGTCCGAAGTGCGGCAAGGACCTCGTGGTGAAGAACTCCCCGAAGACCAAGAGCCGCTTCATCGGCTGCATGGGGTGGCCGGACTGCGACGTCACGTACCCCGTGCCGAACGGGCGCATCGAGCCCCTCGACGATCCGTGCCCGGTGTGCGGTGCGCCGAGGATCCGCGTACGGCCCTTCCGCTCGCGCCCCTATGAGACCTGCGTGAACCCACGCTGCGCCACGAACGAGGAGCCCGACGTGGTGGTGGGGGAGTGCCCCACGTGCGCCGCCGAGGGACGCGAGGGAAAGCTCATCGCCCACAAGTCCGAGCGCACGGGCAAGCGGTTCATCCGCTGCGAGCACTACGAGGAGTGCGGCACGTCATACCCGCTTCCCGCGCGCGGCGCGCTCTCCGCCACCGGCAAGACGTGTCCGGCGTGTGGTGCCCCGATCGTTTCCGTGAAAACCGATCGCGGTCCGTGGGAGCTCTGTCCTAATCTAGAGTGTCCCGATCGCGAGAAGCGCGCGTCCAAGAGGCGCGGCGCCTCGCGGGGCAGGGCGTCTTCGCACGCGAAGACGTCGTCTTCGAGGAGACGTCGCTCATAGGAGATGAGGAGGTGGACATGGCGCACGGACGATTCGTGAGCTTCGAGGGGATCGACGGGAGCGGCAAGTCCACCCATGTCGCGCGCTTGGCGAAGGAGCTCGAGGGACGGGGACGTGAGGTCGTGCTCGTGCGCGATCCCGGCTCCACCCGCCTCTCCGAGGAGATCCGCGCCCTTCTGCTCGACCCTGAGAACTCCGAGATGGCCCGGGAGTGCGAGCTCCTGCTCTACGAGGCGGCACGCGCCCAGCTCGTGGCGGAGGTCATACGCCCGGCGCTCGAGCGAGGCGCGTGGGTGCTCACCGACCGCTTCTTCGATTCCACCACCGCCTACCAAGGCGGGGGCCGCGCCATCGACGCGGACTTCATCCGGAGGGCAAACGAGCTCGGCTCGCTTGGCGTCGCCCCCGACCTCACCCTCGTCTTCGACCTCCCCGTCGAGGAGGCGACCCGGCGCCGTGGCGAGGAGCCGGACCGCATCGAGCGCGAGGGAAACGCCTTCGCCGAGACCGTGCGCAAGGCCTACCTCGCCCTCGCGGAGGCCGAGGGGGAGCGCGTGCGCGTGATCGACGCATCGGGCACGAGAGGCAGGACCTTCGCGCTCGTGGAGGACGCGATCTCCGCGCGTTTCGGGGAGGAGTGCGCGTGATGGCCACGCCGCTTCGCGAAGTCCTTGCGGGCCAGCCCCGCGTGCTCGCCTACCTCGAGCGCTCCCTCGACGCCGAGCGCGCGGGAGTGGCGCGCGAGGGGGGCGCGCAGGGCATCTCGCACGCGTACCTCTTCTCGGGAAGCGCGCTCGTGGAGGATGCCGCGCTCGCGCTCGCGAAATCGCTCGTCTGCCCCGAGGGCGGGTGCTCGACGGAGGCGCCGTGTGCGCAGTGCGCGCGAGTGGAGAGGGGCTCGCATCCCGATGTGAAGGTGCTCGAGCCGCTCTCGGCCACCCGCGGCTACCTCCTCGAGCAGGTGCAGGGGATCATCGCCGACGCCGCGCTCACGCCCATCGAGGCCACGCGCAAGGTCTATGTGGTGAAGGAGGCCGACACTCTCGGCATCCAGGCGGCAAACGCGCTGCTCAAGACCCTCGAGGAGCCCGCTTCGGACGTCGTCTTCATCCTCTGCGCGCCCTCGGCCGATTCCGTCCTCCAGACCATTCGCAGCCGCTGCTCGGTGGTGCCGTTCTCCGCGGCGGATCCGAGCGCCGCCGAAAGCGCGCTCCTCGCGGGCGAGGCGCCCGAGCGCGCGCGGATGGCGCTCGCGATCGCCTCGTCGGCTCCGCAGGCGCGGGCCTTCCTCCAAAGCGAGCCTAGGCAGGAGACGAGGCGCGCCATCTGCGCCTTCCTCGCACGCCCCGAGGCGCCGAGCGATTGGGACGCGCTCTCGCTCGCCGAGGGCGTCGTCGAGCGCGCCCACGCGGGTGCCGCGGACGACGAGGCGCGAGACGACGCGGACGACGAGGGACTCGAGGATTTCCTCACGAAGACCGCGCGCCAGGCCATCGTGGATCGCAAGAAGCGCGCCACCTCGGCGGCGGAGCGCCGCGCCCTTGCCGAGGCAGTGCGCGAGGTGGAGACGCTCCTTCGCGACGCCCTCGCAACGAGCGCGGGCACCTCTGAGCCGCCCCTCAACGCCGACGCGCCGGATCTCGTGGCGGCCCTCGCCGCGCGCGGCGAGGAGCCGCTCCTCGAAGCGCTCGAGGCCTGCGAGGGGGCCTCGCGCCACCTCAATCGCTCGACCACGCCCGTGCTCGTCTTGCAGGTGCTCTTCCTCTCCTTGAAGGAGTCCTTATGGCAACCGTCTGCTCGGTGAAATTTCCCTACGCGGCGCGCGATCTCTGGTTCGATGCCTCCGACCTCGAGATCCATCGCGGCGACGCGGTCATCTGCTCCACGGCGCGCGGCACGGAACGCGGCATCGCCACGGGCGTTCCCGAGAAGTGGGACGAGGAGCGCCTCGACGAGGAGCTCGGCGGCGAGGCGCTCGCGCCGATCCTTCGCCTCTCCACGGACGAGGACGACGTGGTTGCGGACGAGCGCGAGGAGCAGGGCAAGCAGGCCCTTCCCGTCTTCCAGGAGGCCGTGCAGGCGCACGAGCTTCCCATGAAGCCCGTGGGCGTGGAGTACCTCTTCGGGCTCGAGCGCGTGGTCTGCTACTTCATGAGCGAGGGGCGCGTGGATTTCCGCGCGCTCGCCCGCGACCTCTCCCAGCGGCTCGACCAGCGCGTGGACATGCACCAGCTCGGCGCGCGCGAGCAGTCCGCCATCATGGGCGGCATCGCGCACTGCGGCCAGGAGTTCTGCTGTGCTCGGCTCGGGCAGGGCTTCGGCACGGTCACCATCCGCATGGCCAAGGACCAGGACCTCCCGCTCTCCTCGCCGAAGATCAGCGGCGCCTGCGGGCGCCTCATGTGCTGCCTTCGCTATGAGAACGACGCCTACCGCGAGTTCAAGAGCCGTGCTCCGAAGAAGAACGCCCGCGTGCAGACGCCGATGGGCGAGGCGCGCGTGACGGAGCTCGACACGCCGCGCGAGGCCGTGACGCTGCGCCTCGAGAACAACAAGTCGTTCAAGGTGCCCATCGCCTGCATGGAGGCGAGCGAGCAGGCACGCGAGCAGGCAGAGCGCAACCACAGCGTCTGCCGCCCTGACTGCGTGAGTCGCAAGGCGCTCGAGGCCCTCGATTCGGCGCAAGTGCGGCTCGCGCTCGCCCAGCTCGAGGCCGAGGAGGAACTCGAGAACGAGGACTACCTCGCGCCCGAGGACGTGCTCATCGACGAGCACGACAAGAAGTCGAAGCGACGTCGCCGCGCGCGCTCCGCCGAATCCCCCGCCGAGGCAAGGGGCGCGCGCGGCGAGGACGCCTTAGAGGGGGGTGGCGCCAAGCGCCGCCATCGCAAGGCGGCCCAGGGCGCCCAAGAAGGGGATGCCAAGGGCGCCGAGGCCAGGGGCGCGGAGGACGAGGCCGCATCCACGAAGAGCCGTCGCTCGCGCAGGCGCAGGGGTCGTGGTCGTGGCAAGGGCGAGGGGAAGGCGCAGCCCGCCCCCGAGGCCCAGAAGAACTCCGAAGCCCAGAAGGCAGACGAGGCGAAGGCCACCGGGGAGGCGCCGAAGAAGCGCTCGCGCAGGCGCCGGAAGAAGCCGGCGCAGCCCGGAGAGGCCACGGCCCCGCACGCGCCCGCGAGCAGCGCGAACGCAGAGGGAGGATCCAAGGAGGGCCAGCCCAAGAAGCCGCGTCGCCGTCGCGGAAGGCGAGGATCCAAGGCGCCCGACGCCGCCCAGGCAAAGCCCGACGCGGCCCAGCCAAGGCCCGAGGGCACGCGCCCGCCACGGACGCAGGAGGCCAGCCAGCCCACGGGCGCCGAGGGCGACAAGAAGCCCGGACGCGCGAGGCGGCGCCATCGCCGCGCCGCTTCCGGCGGAGCGGCGAGCGAGGGCTAGCGCCACTTCGCGTCGATCCCCCTTTGCGCGTCCCGCGGCCCGCGCGAGCCGGGCCACCTGCCGCATGCGCGCGTGCGCATGCCGTGCGGCTCACTAGAATGGGCTTCGCGGGCGGCCGTTTCCAAGGCTGTGCCGGCAGTTTGCAAAGGAGATCGCCCATGCCCAGCTCACGATTGGCGTTTGACGAGTTCGAGGACTTCTACGCCACCCGGCTCGAATCGCTTCGGCGAAGCGCCGTGCGCGACCTCTTCGCCGCCATCTCGCGCCCCGGCGTGATCGGCCTCTCCGGCGGCATGCCGGACATCTCCTCGCTTCCGCTCGACGAGGTGGCCGAGTGTGCGAAGCGCGCCATCCTCGACGAGGGCCTGAAGGCGCTCCAGTACGGCGGCTCCGACGGGCGGCGGGAGATGCGCGAGACCGTGTGCGAGCTCGTGCGCGACTTCGACATCCACGTGGACCCCGACGAGGTCTTCATCACGGCGGGCTCCCAGCAGGCGCTCGACTTCATCGGCCGCGTGTTCATCAACCCCGGCGACCACATCATCGTGGAGGGCCCGAGCTACCTCGGCGCGCTCCAGGCGTTTTCGGCCTACGAGCCCACCTTCGAGGTCGTGGACCTCGACGAGGAGGGCATGCGGACAGACCTCCTCGAGGCCAAGCTGGCCGAGCTCGGCCGTGGCGTGGCGAAGTTCATCTACGTGATCCCGAACTTCCAGAACCCCGCGGGCGTGACCATGAGCCTCGAGCGCAGGAAGCGCCTCCTCGAGCTCAGCCACGAGTGGGACGTGCCCGTCATCGAGGACGACCCCTACGGGCGCCTTCGCTTCGCGGGCGAGCCGGTGCCGTGCATGCGCTCGATGGACGACAGCGTGATCTACCTCGGCACCGTGTCGAAGACCTTCGCGCCGGGACTTCGCATCGCGTGGATGATCACCCCGAAGCCCCTCATCGCGAAGCTCAACCTCTGCCTCCAAGGCGCGGGGCTCTGCGTCTCGGCCTACAACCAGGTGTTTTGCGAGCACTACTTCCACGACGTGGACTGGCGAAGCGTGCTCGACAAGACGGTCGTGAAGTATCGCGAGCGCAAGGACGCGATGATATCGGCGCTCGAGGAGTTCTTCCCGCCCGAGGCGAAGTGGACGAATCCCGAGGGCGGCTTCTTCCTGTGGATCGAGCTCCCGCCGTACTTCGACACCGAGCAGATGCTCGCGACGGCGCTCGAGGCCGGCGTGGCCTACGTGCCGGGCACGAACTGCTACCCCGACGGGCGCGGCCGCTCGGCGATGCGCGTGAACTTCTCCTACGAGACGCCGGAGCACATCCGCGAGGCCATCCATCGCCTCGCCGACGCCATCGACGAGCGCATGGAGCTCTATCGCGCGATGCTCAACGCGGGCGTCCTCGCGCACGACCCCCTCGAGGGCTAGGGGCTGGCACCCGCATCTAGGGAAAGGACCTTCGCGATGCCCACATCAAAAGTCGCCGTCATCATGGGCGGCGCCTCCTTCGAGCGGAAGTTCTCGCTCGAGAGCGGGCGCCACGTGTGCCGTACGCTCGAGGAGCTTGGCTACGACGTGCTGCCGCTCGACGCCACCGAGCACCTCGTGGACACGCTTCGCGAGGAGAAGCCCGATGTGGCGTGGGTCGCGCTCCACGGCAAGGGCGGCGAGGACGGCGCGGTGCCTTCGCTCCTCGAGTTCCTCGGCATCCCCTACGTGGGCTCTGCGCCGGCCGTCTGCCGCACGACGTGGTCGAAGGCCGAGCTCCCCTTCATCATGCAGCGCGTGGAGGACGACGCCACCGTGAACTGGCCGCCGCAGGTGGCCCTCCCGCTCGACGCCTTCAAGGACCTCGGCGCGGCGAAGGCGCTCGACCTCGTGACGAAGCGCCTCGGCGTGGACTTCCCGCTCGCGGTGAAGCCCGCCAAGGGCGGGAGCGCCATGGGCCTCTCGAAGGTCGAGGGCCAAGGCGAGCTCGGCGAGGCCATCATGGCCGCGCTCGCCTATGACGACGTGGTGGTCATCCAGCAATGGGTGGAGGGCGTGGAGCTCTCGCTCACCGTCATGGGCGCGCCGGGAGACGAGCTCGTGCTCCCGCCGGTGGAGATCCGCCCGCTCGAGGGCCTCTTCGACGTCAAGGCGCGCCAGGATCCCGACGCCGTGCGCTACTACTGCCCGCCCAACCCCGGCGACCTCGCGGACGACGCCGCCGAGGAGGCCGACATCCAAGAGGCCTGCATGGCGGCGGCGCGCCTCGTCTATCGCGCCTTCCAGTGCCGCGACATGGCGCGCGTGGACCTCGTGTGGAACGGCCATCGCCCGCTCGTGCTCGACCTCAAGGTGTTCCCAGGACTCACCGAGACCTCGCTCGTGCCCATGGCACTCGACGGGGCGGGGATCTCGTTTGCCGATTTCGTCGACGGCCTCGTGAAGAAGGCCATGGAAAGGGGCGTGTAGCTATGGCGGAGAAGAACCTGCTCGTAGGCATCGACATCGGAGGCACCACCGTCAAGGCGGCGCTCATTTCCATGGAGGGCGAGATCATCTCGCAGACCGCCGTGCGTACGGGCATCATGCAGTCCGAGGAGGAGCTCGCCAAGGTGGCGCAGTCCATCCTCGCCGTGGCGGGCGACGACGTGGATCGCGTGGCCGACGTGGGCCTCGCCGTGCCGGGCGTCGTCTCGCCTGAGGACAAGCTCACGAACGCCCCGAACATCTCGCTCGACCTCGAGGGGCTCATGGACGAGCTCGCGAAGGTCTTCCCCGGCTGCGGCATCTGGCCCGTGAACGACGCGAATGCCGCCGCGCTCGGCGAGCTCTGGAAGGGCGCGGGCGCCGGTTCCAAGAACCTCGTCTTCATCACGCTCGGCACGGGCGTGGGGTGCGGCATCGTCATCGACGGCAAGATCGTCGTCGGCGCGCATGGCGCGGGCGGCGAGCTCGGCCACACGAACGTGGTGGAGGACGGCCGCCAGTGCAACTGCGGCCTCAAGGGCTGCCTTGAGATGTACGCCTCCTCGCGCGGACTCGTGCTGAACTACAAGGAGCACTGCGCCTCGCTCGGCATCGAGCCGGTGAAGCTCGACCACGAGGCCCACGCGCTGCCGATCTTCGAGGCCGCGCGAGGAGGCGACGCCGCCGCCACCGCCGCGGTGGCCGACCTCGCGCACTACCTCGCGCGCGCCCTCTCGAACGTGGCCATGACGATCGACCCCGGCGTGTTCGTGATCGGCGGCGGCATGAGCGGCGCCTTCGACCTCTTCGGGCCGTTTGTGCGCGAGCACTACGTGGAGTGGAGCATCCCCGCGTGCCAGAACACGCAGATCCTCCCGGCCTCGCTCGGAAACGACGCCGGCGCGCTCGGCGCCGCCTATCAAGCCCTCACCAAGGGAAGGGCGCGGTAGGCCATGGCGCACACCGCACTGAAAGCCACGCGCTTCTTCCTGCCCTCGGGCCCCGCCGGCCCCGGCTACCTCGAGGTGCGCGATCGCGTCTTCGGCCGCTTCTCGCCCTCCGCGCCCGAGGGCGTGGAGGTCCGCGACCTCGGAGACGCCTGGGTGGCCCCCGGCCTCGTGGACGTGCACATCCATGGCTACCTCGACCACGATGTGATGGATTGCTCGGAGGAGGCGCTTTCGGAGATGGCGGCCGCCCTTCCTCGGACGGGCACCACGTCCTTCCTCGCCACGACCCTCACGGCCCCGGTGGAGGCGACCACCGAGGCCTGCGTCGTCATCGGCAACCACGTGAACGCCCCCAAGGCGGCCAAGGTGGAGGGCGTGCACCTCGAGGGCCCCTTCTTCACCGAGAGGCACAAGGGCGCCCAGAACGCCGCCTACCTCATCGATCCTTCCGTGGAGCTCCTCGAGACGTGGATCCGCGCCTTGGCCGGCAAGGCCGTGAAGACCGACCTCGCCCCCGAGCGCAAGGACGCCCCCGCGTATGTCGCCAAGGCCGTCGAGCTCGGCTGCGTGGTCGCGCTCGGACACTCAGACGCCACCTACGACGAGGCCATGGCCTGCGTCGACGCGGGCGCCACGGTCTTCGTGCACACGTATAACGGCATGAGCGGCTTCACGCACCGCGAACCGGGCATGGTGGGCTGCGCCCTCGCCACGCCCGAGACCTACGCCGAGCTCATCTGCGACGGCCACCACGTGCACCCCGCCGCGGCGCGCCTCGCGATTGCCGCCAAGGGCGCCGACCACGTGGTGCTCATCACCGATTGCATGCGCGCGGGCGGCATGCCCGAGGGCGACTTCATGCTCGGCGAGCTGCCGGTCGTCGTGAGGGACGGCACGGCGCGCCTGAGGGACGGGGGAAACCTCGCGGGCTCCATCCTCGAGCTCGACCGCGCCGTGAAGAACGTCGTGGATTGGGGCCTCGCCACCCCGGCAGAGGCCGTGCGGATGGCAACGCTCAATCCCGCCCGTTCGGCGGGCATCGATGACGTGTGCGGGCAGATCCTCCCCGGCCGAGACGCCGATCTCTGCGTCTTCTCGCCGGCGATGGAGCACCTCGCCACCTACGTGGCGGGCGAGCTCGCCTGGGAAGCCTAGGGAAGGAAGGAATCATGGCAAAGACCCTCGTCGCGTACTTCTCCGCGGGCGGCGCCACCAAGCGCGTCGCCGAGGCCGTCGCGAAGGCAGCCGGCGCCGACATCTTCGAGATCAAGCCGCGCGAGCCCTACACCGCGGCCGACCTCGATTGGCATGACAAGCAGAGCAGGAGCTCGCTCGAGATGGGCGATCCCACGAGCCGTCCCGCGCTCGACCACGACCTCGCGAGCGTGGCGGACTACGAGATGGTGATCCTCGGCTTTCCCATCTGGTGGTACACGGCGCCCCACATCGTGGAAACCTTCCTCGAGGGCCACGACTTCGCGGGAAAGACGATGGTCGTCTTTTGTACCTCGGGCTCGAGCGGGCTCGGCGACACCATCCCCACGCTGCAGCGATGCGTCTCCTTCGATACGCGCTGGCGCCCCGGCATGCGCTTCGCGGCCAACGCGAGCGACGCCGAGGTCGCCCAGTGGGTGGAGACCCTCGGCGTTCCGCGAGGATAGGGCGCGCCGCGCACGGGAGCGCGGATGAGGCGCGGGGCCCGCGGCCGGAATTGGCCTCGGGCCCCGTTTTCCCAGCGAGGGGCATTGGGCTAGACTTGGGGCCTTGAGGCGATGACGGAGAGGGTGCGGCTCCCGCGCAAGGTTCGGACAGAGCGGAAACCCGTAGGGCTGAGAGGTTTCCACGGGCCTTGGAGCCGCGCGTTCACTCCACCAGCCGCGACCTGAACGGCCTCGCGAGGCGCCAGTAGGGAAGCCGGCCGCCCCCCGACACAGGGGCACTCGAAGCGGGCCTTCAGGGAGAGACAACCCGAAGGCCAACCAAGGTGGTACCGCGGATTCGTCCGTCCTTGCGAAGCACAGGGGCGGGCGATGCCTTTTGAAGGGAAGAGACGATGGCGGCTTTGCAAGAGCTCGAGGGAATTGGCTCCGAAGCGCTTTCCGCAATCGGCGCGGCGGCGAACCTCGCCGACCTCGACGCCGTGCGCGTGGCGGTGCTCGGCAAGAAGGGCTCGCTCACGCAGATCCTGCGCTCCATGGGATCGCTCGCCCCCGAGGAGCGTCCGCTCGTGGGCAAGGCGGCAAACGACGTGCGCGGCAAGGTGGAGGCGGCCCTCGCCGAGCGCAAGGGCACCCTCGAGGCCGAGGCGCTTAAGGAGAGGATCGCCGCGAGCGCGATCGACATCACGCTTCCCGGACGGGCGCCGCACGTGGGCACGCAGCACCTCATCTCGGCCATCGTCGAGGAGATGGAGCAGGTCTTCTGCGGCATGGGCTACGACGTCATCGACGGCCCCTACGTGGAGACGACCTACTACAACTTCGACGCCCTGAACGCACCGGCCGACCACCCGAGCCGCTCGCCGCGGGATACGTTCTACGTGGCCGATCCCGTCCACGGCGACCCCGCGCGCGAGGCGCGCGCCGAGAGCGAGCTCTTGCTCCGCACGCAGACCTCGCCCGTGCAGGTGCACGCGATGGAGGCGCATAAGCCGCCGATCTACATGATCAGCCCGGGCCGCGTCTTCCGCCCGGACACGGCCGACGCGAACCACCTCCCGCAGTTCACGCAGATCGAGGGCCTCGTGGTGGACGAGGGCATCACCTTCGGCGACCTCAAGGGCACGCTCGACCACTTCACCCGCGCGATCTTCGGCAAGGACCGCGCCACGCGCTATCGTCCGCACTTCTTCCCCTTCACGGAGCCCTCGGCCGAGGTGGACGTGTCGTGTGGCGTGTGCGGCGGGAAGGGCTGCCGCTTCTGCAAGGGCACCGGCTGGCTCGAGATCCTCGGTTGCGGCATGGTCGATCCGAACGTCCTCGAGATGAGCGGCATCGACCCGGAGCGCTATTCGGGCTTCGCCTTCGGCATCGGCGCCGAGCGCGTGGCGTGCCTGCGCTACGACCTGCCCGACCTCCGCATGCTCATGACGGGCGACATGCGTTTCCTCGCCCAGTTCTAGCCCCGGCTCCCTCCCGCGCGACACTCGCGAAACGAAAGGATATGCGCCATGCGCGTCTCATATGAATGGCTGAAGACGATGGTGGACCTCCCGGACGATCCGGATGCGCTCGTGGCCGAGCTCGTGCGCACGGGCACCGAGGTGGAGGCCGTTGAGACGGCCGGCCAGGCCCTCGACCACGTGGTGACGGGCTACATCGAAACCTGCGAGCAGCACCCGAACGCGGACAAGCTCCACGTGTGCAGGGTGGACGTGGGCGCCGCCGAGCCGCTCCAGATCGTGTGCGGCGCGCCGAACGTGGCGGCGGGCGAGCACGTGGTCGTGGCCCTCGAGGGCGCGGTGCTCCCGGGCGAGGTGAAGATCAAGCGCTCGAAGCTCCGCGGCGTGGAATCGCAGGGCATGAACTGCTCCGAGCGCGAGCTCGGCTTGGGCGACGACCACTCCGGGATCATGGTGCTTCCGGAAGACGCGCCGATCGGCGTGCCCGCGGCGCTCTACCTTGGGCTTGCCGACACGGTGGTGGACTGCGAGATCACGCCGAACCGCCCTGACTGCCTCTCCATGACGGGCTTTGCCACCGAGGTCTCGGCGGACCTCGACGTGGACACGCACATCGAGCTCCCCGCCATCAAGCACGAGGAGGGCCCCGAGGCCTCCGAGCTCGTGGACGTGGCCATCGAGGCGCCCGAGCTCTGCAGCCGCTACGTGGCGCGCGTCGTGCGGGGCGTGAAGATCGGCCCGAGCCCCGCCTGGCTCGCGCGTCGCGTGCAGGCGGCGGGCACCCGCGCGATCAACAACGTCGTCGACGTCACGAACTACGTGATGTACCTCACCGGCCAGCCCCTCCACGCCTTCGACCTCGGAAAGTTGAAATGCCGAGACGGCAAGCGCTCGATCGTGGTGCGCGCCGCCACGGAGGGCGAAAAGCTCACGACCCTCGACGGCACCGAGCGCACGCTCGAAGCCGGCATGGCCGTGATCACCGATGGCGGCGAGGAGGCCGTGGCGCTTGCGGGCGTGATGGGCGGCCTTGATTCGGAGATAGACGAGCACACGGTGGACGTGCTCCTCGAGAGCGCGTGCTTCGCGCCGGGCTCCATCTCGCACACGAGCCGCGACCTCGACCTCATGAGCGAATCCTCGCTTCGCTTCGAGCGCGGCGTGGACGCCTCCCGCTCAGCCGCCGTGGCCGACATCGCCGCGGCGCTCTTCGAGCAGTGCTGCGGCGCCACCGTGTGCCCGGGCGCCGTGGACGTGTATCCGCGCCCGGTGGAGCCGGTGCGCGTGGCGCTTCGCCCCGAGCGCGCCCGCGCCTTCATCGGCGCGCGCATCCCCACGGATTTCATGGTGGAGCGCTTGCGGCGCCTCGGCTGCGAGGTGGCCGAGGATGCGGACGGCGCGCTCTCGGTGCTTTGCCCCACGAACCGTCCCGACCTCACGCGCGAGGCCGACCTCATCGAGGAGGTCTGCCGACTCTTCGGCATGGACAAGGTGGAGGCCACGATACCCGCGGCGAAGAACCACACGGGCGGCCTCACGAAGGCCCAAGAGCGCGTGGAGGAGATCGGGCGCATCCTGCGCGCGACGGGGCTCTCCGAGACGATCAACTACAACTTCGCCGAGAAGGGCGACCTTGCGCGCCTCGGCCGCGAGGACGTGGGGCTCGGCATTCCGGTGCGCATCCTGAACCCGCTCTCGATGGACCAGGGCGAGATGCGCCGCACCCTCCTTCCCGGCCTCCTGCGCTCCGTGGCCTATAACCTCGACCACGGCGTGGCGAACGTGACGCTCTACGAGCAGGGTCGCGTGCTCCTCGGAAGCCCCGAGGCCCCCCAGCCCGCGGAGCCGGATCGCGTGGCGGGCGTCCTCTCGGGCGCATGGACGGACGAGACGTGGGACGAGAAGCCCCGCGAACTCGACTTCTTCGACGCGAAGGGCATCGTCTCGGCGCTTCTCGACAAGCTTCGCGTGGAGCGCGTGCACTACGTGCCCGCCTCGCCCGAGCGCTACGGCTGGCTCCTTCCGGGCCGCGCCGCCGAGGTGCGCGCCGGCAAGAGGCGCCTCGGGTGGCTCGGCGACGTGCACCCCGAGACGCTCAAGCGCTTCGGCATCTCGCAGCCGGTCGTGGCCTTCGAGCTCGACCAGGACGCGATCGTCGAGCTCGCGCACGACGAGCTTCCCTTCAAGGGCATCCCCGTCTTCCCCGGCGTCGAGGTGGACCTCGCGCTCGTGGTCGACGAGGAGACCACCTACGAGACCTGCGTCCAGCGCTTGGATTCCGCGGGTGGGCGCCTGCTCGTGGACGTCGAGCTCTTCGACGTCTACCGCGATCCGGATCGCGTGGGCGAGGGCAAGAAGTCCATGGCCTTCCGCCTCACCTTCCGCTCTCCCGATCGCACGCTCACGGCCGAGGAAGTGGACGCCGTCATGGCGAAGCTCGTGAAGAAGGTGCAGAAGTCGCTCGGCGCCGAGGTGCGCAGCTAGCTTCCACGCTCACCCATCACGCCGCATGGCCACTTCTCGGGCGCCTTCGCCGCACCGAAGAGGCGGCCATGCGGCGAAACGCTATTTCCGTCCCTCGTAGCTCGCGGCCTCGGGATTGCCCGCGAGGAGGATCGCCGGGGGCGGGCCCTCCTCGAGGTGCTTTCTCTTGGGCGGGCGCACGGGCGCGGGAGCCATGGGGTCGAATCCCGCGGCTTCCATCTCGGCCACGTAGCGCGTGAGCCCCGCGCGGATCTGCGCGTCGGCGGCGTTGAAGGCGGCCTCGAGGAAGGCTCGCGTGAGGAGCAGGTAGCCGTCGGCGGCGCAGGCGGCCGGCCCCACGTCCAGCTCCTCCGCGTTGCCGGAGACGGTGTCTGCCGCCGAGGGGTCGAGGAGCCTCCCCGCGGCCACGACGGCCCTCCTCGCATCGTCTGCGCGGATCTCGTAGGGCCCGAAGCGCTCGCATGCCGCGAGGAGCGCCGGCGTGGCCTCCACGCGGAGGTCTGGCGCGAGGAGGCGCCCGAAGCGCGCGAAGTCCTTCTGCTTGCGAATCCTCGTCGTCGTGCCCGCGGGGATGTCGTGCGCGGCGTTGAAGGCGCGCACGAGCGCGTTGTAGGTGTGATCGGCCACGAGGTGCGCCCACACGCCGAGCGTGAGGTCGTCGACGCCGCCCTCGAGGATGCCGCAGGCGATGTAGTCGTCCCAGAACTCGCTTGCGCCGGGAAGGGGGATGGCATGCGGCGCCGTGACGTGCGTGTCGCAATAGCGCAGCGTGTGGCTCACGTCGCCCACGAGGTAGCCCACGTAGACATCCGGCGCGAAGTTCCCGAAGAGGAAGGCGTTCACGTCGCGGATGCCCAGCTCCGAGGGCTGGCTCTCGCGGAGGAGCCGCTCGACGTGGGCTGCGTGGATGTTCCAAGAAGGCATGGCGCCAAGTGTAGCCCCAAAGGGAACGAAGCCCGGAGGCCAGCGGAGAGAGGAGAGAAATGAGAGAGATGCGCTGGCATCCGGGCTTCCATCGAAGGCGCTCGCGACTTCCCGGTTTGGGCGGGGGAGGAGAAGCCGCTTCGGTGCGTCCTTCGCTCTGGCCACTACATTCCCACTTTTCGCGTGGGGTAGCGCCGAATAATCGGCGACCACATCCTCTCCAAGAAAACCGCCGTTCATCCGCGCGGGGGGACCGTTTGCGGGCACGCATCCAAAGTCGTGAATGGGAAAGGCGCCGGTGAACGGTAGGTGCGCATGGCAGGCGCGGGAAAAGCGGGGAGGTAGCAACGATGTGGCGGCTCAAGGCGTGCGCCTTGAGCCGCTCTCAACTCATCGCATGGCAAGGTCTTCCTACGACACCTGCGCGACCATCATCATATTCGTGCTGGTGACGTAGTCGCCCGAAGACGGCGAGGTTTGCGGGTCGCCCGCGGTGATCACGGCCATGTCGCCCTGCTCCACGACGCCGTTCTTCTTCGCCACGGCGAGCGCGTCGTAGATCGTGGCGGAGAGGGTGCCCTGCGTGGTGGACTTGAAGGCCTGCACGCCCCAGTAGAAGGAGCACTTGCGGATGGTGATCTCCGAGGGCGAGAAGGCGTAGACCGGCAGGTGCGGGCGGAAGTTCGAGATGAGGCGCGCCGTACGGCCGGTGGCCGTGGGGGTGAGGATGGAGCTCGCCCCGCAGCGCTCGGCCGTCGTCACGCAGGCGAAGCCGATGGCGCCGTTCACGTTGCGCACGCCGCCGCGGTCGAAGTAGTGCTGGCGCTCCTGCAGGTAGTGCTCGGTCTCCTGGCAGATGGAGCGCATCATCTTCACCGATTCCACCGGGTACTTGCCGGCGGCCGTCTCGCCGGAGAGCATCACGCAGTCCGTGCCGTCGAGCACGGCGTTCGCCACGTCGGTGACCTCGGCGCGCGTCGGGCGCGGGTTGCGGATCATCGAATCGAGCATCTGCGTAGCGGTGATCACGGGCTTGTAGCCCTCGTTGCACTTGCGGATGATCATCTTCTGGATGTGCGGCACCTTCTCGGGCGGGATCTCCACGCCGAGGTCGCCGCGCGCCACCATGACGCCGGAGGACACCTCGAGGATCTCGTCGAAGTTCGTGACGCCGAGCGCGCACTCGATCTTCGGGTAGATGGAGATGCGCGTGCAGCCATGCTCGAGGCAGAGCGCACGGATCTCCTCCACGGCCTTCGCGTCGCGCACGAAGGAGGCGGCGATGGCGTCCACGCCCATCTCGCAGCCGAAGGCGATGTCCTCCTTGTCCTGCTCGGTGACCGCGGGAAGGCCCACGTTCACGTTCGGCACGTTCACGCCCTTGCGCTCGCCGAGCACGCCGCCGTTCGTGACCACGCAGTAGATGTCCGGGCCGTCCACATGGTCCACCGTGAGGCCGATGAGGCCGTCGTCTATGAGGATCACGTGGCCGCGATCCACCTCCTCGGGAAGGCCCTTGTAGGTGATGGAGATGCGATCGTGGTTGCCCTTGACGTCGTCGGTGGTGATCACCACGTGGTCGCCGGTGGCGAATGCCACGGGCTCGCCTCCCTCCAGGAGGCCGGTGCGGATCTCCGGGCCCTTGGTGTCGAGGAGGATGGCCACATGCGCGTCAAGCTCGTCCGAGATGCGGCGCACGCGCTCGATGCCGGCCTTGTGGTAGGCATGGCTGCCGTGGCTGAAGTTGAAGCGGGCGACGTTCATGCCTGCCTTCATGAGCTCGCGGAGGACGTCCTCGTCTTCCGTGGCCGGGCCCATCGTGCAGACGATCTTCGTGCGCTTTGAATCAAGGATCATGAGGGGGTTCAGCCTCCGATTTCTCAAGGTGGTGCGGTGGATGGGTTAGCAGACGAGGTTCGCCTTGGGGAGCTCGGCGCCCTCGGAGAAGGCCTGGGCGTTGGAGAGGGTCGTCTGGGCGATCGCCGCGAGGGCCTCCTTGGTGAAGAACGCCTGGTGCGAGGTCACGACGCAGTTCGGGAACGCGCAGAGCGTCGAGGTGACCGATTCCATGATCGCCGAGGAGCGGTTGCGGAAGACGTTGGCGCCCTCCTCCTCGTAGACGTCGATGCCGCAGGCGCCGATCTTCTGCGTGCGGATGCCGTCGATGAGGGCCTCGGTGTCCACGAGGCCGCCGCGCGCGGTGTTCACGAAGATGACGCCCTTCTTCATCTTCTCGATGGCCTTGGCGTCGATCATGTGGTAGTTCGAGTCGAAGAGCGGGCAGTGGAGCGAGATGAGGTCGGAGCGCTCGAGGAGCTCGTCGAGCTCGACGTAGGTGACGAAATCCTTGAGGTCGGGGTTCTGGTACACGTCGTAGCCGAGGACCTCCATGCCGAAGCCGCGGACGATCTTGCACATGGCGGCGCCGATCTTGCCCGTGCCCACGATGCCGGCGGTCTTGCCGTAGAGCGTGTGGCCGAGGAGGCCGGAGAGCTCGAAGTCGTTCTCGCGGACGCGGTTGAAGCCCTTCACGATGTGGCGGTCGGAGGCGAGCGCGAGGCCCATGGCGTGCTCGGCGATGGCCTCCGGCGAGTAGCCCGGCACGCGCATGACGGTGATGCCGAGGTCCTTGGCCACGTTCACGTTCACCGCGTCGTAGCCGGCGCAGCGCATGAGCACGAGGTTCACGCCGAAGCCGGCGAGGATCTCGAGCGCGAAGGCGTTGATCTTGGAGTTCACGAAGCCGCAGACCGCGTCGTAGCCGTTGGCGAGCGTGGCGGTCATGGGGTTGATGTCGGCTTCGATGAAGTCGATCGAGATGTCGGGGAAGTCCTTGAGCTGCTCCTCGAACGAATCCTTATCGTAGTCGCGGGTGTCGTAGAAGAGGATCTTCATGGGGTTCTCCTTCGTCTCAAACTCCTCGAGCGCGGCCTATTCCGCGGGCATTCCCAAGCGCTTGCCATTCTAGGTTCGACGGGGCTCGCGCGTGCCATCCAATCGCCAAGGTCGTATCGTGTATCCGTGGAAGGGGAACGAACACGCATGGCGAGTGAATCGCCTTCAAATGGCAATGCATCAAAGGGGGCGGGGCCCCTCGCGCGGGCGGAGGATCGACGTGAAGGAACACCTGAAGGCGACGGCGGACGTCCTCGCCGAGCTCAAGACCGACGAGGCGAGCGGCCTCTCCGCGAGCGAAGCCGAGGCGCGCCTCGCGCAATACGGGCCGAACAAGCTCGACGAGGCGAAGAAGGACCCGCTCTGGAAGCGCTTCCTCGCCCAGCTCGCCGACCCCATGATCATCCTGCTCATCGTGGCGGCGATCATCAGCGCCATCGCGGGTGCCGTCCAAGGCGAATCCGACATCGCCGACGTGGTGATCATCCTCTTCGTGGTCGTGGTGAACGCCGTGCTCGGCGTCGTGCAGGAATCGAAGGCCGAGGAGGCGCTCGAGGCGCTCCAGGAGATGGCCGCGGCCACCTCGAAGGTCATCCGCGACGGGCGGCAGATCGACCTCAAAAGCCAAGAGCTCGTGCCAGGCGACGTGATCGTCCTCGAGGCCGGCGACGCGGTGCCCGCCGACGCGCGCATCGTCGAGTGCGCCTCCATGAAGGTGGAGGAATCGGCCCTCACGGGCGAAAGCGTGCCGGTGGACAAGTCGACAGACGCGCTCAGCGTGCCCGACGGCGCCGACGACGTGCCGCTCGGCGACCGCACGAACATGGTCTACATGGGCTCCACCGTGGTCTACGGGCGCGGGCGCGCCGTCGTGGCGAGCACCGGCATGGCCACCGAGATGGGCAAGATCGCCGAATCGATCTCCGAGGCCGAGGACGAGCGCACGCCGCTCCAGCTCCGCCTCGCCGAGCTCTCCCGCATCCTCACCATCGGCGTCATCGTCATCTGCCTCGTGATCTTCGGCGTGAGCTTCATCCGCCACGGCGCGGACTTCTTCAACGATCCGTCGCTCGTGATCGACACCTTCATGGTGGCCGTGTCGCTCGCCGTCGCCGCCATCCCCGAGGGCCTCGTCGCCGTCGTGACGATCGTGCTCTCGCTCGGCGTCACGAAGATGAGCCACCAGGCGGCCATCGTCCGCAAGCTCACGGCCGTGGAGACGCTCGGCTGCACGCAGGTGATCTGCTCCGACAAGACCGGCACCCTCACGCAGAACCGCATGACCGTCGTGCGCCACGCCACCGAGGAGCTCCACGAGCTCGTGTGCGCGATGGCGCTCGCCTCGGACGCCGCGTGGGATCCGGTGGACAACGTCGCCAAGGGCGAGCCCACCGAGGCCGCGCTCGTGGCGGACGCCGCCAAGGAGGGCGAGTTCAAGACCGACCTCGAGTACAACTTCCCGCGCGTGGGGGAGGCGCCCTTCGATTCCGGCCGCAAGATGATGAGCGTCGTGGTGGAGACCCCGCACGGCTCCTTCACGCAGTACACGAAGGGCGCGCCGGACGAGGTGCTCAAGCGCTGCACGAGGGTCGTGGAGCAGGACGGCGTCGTGCCGCTCACCGACGAGATCCGCGGGCGCATCCTCGAGGCGAACAAGGGCATGGCCGACGAGGCGCTCCGCGTGCTCGCCGCCGCCAAGCGCGATTGGGATGCCGAGCCCGATCGCTTCGACGCGGACTACCTCGAGCAGGACCTCACGTTCATCGGGCTCTCCGGCATGATCGACCCGGTGCGCCCCGAGGTGGGGCCGGCCGTGGCCGAGGCGCACGGCGCGGGCATCCGCCCCGTGATGATCACGGGCGACCACATCGACACCGCCGTCGCCATCGCCAAGCAGCTCGACATCGTCACCGATCGCTCGCAGGCCCTCACGGGCGCCGAGCTCGACCACATCTCCGACGAGGAACTCGACGCCACGATCGATCGCTACGGCGTCTACGCGCGCGTGCAGCCCGAGCACAAGGTGCGCATCGTCGAGGCGTGGAAGGCGCGCGGAAACGTCGTGGCCATGACCGGCGACGGCGTGAACGACGCCCCCTCCATCAAGCGCGCCGACATCGGCATCGGCATGGGCATCACCGGCACGGACGTGACGAAGAACGTGGCCGACATGGTGCTCGCGGACGACAACTTCGCCACGATCGTCTCGGCCATCGAAGAGGGCCGGCGCATCTACGACAACATCCGCAAGGCCATCCAGTTCCTGCTCTCCTCCAACATCGCCGAGGTCATCGCCGTCTTCGTGGCCACGATGATCGGCTTTACCATCTTGGAGCCGGTGCACCTGCTCTGGATCAACCTCATCACGGACTGCTTCCCGGCGCTCGCGCTCGGCATGGAGAAGGCCGAGCCGAACATCATGCAGCGCAAGCCGAGGAGCGCCACGGACGGCATCTTCGCGGGCGGCATGGCCTTCGACGTGATCTTCCAGGGCATCATCATCGCCGCCTTCACGCTCGTGAGCTACTTCATCGGCGAGTACTTCCAGCTCTCCACGGCGGGCGAGCCGTTCTCCTTCGACGCGGTGCTCGGATCCTCCGTGCACGGCAACGAGGGCGTGACGATGGCCTTCCTCACGCTCTCGATGGTGGAGATGTTCCACTCGTTCAACATGCGCTCGAGGCGCCAGTCGATCTTCAGGCTCGGCTCGCACAACTGGTGGCTCTGGGGATCCTTCGCGCTCTCGCTCGTGCTCACGACGACCGTCGTCGAGGTGCCGTTCCTCGTGGAGCTCTTCGACTTCACCGAGCTTCCGGCCCACGCGTACTTCATCGCCATGGGGATCGCCTTCTTGATCATCCCGATCATGGAGGTCTACAAGGCGTGCTGGCGCGCGCACGATAGGCGCAAGGGCATCGTGGCCTAGCTCGAAGAACCATACGCAGCGGTGGCGAAGCGCCCACAGGGAAGGACGAAGGTCCGCACCTCCTCGCTCGCGCGCGGCGCGAAGGCGAGGCGGCGAGGGGGAGGCGCGGGACCCGCGGGGGAGGTCTCGGCCATGCGCGGGCTCCCCGCGCTCGAGGGCCTCGCGCGCGTGCCGTCCTTCGGCGACCTCCCGCCCTCGGAGCGCCAGCGTGGGGCCTTCGACTCGTTCGTCCGCGCGTGCGAGGGCGACCCTGAGCTCGAGCTCGGTTTCGTGTGCCGGCTCGACCGCAATTTCCCCGCCGTGCGCACGTCGTCGGGGCTCTATCGGGCCGAGCACGCGGAGCGCATCTTCAAGGGCGACCTCGAGCGGCCCGCGGTGGGCGACTGGGTGGTGCTTCGCCGCCCGGAGACGCACGACGTGGCGCTCATCGAGGAGGTGCTGCCGCGAGAGCAGGCGCTCGTGCGCTGGCGGGGCAGCCAGCGAGGCGATCTCCAGGTGCTCGCGGCAAACGTCGAGCTCGTGCTCATCGCGCAGCCACTCGGGCGCGAGGCGCTCTCGCTCAATCGCATCGCGCGCTCGGCGGTGGTGGCGGCGGACAGCGGGGCGGAGATCGCGGTGCTGCTCACGAAGGCCGATCGCGCGGCCTCGCCCCTCGCGCTCGGGCGCGACGTGGCGAGCGTGCGGGCGCTTTTGGGTGGGGGAGTGCGGGTGCTCGCCCTCGCGGCGCTCGCCGCGGGCGAGCGCGGGGACGTGGACCTCGACGCGCTCGCCGACGCCACCGCGCAAGCCGGCGGGCACTTCGGGCTCTCGAGCGTGCGGGAGCTGGTGGCGCCGGGCTCGACGGCGCTCGTGCTCGGCGAATCGGGGGCGGGCAAGTCGACGCTCCTGAACGCGCTCCTCGGCGAGGAGGCGCTCGAGACCTCTTGCGTGCGGAGGGCCGACGACGCCGGACGCCACACGACGGTCGCGCGTCGCATGGTGAAGGTGCCCGACGCCGGCGTGATCATCGATTGCCCGGGCCTTCGGAACCTTCCGCTCGTGGGGCACGAGCACGGCCTCGAGAAGGTGTTCGGCGAGGTGGCGGCGCGTGCCTGGGAGTGCCGCTTCCGCGATTGCACGCATCATGGCGAGCCGGGGTGCGCGCTCGCCGAGGCCGCGGACGCGGGGGAGGTCGATCCCCTTCGCCTGGAGGCCTACGTCGCGCTCGCGGACGAGATGCGCCGGCACGCGAGCTCGCTTGACCCGGACGTGGCGCTCTAGGCTCGCCTCCCTTGGGCATTTGAGGAGATCGTGTGGGGAGACATCGGTTTCTCCATCGTCCCACCACACGAATCTTCGCTTGCTTGCACAGGCCCTGAGCTCGGCTTTCATGCGATTTGTTGGATTGTGGTCAGCCCCCGGTCAGCTCGACGTGGCGGTTTTCGGCGCGAGGGGCCAAGGAGGCGGGAGGGCGGCTCGCACACTGAGGCTCCACTTGTTTGGGGGAGCCGAATGTCCAAGCGATTTCGCCTCATACTCTCCGCCGCCTTCGGCGTGCTCGCGCTCATGGCCTGCCTCGGCTATGGCGAGCAGGTGCGCGCCGAGGCGGAGACGGATCGCGCCGAGGCGCTCGAGCGCTATGGCGGCGAGCTCGTGGGCATCGTGGTCGCCGCGCGCGATCTCGAACCCGGCGAGAAGGTCGATTCCCTCACGTGCGAGGAACGCGACTGGGTGGCGGAGCTCGTGCCCGAGGGCTCGCTCACGTCCCTCGAGGATTCCCTCGGCCTCACGCTCACCTCTCCGGTGAGCGCGGGCACGCCCATCACCGAAACCGCGGTTCGCGAGGATTCGACGACGCTTCCCATTCCCGACGGCACGGTGGCCATGTCCGTGGCGCTTGGCGACAAGACGGGCGTGGGCTCCGACGTGGCGCTCGGCACCCAACTCGTGGGGTACCGCGTCGTCGACGGCGAGACGCGCGTCGTGTCCACGGGACTCACCGTCATCGGCCAGGGCGAGGGCGCGAGCGCCTCCGGTGCGTCTCTCACGGTCGCCGTGCCGCTCGATGACGTGGCGGCCTTCATCGCCGCCGCCACCGACGGCAGCCTTCGCCTCGTACAGCCCGCAGATGGGCTCTACGGCGTGGAATCCGGCACCGCGGAAGGCGAGGCCGACGCCGGCCAAGCGGTCGATCCCGTGGCTCCCCCGAACGTTCCCGCGGAAGGGGACGACGCGGAGATCGGCGAGGTCTTCGTCGAGGACGCGTGGGGCGATGCGACCACCGGCACCCCTTCCGAGGACATCCCATCCGACGCGATCCCAGAGGAGCAGCCATGATCGCCGATCGCGAACGCCCCGTTTCCCTCATCAGCACCGGCGAGGAGGCGTGGGCGAGGGAGATCCTCGAGGCACGCGGCGTCGACGTCGAGGCCTACGACGACCCATGGCTCTTTCGCCAGGCCCTCCTCGAAGGGCCCGCGGGGCTGAGGCGCGCCGTGGTGGGCGACACGAGCCCCATCGAGGCGGTGAACGTGGCGGCCGCCGTCGCGCGAGACGGGCGGGCGAGGAGCGTCTACCTCGTCGCGGACGCGCCCTCGGGGTCGCTTCGATCTCGCGCCGCGCAGGCGAAGGTCACGCGGGTCGTGGAGCCCTGGGAGGTGGTGGGCGTCCTCGGGCTCGCCTCCTCGACGAACGAGGCGGCGCCCGCGCCGCGCCACGGCGATGCGCCGAGTGCGGGGACGGTCGTCGACGACGAGCCATCGGCTGGGCGCGATTCTCGGGCCGACGCGTCCTTGGACGTGGACGAGGTGGCGCACCGTCGCCTCTTCTTCCGCTCTCTGCCCACGATCGAGGAGGCTGAGACTGCCCATGCCCCCTCGCCGTGGGGAGACGATCTCGAGGAACCGGAACTTGGCGACGTGGAAGGTGCCCGAGGCCCATCAACCTCCTCCAAACGTACCGCCGGCGCAACCCTCGCGCGCCAGGTTCCGGGCCTCGGGAATCCCCCTGAGCCCAAGCAAGGGCTTCGCCACAAGCCCTTCTCCTCGCGCATCCGGGAGGCGCGAGACGCGCGCCACGAGGCGCCCGCGGATACCGTGCGCATGCCCGCGCTTCCGGACGATGATCCGCATCCCCACCTCGCGCTCGTGCCGCGACTCGACGATGCGCACGCCTCGCCTCGCCTCGTGCTCGTGAGCGGACGAGGCGGGGTGGGCAAGAGCGCGATCGCCGCGCTCATGGCCGCGACGGCCGCCTCCTGGGGCATGGAGGTGGCGCTCGTGGACCTCGACCTCGCCTTCGGCAACCTCTTCGGCTACTTCGGCCTCGACGGCCCCGCCGACCTCACGCCGACCGCCACCGCGTCGCTCGACGTCGAACTGCCGAGGGTGGGGCGCCAGGTGGCGGAGCGGCTCACGCTCTTCGGACCCTGCGCCAAGCCGGAGTACGCGGAGACCGTGGCGCCGCGGACGGCCGAGATCCTCGAGTTCCTCTCCGCCGCCTTCGACCTCGTGGTGGTGGACGGCGGGACCTCGTGGGGAGACGCCGTCGCGCAGGCCACGCAGATGGCATCGCGCCTGCTCGTGTGCTCGGACGAGCGCGCCGGGGCCATCGGCACGCTCTCCCGGGCGGGCCTCCTCGCGCAGCGCCTCGGCGTGGCGCGCACGAGGATCTGCCGCCTCATCAACCGCTGCGACCCTCGGCACCGCGACGAGGGATTCATCAGCCGTGCCGACGTGGGCTTCGAGACCGCGCGACAGCTCACCATCTTCGAAGGGGGCATCGAGGTGGGAGAGCTCATGAGCGCGGGACACGCGTGCGAGCTCGTGGACGTGCCGAACGCGTTCTCGGAGAGCGTGGCGCATCACCTCGCCCTCGTCCTCTCCGAGTTGGGGGTCCTTCCCGATTGCGAGCGTGCGAGGAAGGCGGTGGGCGAGAAGGCCCACGGAAAGCGCGCCGAGGTGTTTCCGTTCCTGAGGGCGCTCGCATCATGAGCCTCCTCGAGCGGGTCATCGCCTCGCAGGCGGACATGGAGGGGGCCGAGCCCCGGCCGAGCCTCAGCCCGCTGCGAGAACAACTCAAGCGCGACCTCGTGGAGCGCCTCGGCCTCAAGGCCATCGCGGGGGTGGTGGGATCGGAGAGCGCCGAGCGATCGCGAAGCGAGCTCGCCGTCACCCTCGAGGCGCTCCTCAACGAGAACGACTACCACGGTTTGCAGGGAGAGGATCGCGCGCACCTCGTGTCCGAGGTCCTCGACGAGGTCGTGGGCCTGGGGCCCATCCAGCCCCTGCTCGACGACCCGAGCGTCACCGAGGTGATGGTGAACGGCACGAGCTCGCTCTTCTTCGAGCGCGAGGGCCGCCTTCTCGAGGCCGAGCGCGTATTCGAGAGCGCCGAGCAGATCCTCCTCGTGGTGGACCGCATCCTCGCGCCCCTCGGACGACGCCTCGACGAATCGAGTCCCATCGTGAACGCGCGCCTCGCAAACGGAGACCGCGTGAACGCCGTGATCGCGCCCATCGCCATCGACGGCCCCGTGGTGACGATCCGCAAGTTCACCGGGCGCATCCACAGGCTCGAGAGCCTCGTCGCGATGGGGAGCCTGCCCGCGTGGTACGCGAGGCTGCTCTCGCAGGCGGTGACGTGTCGGCAGGACATCGCCGTCGCCGGGGGCACGGGCTCCGGCAAGACCACCCTCCTGAACGCCCTCTCGGCGGAGATCAGCCACGCGGAGCGGATCGTCACGATCGAGGACTCCGCGGAGCTCGCCTTCGACGAGCATCCCCACGTCGTGCGGCTCGAGGCGAGGGACGCCTCGGTGGAGGGCCGGGGGCAGGTGACCATTCGCGATCTCGTGACGAACGCCCTGCGCATGCGTCCCGATCGTATCATCGTGGGCGAGGTCCGCGGCGCCGAGTGCGTCGACATGCTCCAGGCCATGAACACCGGCCACGACGGCTCCATGACGACCCTCCACGCGGGTACGGAGGACGAGGCGATACTGCGCCTCGTGCTCATGGCGCGCTTCGGGATGGACCTCCCCGCGCTCATCCTCGAGGAGCAGATCGCCACCGCCCTCGACCTCATCGTGATGAGCAAGCGCATGGCCTCGGGCGAGCGTCGCGTCACGTCCGCCTCGGCGGTCACGCGCGCCCCCGACGGGAGCGTCGCGCTCACGCCGATCGTCACCTACGACGAGGAACGCGACCACTGGGAGCTCGTGGGCGAGCCGCCCTTTGCGCGCGAAACCGCGCCACGCCTCGCGCCGACCGTCCGAGCGGCGTCGGCATCCTCCACCTCCGCGAACAGGGGGGTGGCCGCATGAGCGCGTGCGTCCTCTGCTGCCTCTTCGCCATGGCGTCGGCGAGCCTCTGCTGCCATGGCGCATCGGGGAGCACGCGGGCTTCGCGGATCCTCCTCCATCGCCGCGTGCTCGACCTCTGCGCGTGGCTCGGATCGGCGCCGATCCTCGAGCCCCTCGTGCAATCCGCGCCATGGATCGCCTGCGAGGACGCGCTTCGCGAGGCGGCGGCGAAGGTGGACCTCTACCTCGGGCGACGCAGCGCCGCGGGGGCGATCGTCCTCGCCACGCTCGCGGCGAGCCTGGTGGCGAGCTGGCTTTGCGGCACGCTCCTCATGGTTCCGATCGCGCTCCTGGGGAGCCTCGCCCTCGTGCCCTTCGTGGCCAAGGCCCTCGATCGCGCGCGCAAGGATTCGATTGCCGCGGCCATGCCCGATCTCCTGCGCTCGCTTGCCTCGAGCTTGGGAGCCGGCAAGACCCTCACCCAGGCCATCGGCTACGTGGGCTCGCACGCGAAGGGCGACGCCGGCCGCGCGTTCGTGCGCGCGAGCCTCGCGGTGCAGTGCGGGATGTCGGTGTTCGAGGCGCTGGGCGAGCTCGAGCGCACCCTCGACGCACCGGGGGTCTCGCTCCTCACCTGCGCGCTCACGGTCTCCCAGAGGACCGGCGCGCCGCTCGACGACTTGCTTCGGCGCTCGGCCGCGCTCGTAGAGGAGCAGCAGTCGCTCAAGGCGGAGCTCGCCACCAAGACCGCGCAGGTGCGGCTCTCCGCGCACCTCGTGATGATCCTCCCCGCGGCGCTCGTCGCGTTCCTGGCCATGCTCACGCCCGACTACCGGCAGGGATTGTCCACGCTTCTGGGGCTCGCCTGCCTTCTGATCGCCGTCGCGCTCGACGTGATCGCGCTCTTCGCGATGCGGCGCATCATGGCGGAGGTGAAGCCATGAGCGTGGTCTTCATGGCGATGGCCGCGGTGGCCGCGGTGCTTGCCGCGTGGCTCTTCCAAGGCGGATCGGGCGCACGTGGGGACCTCGCGCATGGCGGGTCCGCGACGCCGAGGCGGGCACGGCACGCCGGTCCCCTCAAGGCGCTCTCAAGCCTCGCCCTCGTGCGCGAGCTCAAGGAACGCGGGGAGCGCGAGGGCGTCGCCATCTCGCAGCTTGCCGAGGTGCCCGAGATGCTCGACATCCTCACGCTCGGGCTTTCCGCGGGCCTCTCCTTCGACGCCTCGCTCGCCCTCTACTGCGAGCGCTTCGACACGCCGCTTGCGGAGCTCATGGACCAGACGAGGCTCTCGTGGTCGATGGGCGTGGCGTCACGCGCGGAGGCGCTGGATTCCATGGCAGGGCGCGTCCATGCGTCGGCGCTCGAGCGCTTCGCGTCCGCCGTCTCCGAGTCGCTTGCCTTCGGGATTCCCCTCACGGACACCCTCGTGCGCCAGGCCTCGGCCATCCGCGCCGACCACAAGCGCGACGTGGAGGAGGCCATCGAGAAGGTGCCCGTGAAGATGCTCGTCCCCCTCGGGGTCCTCGTCGTACCCGCGATGCTCCTCGCCGTACTCGGCCCCCTCGTGGCCTCGGCGCTCGTGAGCGTGGGTTAGGCGCCCGTCTATCGAAGCGAATAGGGAAAGGAGCCGTCATGCAGGCAAAAGCCCAGGTGATCCCCTTCGAAGAGGATTGGATTTCGAAGCAGGGAGAAAGAAGCGCCCCCTCGAGGAGGCGCCCCGTCCCGCCTGGAGGCGCGGAGGTGCTCGTCTTCCATCCGGAAGGCGTTGAGGTCGATGAGGCGCCCGCGAAGCTCGAGCGCAGGGGGTCCCGTCGGCGGTGGCGTCGCGCGCTCATCGAGGAGGAAGCCGGCCAAGGCACGACCGAGTACGCGATCTTGGTGGGCGTGCTCGTGGTGATCGCGATCATGGCCATCCTCATCTTCCGCGACAAGGTGCAGGAGCTTTGGACCTCCATCGCCGACGGCATCAACTCGCTGTGACGCGCGGGCGCGGAAGGTGGTGCGTTTGGGTGGGCATCCTCGCGGCGCTCGGATTGCTCGCATGGTGCGCGTGCGTGCCGGGCGGGTCCGCGTCCCCTTCCGAGGGGAGTCCGCCAAGCTCCGCGCAATCCACGGTGCCCGGGGCTGGGGCGACGCGGGGAGATCCCGGCGACCAGTCCCTTGGCGAGGCGCTGGGCGAGCTTGGCGCGCTCGGCGGGGAAGCGGGCGACGGCCTCGAGGGCGATGCGGCGCTCCGTGCGGCCCAGTCCATCGAACGCGTGATGGGCGAGCTCGGCGAGGCGAAGGCGTTTGAGCGCGACGGCGACGTGCCGGAGGTGGCCACGTGGGTCCTCGAGAGCTACCGCGATGCGGGAGCCACGCTCTTCGAGGCCTCCTACCTCGACTTCCTCGGGAGGGCCTGGGGATGCGTGGTCGCAGACGCGGGATGGGTCGACGTGTGTTGCGTGCGAGAACGCGCGAGCGGCAGCTCGCTCGTGGAGGTGGTGAGGCTCGATGCTGAGATGTGGGAAGAGGCGCTTAGCGCAGATGCGCTCTGAGCGCCTTGGCCAATCGACGGTGGAGTACGCGATCGTGCTCGGCGCATTCCTCGCCATGGTCGTCGCGCTCGGGGCGATCGCCAAGGCGGCGAGCTCGGGCGTGGTGGTGAGCGAGGCCGTCGAAGCCGCCTCCCATAGCCAGGCCCAGTCCTTCGTCGGCGCCCTCCAAGACGTCGCGCTCTACTGAGGGCCGTCCATGCGGATGCGGAGGGATAGGCCCTTGCGGGCGCCCGTGCGCGAGGAACGCGGCCAATCGAGCGTGGAGGCGGGGCTGCTCCTGCCCTCCCTCCTCGTGGTCTTCGCGGTGCTCATGGAGCCCGTCTGCGTGCTCTACACCCGCTCGGTGATGAGCGCCACCGCCTCCGAGCTCTGCAGGATCCTCGCCACGCGCAGGGGCGACATCACCGACGAGCAGCTCCAGGCCTTCGCGAGGAGGAGGCTCGCCGCGGTTCCCGAGGCCGCGCCCTTCCACGGCGGTGGCGAGGAGGACTGGACGATCGATACCTCGGGGGCCGAGGGAGACGCGGAGGTGACGGTGACCATCTCTGGGCACGTGCCCCTCCTCCCGCTCTTCGCGTTCGTTTCGCGCGCGCTCGGCGTCGCCGACGAGGAGGGCCTCGCGCTCTCCGTGAGCACGACGGAGGCCGTGAGGCCCGATTGGTTGGAGGGAGGCTACGATGACTGGGTTTCCATGTGGAATGGCTGAGCGAGGAGGCCGTGCGCGCAGGGCGAGGCGCGGGCGCGTCGCGCACCTTCGTCCTCACGGGCCCCGCCACCTCGGGCTTTCCCTCTTCCTCGACGAGGAGGGCGGCTATACGACCGTGGCCGTGGCCCTCGCGCTCCTGGTCTCGCTTTCCCTCACGCTCACGCTCGCGCAGGTGCAGTGGGTGGGATCGCGCGCGGCCGATGTCCAGGCGGTGGCGGATTCCTGCGCGCTTTCGGGCGAGCAGGTCGTGAAGGCCTACACGCTCGTCGCCGAGGTGACGGATGCCTGCGTGCTCACGCTCGGGCTCGCCGGCCTCTTCGTGATGGGCGCGGGACTCATCGTCTGCGCGGTCCCGGGGATGGCCCCCACGGGGCTCCACGTGGTGGATGCCGGCGGAAAGATCATGGACGCCCGCAAGGACTTCGCCACCTCCGCGGCGCAGAACCTCGAGAAGCTCGAGGGAAGCGTGCCCGCGCTCATCGCCGCCGATTCGTTCGTGACCGTCCAGGCGAATAACACCGGGGCCGTGGGCTACGCGGGGGTGGCGATTCCGTTCCCCGAGGAGGGGAAATCCGACTTCGACCTCGCCGACGACGTGGAGATCGACGACATCGAGGGGGCGGCGGAGGAGCTGGGAGAGGCCTCCGACGAGGCCAAGGAGGCCAAGGAGGCACTCGACCGCGCGCAGGAGAAGGGTTGGCGCGCGGACTGCGTGGACGATCCCCTCTGCATGAGGTCGCGCGCGGCGAGCCTCGCCTCGCTCTACGGCGAGGACAACCCCAACTATTCGAATCCCGAGGGATGGAACTTCGGCGTCGCGCTCTCCCGTGCGCGGGCCTACTACGCGGCGCGCCGCGCCCAAGAGGCCCCGGCCTCGAGCGCTCCCGACGAGCAGGCGAACTCGGCCATGCGCAAGGTCTACTACGCCTACGCCCTGAGCGAGGTGAACCGGGGCTTCTACCGGCAAAACGCCGATGGTTCCGTGTCGATGGAGCTTCCCTCGCTCGCGCACAACGCATCCGAGACGCGCGCGACTTCCATGTACACGCAGGTCGCGTGGCCCACGACCGAGGAGGCGGGGGGAAGGACGATCCACGCCTACGCCTCGTGCCCGGGCGCGAAGGGCGCGCCTGCGGGATCCATCACGCTCGCCCAGATGGACGCGGGCGCCGCGCGGGAATGCGCCGTCTGCCACCTGTCGACCTCCGAGATGGGACGCGTGGCCGCGGCCTCGACGAACACCACGAACGGCTTCGAACACTATTGGCGGATCGTCGTCGAGGCCTCCCACGAGTGGACGGCGGCCAAGGCCGAGCTCGACGCCGCCGAGGAGGCGATGCGCTCGTCGGGCGAGGGCGGAGCCGACGCCTTCGAGGAGGCGTTGCAAGCGCTCGCCGTTCCGAGGCCCTCACTCTGCCCGCCCGGGGCATGGGGCTGCATCGCCATCGTCATCCATGGTTCCGCGGACAGTCCGTCCTCGCTCGCGAGCACGCTTACCGGTGACGCGGAGCTCCCCGCTGGCTGCGCGATGGCGGCCGCGACCCTCGCTCCCGATGACGCCACCGCCGAGAACAACATCCTCTCGCGGTTCTTCGATGCGGTCTCCGAGGGCGAGGACGGCGGCATCGAGGGCCTCCTCCAGGGCATCACGACCCTCTGGGGCCGGCTCCTCGTGGGATACGGATCCGCCGCCGAGGGCATCTCGGGAGCGGCGCGCAGCCTCTTCGACGGCCTCGATTCCATAGGGCTCGGCGTCATCGCCGATTGGCTCTCGAACACGCTCACGAGCATCGTGGACGCGCTCGGATTCCAACCCGCGGATATGCGCATCAAGAAGCCCGTGCTCTGCAACACGCAGGATGTCCTCGACAAGGACGGCTCCACGCAATCGGCGGACATCCGACGCTACCTCCAGGCGATGCCCACCAACGGCGGGGTGGCGGAGCTCCTCGCCGCCGCCGGCCGCGAGCTTGCGAGCGATATCCGCGACGTGGAGTTCACCGTGGCCGAGCTCCCCATCCCCGGGACGCAGATCCGCATCCCGCTCAAGGTGAGCCTCGCGGGATTGGGGCTCCTATGACGGTCTTTGCCGAGGAACGCGGCCAGATGGTGGCGGAGATGGCGGTGATGGTGCCGGTGATCCTCGTCTGCGCCCTCGTGGCCATGAACGGGGCGTGGTTCGCGAATCTCTGCGCCCGCTTCGACCGCGTGGCGATGGACGCGGCGCTCGCCCACGGGGTCTCTCCCGCGGGCGAGCAGGATGCCACGGCTGCCGCCTCGCAGGTGAAGGCGGCGATCGAGGGCGCCATGGCCGATCCGGATCTCGTGATCGAGGTCTCCGCGGAGCACCTCGACCTCTTCTCCGGGGGCGTGTTCTCCATCTCGCCCTCGCGGGTGCGCTTCACCTGTTCCATGGGGTATCGGCCGCATCCCTCGAGCTTCTCCATAGCGGGGGCCTCGTTCGCACTGCCGGTGCTGGCGACGCATACGCGCTCGATCGTGGTGGACGCCTCGACGATCGGGATTGGGGGAGAGGGCCATGCCTGAGGTTCGCTATCTCGAGGCACGGAGCGTGGAGAGGGCTCGCCTCATCGTGCTCAGGGGCTTCGCGGAGAAGCTCGTGGGGCTTCTCTGGGCGAGGCGCCTCGAGGAGGCACCCTGCGTGCTCATCGACCGTTGCCGCTCGGTGCACACCATCGGCATGGCCTTCGACCTCGATATCTGCTTCATCGATCGCCATATGAACGCGGTGCGGGTGGCGCGTGGGGTGAGGCCCGGACGCGTGCTTTCGGCACGGGGCGCCGTGTGCGTGGTGGAAAGGCCGGCGGCGGATGGTCCTTGGGTTGAGCGTGGCGAAAGGGTGCGCATCAGCGCGTGAAGTGCGGGATGCGCCCGCAGAAGGCGAATCGGAACGCAAGAAGGAAGGAGCACGCAATGGTTTCAGGTACGCAGGTTCTCGAGGGGGAGCGCGAGAAGCGCCAGCCGACGTCGCTCACGAAGACGTGTCCGAGGTGCGGGGCGGTGGTCTTCGCCGACATGGACGTGTGCTACGGCTGCCTCTACGACTTCACCCGACCGAGCCTCGATTACCCCGGCTCGGGAACGCCTGAGGGGGAGATCTCGCCGCCTGCGGCCGAGGCGGCGCCACATCCCGTGGCGACCCCGCGCATCGTCACCTCCGCCCCCGCAATCCCGAAGGCCAGTGCGCCGCACGCGATGGCGAGTGCGGCGCTCTTGGAGGCCCCGCCCCTTGCCCCGCGTGAAATCGTCGAGGAAGTCCCCTCCGAAGCCCCGCGCGAGGAGGGCGCGGACGCCGCCCGCTCGACAGGCGGTGGCCGGTTCTTCCTTCGCGTGCGATGGCGGGGCGTCGAGGTGCTCGTGCCGCTTGAGGGGGCGGGCCTCACCATCGGCCGCCTGCCGCAAAGCGAGATCGTGCTGAGCGATTTCACGGTGTGCGACGAGCACGCGCGGATCGCACTCTCGGGCGAGCATGCCACGGTGGTGCTCATGGACCGTCGGGCCCGCGCCACGAAGGATGGCGCGGACGTCCGGGGATCGACGGAGCTCGCCGCGGGTGAGGAGCTCGACATCGCGGGTGCGAGATTCGCGCTCGTGCGCAGGGAATGCGAGTGATGGGTGATACTGGGCCCATCACCCACCTCGACAACCTGGAGGCGCCATGGACGGATGCGAGAGCACGAGCGTGCGCACTGAGCCCGAGGACGTGATAGCCGCCTTCGATGCCTTCGAGAGAAGGCGCTACGCGCTGGCGAGCGCCCAAGCCGTGCTCGAATTCTCCGAGCTCACCGATCCTCCGGCGGCTTCGCGGGGCCGTGGCGTGGCGATGGCCGAGCTCGAGGCGGCCGACCACGACCTCCTCTGCGGCAAGGAGGCGGCAGCGCTTCTCGACGCGATGCGCCAGATCGCCTCCGAGCTCGATGCCGACCACGCCGCGCGGCTTCGCGTGCTCTCGCGCGATCGCGCGGACCGGCTCCGCATACCCGCCGCGCTCGAGTCGAGGCGCGTCGAGCTCGTGAACCGTTCCTCCGCGATCTGGAAGGAGGCGCGCGCCGCGGACGACTGGGCCGTCTTCGCGCCCGCGATGGAGGAGCTCGTCGCGCTCTACCGGGAGATCGCCGAGGTCTCGGCGCCCGAGATGCGCCCCTACGACTTCTGGCTCGACCAGTTCGAGCCGACGAGCTCGGAGGCGAGCTTCGACGCGCTCTTCGACGTGGTGACGCCACGAGTCCAGGAAATCGCGGCGCGCGTGCGCGCGGCGACGGACGAGGGTCGCCTGCCGTCGCCGCCCGCGCTCAGGGGTCCGTTCGATCCCGCCGCGCAGTACGCGTTCTTCAGGGACGTTGCCGCCTTCGAGGGGATCGACCTCGATCGCCTCGAGCTCGCCGAGACCATCCACCCCTTCACGTCGTCGGTGGATTCGCACCACGTGATGATCGCGAACCACGCCGACCCCGAGGACATCTTGAGCGGGCTCCTCGCGGCCATCCACGAGGGCGGCCACGCGCTCTACGAATCCTCCGTGGAGGGGCGCTACGACTACACCTGCCTTGCGCACGGCACCTCCACGGGCATCCACGAGGCCTCGTCGCGCTTCTTCGAGAACTACGTGGCGCGAAGCGCGGCCTTCGCACCGGCGCTCCGCGGCCTCATCGCGTCGCACTTCCCCGAGGCGGTGGAGGGCGTCTCCGCGCATGATCTCTGGCACCTCGTGAACGAGGTGCGCTTCTCCACGTCGCGTATGGAGGCGGACGAGCTCACCTACCCCCTCCACATCGTCATCCGCTATGAGGTGGAGCGCGCGCTCATGGCGGGCGAGCTCACGGTGTCCGAAGTGCCCGCGCGCTGGGCCGAGCTCTACGAGCGCTCCCTCGGCGTGCGCCCGACGGGAGATGTCGAGGGGGCGCTCCAGGACGTGCACTGGTCGATGGGCCTCATCGGCTATTTCCCGAGCTACGCGCTCGGTGGGGTGATCGGCGCGCAGCTCCTGCACGCCATGCGCGAAGGCGGCGTGCCCTTCGACGAGACGCTCGCCGCAGGCGACCTCTCGCCGGTGCGCCTCTGGATGGTGGAGCACGTGTGGCGCTTCGGGCGCGCCAAGGACACCGCCGACATCCTCCTCGACGCGACGGGGGAGCCGCTCAATCCCCGCTACTACGTCGACTACCTCGAGGAGAAGTTCAACCCGAGCTCGTCGCCCTTCGAGAAGTGAGGTACGAGATGGCCACGACGCGTGAGGGTGGCCACGACGCGTGAGGGGACGCGCCGACGGGGGGCCTTGGGCAAGGAGAGGCGACCGGGAGCTCCCTGGAGGCCATGCCCAAACGGAAGCAGGTCGGAGGTTTTAGGGCCTCCGACCTGCGGTTTTATCTGGTGGCGGGGGAGGGAGTCGAACCCCCGACACGAGGATTTTCAGTCCTCTGCTCTACCAACTGAGCTACCCAGCCACGTCAGTGTGCGAGCAGTCTAGCACAAGGATCGGCGCCTGTGCACGCGCCTTGCGCGCCTTCCCGTGCGCCGCGCTCGCGCGCGCTAGGCGCTGAGCTGCGCCTGCACCGCGGTGATGGCCACGACGGCCACGATGTCCGTCGCCTTGCAGCCGCGCGAGAGGTCGTTCACCGGACGCGCGATGCCCTGCAGCACGGGGCCGTAGGCCTCGGCGCCGGCGAGGCGCTCCACGAGCTTGTAGCCGATGTTTCCCGCGTCGAGGTTCGGGAAGATGAGGATGTCGGCGTCGCCCGCCACCTCGCTCTCGGGCGCCTTCAGGCAGGCCACCTCCTCCATGAGGGCCGCGTCGAGCTGGAGCTCGCCGTCGCAGAGGATGTCGGGGCGCTTCTCGTGCACGAGCTTCGTGGCCTCGGCCACCTTGTCCACGTGGTCGGAGTTCGCCGAGCCGTGGCTCGAGTAGGAGAGCATGGCCACCTTGGGCTCGGTGCCCATGAGCGCCTTCCACGAATCATGCGAGGAGATGGCGATCTCCGAGAGGCCGTTCGCGTCGGGGTACTCGTTGAGGCCGATGTCGGCGAAGAGGAGCGTGCCGTCGAGGCCGTGGTCGCAGTTCGGGATGCACATGATCATGAAGCTCGAGACCAGCTTCGTGCCGGGCGCGGTCTTCAAGATCTGGAGCGCCGGGCGCAAGGTGTTCGCGGTGGAGTGGCAGGCGCCGGAGACGAGGCCGTCCGCGTCGCCCATCTTCACCATCATGGTGCCGAAGTACGTGGCATCGTCCATGAGCTCGCGCGCCTGCTCGATGGTCATGCCCTTCTTCTCGCGGAGCTTCTGGAGCGCCTGCGCGTAGGGCTCGTGGTTCTCGGAGGCCTTCGGGTCGATGACCGTCACGCCGGCGACGTCGATCGTGGCGGGGTCGCCGAGGATCACGAGGTTCGCGAGGTCCTCCGCCACGATCTGTCGCGCGGCGTCTCTCGTGCGCGGGTCCTCGCCCTCGGGCAAGACGATGGTCATCTTCTTGCTCCTTGCCTGCGCCTTCATGCGATCGAGGAAGTTCTCCATCGTCTCTCTCCTTTTTCTCAAGGGCCTTCGAGCGTACGTGTGCATTATAGGGTGCATGGTAGAATGGCCGAAGAATCAGAGGAGGCCGCGCGAAGGCGGCCTTTGTTGTGGAGGTGAGCGCAGCTGCGCTCGCCGACCTCCGATCCGAAGGGGAGCCGCCATGTCCCTCACCTGCCAGCACGGCCTGGGCGATCTCGATCCGCGTTCCTTCGACGTCATCTGCGTGGGCGCGGGCTATGCCGGCTCCACCGTGGCGCGCCGCCTCGCGGAGGAGGGCGGCAAGAGGGTCCTCGTCGTCGAGCTCCGCGACCACATCGCCGGCAACGCCTACGATTGCGAGGACGAGGCCGGCATCCTCATCCACGCCTACGGCCCGCACATCTACCACACCACGAACCAGCGCGTGCACGAGTTCCTCTCGCGCTTCACCGAGTGGGCTCCCTACGAGCACCGCGTCCTCGCGCTCATCCACGACACGCTCATGCCCGTCCCCTTCAACCACGCCTCCCTCAAGCTCGCCTTCGGCGAGGAGGAGGGCGAGCGCCTCTACCAAAAGCTCGTGGCCACCTTCGGCGAGGACGTGAAGGTGCCCATCATGGAGCTCCGCGCCGCGAAGGACGAGGACCTCGCGCGCGTGGCGGACTACGTCTACGAGAACGTCTTCCTCTACTACACGATGAAGCAGTGGGGCCAGACGCCGGACGAGATCGATCCCTCCGTGACGGGTCGCGTGCCCGTCTTCGTGGGCGACGATGATCGCTACTTCCCGCAAGCCACCTGGCAGGGCATGCCTAGGTGCGGTTACACCGCGCTCTTCGCGCGCATGCTCGACCACGAGGGCATCACCGTCGTGCTCGGCCAGGACGCGCGCGAGTTCCTCTCCGTGGCGGGCGACCAGGTGCTTGTCTGCGGCGAGCCCTATGCGGGCGAGGTCGTCTACAGCGGCCCCCTCGACGAGCTCTTCGGCCGCGATCTCGGCGACCTTCCGTATCGCTCGCTTCGCATGGACTTCGAGACGCTCGCGATGGATCGCTTCCAGCCCGTGGGCACGGTGAACTACACCACGAGCGAGGACTTCACCCGCATCACCGAGTTCAAGAACATGACGGGGCAGGTGAAGGAGGGCGTCACCACCATCATGCGCGAGTATCCGCGCCCCTTCGTGCCGGACTGCGGCATGGACGCCTACTACGCCATCCTCTCGCCCGAGAACCAGGCGCTCTACGATGCCTATCGCGCGCGTGTGGAAGGCGTGGAGAACTTCTCGTGCGTGGGCCGGCTCGCGGAGTATCGCTACTTTGACATGGACGGCGTCTGCGCCTCGGCGCTCGAGCTCGCGGACCTGCTGCTTGCGCGCGCCTGATCGCGCGACGGCGGCTTAGACTGGTGGCTGGGAACACGCGCGGGAGGAGCACCCTTGGATAAGACGATCACCATCGGCATTCCCTGCTACAACTCGTCCGCCTACATGGACCACGCCATCTCGGCCGTCCTCGAGGGATCGGACTACGCCGACGACGTGGAGATCGTGATCGTCGACGACGGCTCCACCAAGGACGACACCTGGGAGAAGGCCAAGGATTGGGAGCGCCGCTTCCCCGACATCGTGCACGCGGTGCATCAGGAGAACGGCGGCCACGGCACGGCCGTCCTCACCGCGCTCGCGAACGCGCACGGGCTCTACTACAAGGTTTGCGATTCCGATGACTGGTACGACACCGAGGCCTTCCACGAGCTCCTCGGCACGCTTCGCGGCTTCATCGAGGGCGGCGACCCCGTGGACCTCGTGATCAACAACTACGTCTACGAGCACGCCGATGACGGCTCCTCCAAGGCCATCGACTACCGCAGCGCCTTGAAGCCGAACAAGGTGATGACGTGGGACGAGATCGGCCACTTCGGCTACGCCCAGAACATCCTCATGCACTCGCTCACCTACAAGACGGAGATCCTGCGCTCGCACGGCGGCCTGCCGCTTCCGCCGCACACGTTCTACGTGGACAGCATCTACGCCTACGTGCCGCTGCCGAGGTGCACGACGCTCTACTACCTCGACGTGGACCTCTACCGCTACTACATCGGCCGCGAGGACCAGTCGGTGAACGAGAAGGTGATGGCCGGGCGCATCGACCACCAGCTGCGCGTATCGAGGATCCTCATCGACAGCTACCACCTCTACGACGACGTGAAGAGCGTGAAGCTCAGGAACTACATGCTCCACTC
>CANQNP010000003.1 GCA_947625235.1 uncultured Atopobiaceae bacterium | reverse complement strand
TACCTCGGCGAGGGCGGCATCGTGGCGAACGCGGCGAGCGGCACGTACGTGATCGACATGACGACCTCGAGCCCCACTCTCGCGCAAAAGATCGAGGCGGCCGCCACCGCGCGCAGCCTCCACGCCCTCGACGCGCCCGTCACCGGCGGCGACACCGGCGCGCAAAACGGCACCCTCTCCATCATGGTGGGCGGCGCCGAGGAGGACTTCGAGGCGTGCCTTCCGCTCTTCAAGACGATGGGCACGAGCATCAGCTACATGGGCGGCCCGGGCTTCGGCCAGCACACCAAGATGGCGAACCAGATCATGATCGCGGGCGCCATGGCGGGCGTCTGCGAGGGGCTCTCTTACGCCAAGGCGAAGGGCATCGAGCTCCAGAAGATCTTCGACGCGGTGAAGGAGGGCTCGGCCGCGGGCACGCAGCTCTCGGGCTACGCGCCGCGCATCATCAAGGACGACTGGGCGCCTGGCTTCAAAATCGAGCACTTCGTGAAGGACCTTCGCATCGCGAGGAGCGAGGCAGAGGGCGCCCACCTCGACCTCGACATGATGCGCCAGGTGCTCCTCAACTACGAGAACCTCATCCTCCGCGGCATGGGCGCGAACGGCACGCAGGCGCTCATCAAGTTCTACGAAAGCGGCGACTAGCGCCCCGCGAGCGCGCGCCCGATCGCGACGAGGTAGATGGCCACCATGAGCTTTCGCCAGTGGATACGCGGGATCAACTCCCACGGGTTCTACCACCTCTTCAGGTGGGACTTCTGGCGCTCGCTCTTCGTGAACTTCTACCTCTTCAACATCCTCGGGCACTGGGCCGAGATCCCCTACTGCACGTTCATGGACCGCTTCTTCGGGATCGTCGACGAGAACTACGAGCTCTGGACCGACCCGTGGTTCAAGCCGTACTGGGTCTACGGCTCGGGCGTGGTGGTGATGACGCTCGTCATCGAGCCGCTCAAGGAATACATGATGAAGCGCCACAAGAGCCTCTGGGCCCCGGCGCTCGAGACGTTCGCCATCGCGACGGCGCTCGCGGCCGTCATGGAGACGGCCTTCGGCTTCATCTGCAACCAGCCCGACGAGAACGGCGTGTATCCGTTCTGGGACAACTCCCAGCTGCCCGGCAACATCCTCGGCCAGGGCTGGATCGTGAACGACCTCGTGATGGGCGTCATGTGCGTCGTCTACGTGTGGCTCGCCTATCCGCTCATCTCCATCGGGCTCGAAAAGCTCGGGGAGAAGCGCGCGAACATCCTGTTCGTGGTGGCAAGCGCGGCATTTGCGCTCGCGACGGTGCTCTCCTACGTGCCGAATCCGCTGAACAACCTGCCTACGAACGAGGAGGCGGGGCTCGAGGCCGGCGAGGGCGCGGGCGTGGCGGAGGGGCTCGCCACGGACGACCTCGAGGATGCGGGCGGCGCGGGCGGCTCAGCCGACGCGAATGCCGCGGGGGCGAACGCGCTTGCCTCCGGAGGCCACGACCCCGCGCTCGTCGACGGCTCCGATGCCGTGAAGGAGGTGCCCGCGGGCTCGACCGTCGCCTTCCTCGGCGACAGCATCACCGAGGGCGGCGACTTCGAGGCGGCCTTCCCGAGCTACGACGTGCGGAACTTCGGCGTCATCGGCGACACGTCGGCCGGCGTGCGGCAGCGCGTGGACGAGGTCGTCGCCGCGGATCCGGCGATCGTGTTCCTGATGGTCGGCACGAACGACTTGGACGACGACGCGGCTCCCGCGAGCACGATCGTGGAACACGTCGTGGCCAACGTGCGCGACATCGTGACTAAGCTCGAGGAGGCGCTGCCCGACGCCACCGTGGTGATTGAGAGCGTGCTTCCCACGAGCGACGCGGGGAAGAACACCGCGATCCTCACGCTCGACCGCGACCTCGCCGAGCTTGCCGCCGAGCTCGGTGGCCACACCGCCTACCTCGGCCTTTACGAGCGCTACGTGGGAAGCGACGGCCTCCTCGACGAGAATGACACCGAGGACGGCCTCCACCTCACGAGCGAGGCCTACGATCCCTGGTACTCCCTCATCCGCGACCTCTGGCTCACCGCGTAGGCGCGCGCCACAATAGGGCGGGCGATCGCCGTGCGGTCGCGAGCACCATCGCGCATTCGGAGGCATCCATGGCCAAGCATCCCCTCATCAAGTTCCTCGCCCTCGGCACCGTCGCCGCAGGTGCGGCCGCCATCTGGCAGCTCTTCGGCAACGAACTCAAATCGCTCTTCACGCTGAAGCGCCTCTTCCCGGCGAACCCCTCCCATGATGACGGCGAGGTGTGGACGATGGACGTCGCCGGCGGGTACTACTTCGATGAGTTCCTCGAAGCGGGCGGCGCGTCGAACGACGCCGAGCTCATCTCCTTCATCACCCGCAAGATCGGCAAGGGCATCATCCCCACCACGATCGAGGAATCCGACATTACGTGCTCGTCCTTCATGGCGCGCGCACAAGACGGTCGGCCGATCTTCGGGCGCAACTACGACTTCAAGCGCACGAACACCTGCATCGTGCGCACGAATCCCGGCGGCGGCCGCCATGCGTCGGTTTCCACCGTCGACCTGCAGTTCCTTGGCGTGGATCCCGCGAAGGGCGTGCGGGGCCCCATGGATCGCATGAACATCCTCGCCGCGCCGTACGCGCCGCTCGACGGCATCAACGACGCGGGCCTCGCCTGCGGCATCTACATGAGCCTCCAGGGCGGCGGCGTGGACGAGCACCACGAGATGTACTCCGTGCCCACCGAGCAGAGCACGGGCAAGCCCTCGCTCACCTCCACGACGATGCTTCGCCTCATCCTCGACTACGCGAGCACCGTGGACGAGGCCATCGAGCTCGTCGGCCGCTACGACCTGCATGATTCGGCGCACAACTCGTTCCACTACATGGTGGCCGACGCCTCGGGGAAGAGCGCGATCCTCGAGTGGACGAGCCCCACGCTCGAAGAGGACAAGGTGAACGCAAACCGCGAGCTCAAGGTCATCTCCCTCGGGGACCCGGTCTACGTGCTCGGCGAGGAGGAGCGTGAGGAGCGCTTCCAGCTCATCACGAACTTCATCCTCTGCGAGCCGCGCTACTACACGAGCACGAGCGAGATGCTCGGCATCGAGCGCTACCGCACCATGCAGGAGGAGCTCGATGCCACGGATGGCATCGTGGCAGACGAGGGCGCGGCGCTGGAGATCCTCCAGTCCGTGGGGCAGCGGCTCTACAACGCCACGCACGGCGACCTCGAGCCCGGCGTGGTGACGGTGCACTCCGTGGTGTTCGACCTCAAGAACCGCAAGGCGTGGTGGGTGCCGAACGAGCACTTCGAGGAACCGCTCTACTGGCAGGTCCTCTCGGTGTAGCCCTCCCGCACGGCGCGCGGTGGAGCCCTCCCGCACGGCGCGGCGCGCTCGGCACACGAATGCGGGGCGGTACCGGAATTCGCGTCCGGCACCGCCCCGTTCAGTCACTGTCCTCGCGAGAAGGCTCGCCGAGCTCTTCCGCTTGCGGGCTCACCCCCAGAAGACGCCGCTCCAGCCCTTGCCCTCGTAGTTCCAGCCGTCCTTCATCATCTGCGAGAACTCGGCCTTGCCCTCGGCGTCGATGCGCACGAAGTGGTGGGTGCCGGGGCCCTCGTTATAGGGGTTGAAGAACCTGCCGATGGTCACGCCGCCACCGCGCACGATGCTCTCGGGATCGTCGTTGGAGTAGAAGGCGACGCCCTCCTCCCTCTGCCAGCCGCTCGCCTCGAGGCTCTCGCACTCGTCCTGAGAGGACGCGTACATGTGGTCGCCGTTGTTCGGGTTATAGAAGCGATAGACCGGGTAATCCGAGGTGAGCGGCGCGTACCATGCGACGCCCTCGTAGTTCCAGCCGTTCGAAACCATGGTGTCGCGCTCGGCGCTGTCCTGCGTGTAGAGGTGCTCGCCCGACCAAGGGTTGTACAGCCGATACATCTCGTGGCCCGTCTTCACGGAGATGGTGAACCCGCGGGAGAGGGCGTTCAGGTTGGTGCCGGGCTCCTCGATGGTCTCGTAGCTCAGGTAGTACGTGCCCGGCTCGAGCCTGCCGCAGTCGAGGCTGAGGCTTTGGTAGGCGTTCTGCGACCCGTCATGCGGGCTCGTGGTGCCCGCGATCGTGGTGCCCCCGGAGTCGAGCAGGGAGAGCTGCGTCGCGCCGAAGAAGGGCGGGGCGGAGAACTTCACGTTCGTGGGCTCGTCGACGTCGAAGCTGAAGAGCTTGGAGTACTTCGTGGCCGCCTCGCCGTCCACCGTGGCCTCATGGCTCTCGTCGAACTTGCCCGTGACCGTGGCATCCAAGCCCACCTGCTGGGCCTTGGGAGGCCACCTTGGGATCCACGCATCCGGATCGGTGTAGGCCCCGAGGGCGATGCTGCACACCGTTCCCTCGCAGCCCACCTGCGTGAGCCTCTGGGTGTAGGTGCCTTGATCGAGGGTGTAGCCGAAGTATTGGGTGGCGTAGCCGTACCCGAACCCCATGAGGTAGGCCGAGAAGACCTCCTTGCCGCTCTCGTTGAAGAGCTGCCAGAGCACGTAGCCCTTGGGCGCGTCCGAATCATCCGCCTCCATGAGGAACCAGACCACCATGCGCTCCTCTTGCACGGTGAAGGGATACTCCACAGGCGAACCTTCTTCGTTCGGCCAGGGCTGGCGGTGGTGCGATTGGCCGATGAACCAATGGGTGTCGGGGGTGAGGACGTACGGTTCATCCTCGCCCTCCGCCAGCGCGGGCGTCGGGGCGGCCATCACGACCGCAGCGAGGACCACTCCCAAGGCGAGCAAGCCGCACGCAAGGCGTTTCCAATTCCTCTTCAGAAGATTCACGATCGCTCCTCCTGATCGTCGTGACGTCGCGGCCCAAGCGGGCATGCCGCCGGCGCGCAGTGCCGAAGGGGCGCGCGCCACGGCGGCGTCTCCTCGAAGGGATTATATGGGCCGATGCCGCGCATGCCCTCCAACCAGCGATTTCCACACAAGCCCAACAAGCGCGAGCGCGCCAGCGAAGGCGGCGAGCTCGCGCGCGACCGGCAAGCAGGCGAGGGAGCTCGTCTGAGGGCGGCGTCGGCTCATCCCATGCGGCGAGGGCTAGGCTAGGGCAACCGCACGGAAGGGAGCCGCCATGAAAACCATTCGCCTCGGGAAGAGCCACCTCGAAGTCCCCGTGGTCGTCGTGGGCGCGATGCGCCTCGGTGGCCTCTCGCAAAGCGAGCTCACCCGCTTCATCCACCGCGCGCTCGAGCTCGGCGTGAATTACTTCGACCACGCCGACATCTACGGCGGCGGCGAGTGCGAGGCGCACTTCGGCGAGGCGCTCTCGGCGGATGGCTCGATCAAGCGCGAGGACCTCATCATCCAGTCCAAGCTCGGCATCCGCCACGGCTTCTACGACTTCTCGAAGGACTACATCCTGAAGTCCGTGGACGAGATCCTCGCGCGCCTGCGCACCGACTACCTCGACGTGCTGCTTCTCCACCGCCCGGACGCGCTCGTGGAGCCCGAGGAGGTGGCCGAGGCGTTCGACGTCCTCGAGCAGGCGGGCAAGGTGCGCCACTTCGGCGTGTCGAACCACAAGCCGATGCAGATCGAGCTCCTGAAGACGGCCGTGGAGCAGCCACTTCTCGCGAACCAGCTGCAGTTCTCCCTCGCCGTGGCGAACATGGTGGCAAACGGCCTCGAGGTGAACATGGACACCGACGGTGCCTGCGATCGCGATGGCAGCGTGCTCGACTACTCGCGCATCCACCGCATGACGATCCAGGCGTGGTCGCCGTTCCAGTCGGCGAACTGGCAGGGCGTCTTCCTCGGCGATCGCGCGCGCTTCGCGAAGCTGAACGACGCGATCGACGCCGTGGCCGAGGCGCACGGCACGACGCCCACCGCCGTGGCCGCTGCGTGGATCCTTCGCCACCCGGCGAAGATGCAGGTCGTGGCCGGCACGAGCCGCATCGAGCGCCTCGAGGAGATCGCCCGCGCCACGGACGTCGAGCTCAGTCGCGAGGAGTGGTATCGCCTCTACCTCGCGGCCGGCCACCCGCTGCCGTAGCGATAGGGCTTGGGCGGCACCCCAAGGGAAGGACGCCACCGCGCCACACACGCGCGAGGCCGGGGGCAACCCGGCCTCGCGGTGGCCTACGATCACGCACGCGCAGGCTCGGCGATCAGCGGATGGCGTCCTTCATCGTCCTCACGTACTCGCCGACGGGGCCCGCCGCGTCGCGTCCGTATCGCTCGAGGAGCTTGATGATCGCCGAGCCAACGATGGCGCCGTCGGCCACCTCGCACATCTGCCTCGCCTGCTCGGGCGTTGAGATGCCGAAGCCGATGGCGCACGGCACGTCGGTCGCCTCGCGAATGACCTCCACGATGCTGGCGAGGTCGGTCGTGATCCGGCTCCTCACGCCCGTCACGCCGAGGCTCGAGACGACGTAGATGAAGCCCTCGGCCTCCCTCGCGATCATCTGGATGCGGTCCTCGGAGGTCGGCGCCACGAAGGACACGAGATCCACGCCGTGCGAGCGGCAGACGTCGAGGAACTCGCCCTTCTCCTCGTAGGGCACGTCCGGCAGGATGAGCCCGTCGATGCCGACCTCCTCGCACTTGCCGAGGAAGCGCTCGGAGCCATAGGAGTAGACGACGTTCGCGTAGGTCATGAAGACGAGCGGGATCGTCACGTCCTCGCGGAGGCTGCGCACGAGGTCGAACACCTTGTCGGTGGTCGTGCCCGCCCTGAGCGCCCGCACGTTGGCGCCTTGGATGACCGGCCCCTCGGCCGTCGGGTCGGAGAAGGGTATGCCGAGCTCGACGAGGTCGGCGCCATTCGCAGCCATGGCGCGGACCACCTTCGCCGTGGTCTCGAGGTCGGGGTCGCCGCAGGTGACGAAGGGGATGAAGGCCTTGCCGTGGTCGAAGGCCCGGGCGAGGTTACTCATGGAGGTCCTCCCCGCGATAGCGCGCGATGGCGGCGACGTCCTTGTCGCCCCGGCCGGAGAGCGTGACGACGATCGTCTGGTCCTTGTCCATCTCCGGCGCGATCTTCATGGCGTGGGCCACGGCGTGGGCGCTCTCGATGGCGGGAATGACGCCCTCCATCCGCGAGAGGTACTCGAAGGCCTCCACGGCCTCCTCGTCCGTCACGGGCACGTACTCGGCGCGACCGATATCGCGCAGGTAGGCGTGCTCGGGCCCGACGCCGGGGTAGTCGAGGCCGGCCGAGATGGAGTAGACGGGCGCGATCTGGCCGTACTCGTCCTGGCAGAAGTAGCTCTTCATCCCGTGGAAGATGCCCTCGCGGCCGGTCGCCATCGTGGCCGCCGTCTCGAAGGTGTCGACGCCGCGTCCAGCCGCCTCGCATCCGATGAGCCGCACGCCCTCATCGTCGATGAAGTGGTAGAAGCTGCCGATGGCGTTGGATCCCCCGCCCACGCAGGCGAGGACGGCGTCGGGCAGCGTGCCCTCCCTCTCCCGCATCTGCCGCTTCGTCTCGCGGGAGATCACCGCCTGGAAGTCGCGGACGATGGTCGGGAAGGGGTGCGGCCCCATGACGGAGCCGAGGCAGTAGTGCGTGTCCGCGATGCGGTTCGTCCACTCGCGGAAGGCCTCGGAGACGGCGTCCTTGAGGGTCGCCGTGCCGCTCTTCACGGGGACCACCTCGGAGCCGAGAAGGCGCATGCGGTAGACGTTCAGCGCCTGGCGGATCGTGTCCTCCTCGCCCATGAAGACGACGCACTCCATGCCCATGAGCGCGGCGGCCGTGGCCGTGGCGACGCCGTGCTGGCCGGCGCCGGTCTCGGCGATGAGGCGGGTCTTGCCCATCTTCTTGGCGAGGAGCGCCTGGCCGAGGACGTTGTTGATCTTGTGGGCGCCGGTGTGGTTGAGGTCCTCGCGCTTGAGGTAGACCTTGGCGCCGCCGAGGTCTTCGGTCATGCGCTCGGCGAAGTAGAGGAGCGAGGGACGGCCGGCGTACTCGTTGAAGAGCCGGGCGAGCTCGGCGTTGAAGTCCGGATCGTCCTTGAAGTGGTCGTAGGCCTGCTCCAGCTCGATGACGGCGTTCATGAGCGTCTCGGGGATGTACTGTCCCCCGTGGACGCCGAAGCGCCCCTTCGAGCCGGGCGACCTCGTGGTGTCGGTCATGCTGCCTTCCTCTCTCAGACGTGCCTGGATGGCGGGACGGGACGTCGCTTCTCGCACGTCCCCCGCCGCGCTCCCCCCGCGGTGCCCCTCACGCTCGCGACGAACGCGCGCATCTTGTCCGGATCCTTCACGCCGCCGGTCTCGACGGCGGAGCTCACGTCAAGGCCGTAGGGGTGGAGCTGGGAGATCGCGTCGGCGACGTTCTCGGCCGAGAGCCCTCCGGCGAGGAGGTAGGGACGCTCGACGTCGGCCACGAGGCTCCAGTCGAAGCGCTCTCCCGAGCCCATGCCGGCGTCGAGGAGCACGAGCTCGGCGCGACTGCGCTCGGCCCGCGCGGCGTCCTCGGCGCTCCGCACCTTGAAGGCCTGGATAATCGGCTTGTCCGTGCGCTTCCTGAGCTTTGCGAGGTAGGCCTCGTCCTCGGTGCCGTGGAGCTGGGCGATGTCGATGATCCCGTCTCTCAGCAGGCCGGCCACCACCCGCGCGTCCTCGTCGACGAAGACGCCCACGGAAAGGATCGCGGGATCGAGCAGGCCACGGAGCTCCCGAGCCCTCTCGCGCGTCACGTGGCGCGAGCTGCGAGGCCAGAAGACGAAGCCGACGTAGTCCGGGGCGAGCTCGTTTGCCACCTGGATGTCCTCGGGACGCGAGAGGCCGCAGAGCTTGATCTTCGTCATCGCCCCTCCCCCGTCGCCCCTCCGGGCGAGACGTCCAGCGCCGCTGTCCGCATGGCTTCGAGCAGCGCCCGCTTGTCGCGCGCCCGCATGAGCGCCTCGCCCACGAGCACGGCGTCGGCTCCCATGGCCCGCACCTCGGCCACGTCGGCGGGCCCCGTGACGCCGCTCTCCGCGACGTAGATCACGTCGCTCGGGATGAGCTCGCGAAGCCGCCTCGCGTTCTCGAAGTCGACGGAGAAGTCCTTGAGATTGCGATTGTTCACGCCGACGATCCGCGCACCGGCCGCCACGGCGCGGCGCACCTCGTCCGCGTCATGGGCCTCCACGAGCGCGCTCAGAGCGAGCTCGTCGCAGATCCCGAGGTAGCGCTCGATGGTCGCGGGGTCGAGGAGCGCGCAGATGAGCAGCACGCAGCTCGCGCCCATGAGGTGCGCCTCGTAGAGTTGGTATTCGTCCACCGTGAAGTCCTTGCGAAGCATCGGCAAGTCTTGGGCGTGGTGGATCTCGATGAAGACCTCGTCGGACCCGAGGAACCACTTCGGCTCGGTGAGGCAGGAGATGGCGTCCGCCCCCGCGGCCTCGTAGTCCTCGGCGATCTTGACGTAGGGGAAGTCCTCGGCAATGAGGCCCTTGGAGGGGCTCGCCCGTTTGACCTCGCAAATGAAGGAGAGGTCGGGCTTGGCGAGCGCCGCCTCGAAGGGGCGCTCGCCGCGATCGGCCTTGCCCTTGGCCGCGCAGAGGGCCTTGAGCTCGTCGAGCGGGTGGAGGCGCTTGGCCGTCTCCACCCGCGCACGGGCGTGGCTCGCGAGGTCGTCCAAGATAGTCATCGCGCTTCCCCGTTCGCGCTACTCGGGGCGATTGGAGGCCTCGACGAGCGCCTCGAGCGTCTTGGCCGCGGCGCCGGAGTCGATGAGGTCCGCGGCGAGCGCGATGCCCTCGGCCCAGCAGGCGGCCTTCTCGCCGATCACGAGCGCCGCGCCGGCGTTCATGAGCACGGCGTCGCGCTTGGGCCCCTTCTCGCCCGCGAGGATGGCGCGCGTGATCTGCGCGTTCTCCTCGGGCGTGCCGCCCACGAGGTCGCCCTTGTGGCAGCGCGAGAGCCCGAAGTCCTCCGGACGCACCTCGTAGCTCCTGTACCAGCCGTCCTTGAACTCGCAGACTTTGGTGGGCGCGGAGAGCGAGATCTCGTCCAGCTTGTCCTCGCCGAAGACCACCATGCCGCGCTCCACGCCGAGGTCGATGAGCACCTGGGCGAGCGGCTCCACGAGGTAGCCGTCGTAGACGCCGAGGAGTTGGCGCTTCGGGTGGCCGGGGTTCGTGAGCGGCCCGAGGATGTTGAAGACCGTGCGGAAGCCGAGCTCCTTCCTGATGGCGCCGACGTAGCGCATGGAGGTGTGGTACTTCTGCGCGAAGAAGAAGCACATACCCACCTCGTCGAGGAGCCTCTTGCAGAGCTCCGGATCCTCGTCGATGTTCACGCCGAGCGCCTCGAGCACGTCGGCGGCGCCGCACTTCGAGGAGGCGGCGCGATTGCCGTGCTTGGCCACCTTCATGCCGGCCGCCGCGGCGACGAGGGCCGAGGTCGTGGAAATGTTGAAGCTGTGGGCGTTGTCTCCGCCCGTGCCCACGATCTCGAAGAGGTCGAGGTCGGTTTCGACGGGGAGCGCGTGGGCGCGCATGGCCGCCGCGCAGCCGGCGATCTCGTCGGTCGTCTCCGCGCGGGCGCTCTTGGTGGAGAGCGCGGCGAGGAAGGCGGCGTTCTGGGTGGGCGTGGTGTCGCCGTCCATGATCTCGTTCATCACGGCGAAGGCCTCGTCGTAGGTGAGGTCGCCCTTGTCGACGATCTTCTCGATGGCTTCCTTGATCATCGCTTGGCCCCCTTGGCTGCGGATTCGGATAGGAAATTGCCCAGCATCGCCCGGCCATCGGGCGTGAGGATGGACTCGGGGTGGAACTGCACGCCGTAGATGGGGAGCTCGCGATGCTCGACGGCCATGACCTCGCCGTCGGCGGCGCGGGCGGTGACGGCGAGCTCGCGGGGCAGCGTGGGCTCCTCGACGGCGAGGGAGTGGTAGCGGCCGACGGTGAGCTCCGCCGGAAGGCCGCGGAAGAGCGCGGATTCCGTGTCCACGGTGATTTGCGATCGCTTGCCGTGCATGAGACGGCGCGCGTAGGTGACGGTGGCCCCGAAGGCGGCGCAGATGGCCTGATGGCCGAGGCAGACGCCGAGGATCGGGAACTCGGCGCCGAGCGCGACGGGCACCTCCATGGAGATGCCGGCGTCCTCGGGCCTTCCCGGCCCCGGCGAGATGACGATGCGGTCCGGCGCGAGCTCGCGGAGCCCCTCCAGCGTCACGTCGTCGTTTCGAAAGACGCGGACGTCGGGATCAAGCTCTCCCAAAAGCTGGTAGAGGTTGTAGGAGAAGCTGTCGTAGTTGTCGATGAGCGCGATCACAGGTCCGCCTCCTGCGCGAGCCTGAGCGCCGCGAGCGAGGAGCGGGCCTTGTTCAGGCACTCCCTATACTCGCGCTCCGGCACGGAGTCCGCCACGATGCCGGCACCGCTGCGCACGGCCACGCGGCCATTCTTGCGATAGGCGATGCGGATGGCGATGCACGTGTCCATGTTGCCGGTGAAGTCGAGGTAGCCGATGGCGCCTCCATAGAGGCCGCGGCGCTCGCCCTCCAGCTCGCCGATGAGTTGGCACGCGCGGATCTTCGGCGCCCCGGAGAGCGTCCCCGCCGGCAGCACGGCGGAGATGGCGTCCAGGGCATCGTGGCCGTCGTCGATCTCGCCGCGGACGGTGGAGCCGATGTGCATCACATGGGAGAAGCGCTCGATGGTGTGGAGCCGCTCCACCCGGACGCTCCCGAAGCGGCTGATGCGCCCGAGGTCGTTTCGCCCGAGGTCCACGAGCATGTCGTGCTCCGAGAGCTCCTTCTCGTCGGCGAGGAGCTCGGCCTCCAGCGCAGCGTCCTCGGCGAAAGTCGCCCCGCGCGGTCGCGTGCCCGCGAGTGGGAAGGTGTGGAGTACGCCGTCCTCGAGCTTCACCAACGTCTCCGGCGAGGCCCCGGCCACCTCCACGTCCGAGCCCGAGAGATAGAACATGTAGGGAGACGGGTTGATGGTCCGGAGCATGCGGTAGGTGTTGAGGAGGCTCCCCTCGAAGGGCGCGGAGAGGCGGTTGGAGAGCACGACTTGGAAGACGTCGCCCTCATGGATGTGGTGTTGCCCGCGCTCCACCATCTCGCAGAAGCGCTCCTCGCTGAAGAGCGGCTCCACCTCGCCCAGAAGGCGCCCACCCGGCTCGTCCCAGCGCTCGCCTGTCTTAAGGAGCGCCGCCAGCTGCTCGAGCTCGAGCGTCGCCTTGCGGTAGCCGCTCTCGGGATGGGAGAGGTCGACGTGGGCGATGAGGACGATCTTCTGGCGGATGTGGTCGAAGGCGATGACCTTGTCGAAGAGCATGAGGTCGAGGTCGTTGAAGCCCTCGACGTCGCGCTCGGCGGTGCGGATGGACGGCTCGGCGTAGCCAAGGTACTCGAAGGCGAAGTAGCCCACGAGCCCGCCCGTGAAGCTCGGCAGGTAGTCGAATCGCGGGCTTCGGTGCTCTGCGAGCACCTGCCGGATGTGGCGCGCGGGGTCGTCCGTCTCGAACGTGACGCCGCCGACGCTCATCTTCCCCGCCTTGCAGGTGATGAGGAGATCGGGGTCGTAGCCGAGGAACGTGTAGCGGCCCCATGTCTCGTTCGACGTAGCCGATTCGAGGAGGTAGCAGTGCTCAGAGACGCCCTTGAGCACGCGGAGCGCCTCGATGGGCGTGATGAAGTCCGAGAGTATTTCCGCGCTCACCGGCGCAACGTCATAGTCGCCCGTGGCCGCCAGACGGCGCACCTCGTCCAAACTCGGCTCGAACTGCACGCCCCACCTCTCCCCTCATCGAAGATTCGTTGATGATAGCGCTCCACACCCCACTGGCAACGCCAAGGCGACGGTCGCATCGAGCGCAGCGTGTGGCACAGGGCGCCGTCGACATCGCCGAGAGGTGCCCGAATTGCACCCCAATTCCACCCAAACGACCTCTTCTCGAGGCGAAAACGCAAACAGGCCAGACGCCATTCGGGGCGACTGGCCTGCGGGTTCTCGTGGAGCCAGCTATCAGACTCGAACTGATGACCCCCGCTTTACGAGAGCGGTGCTCTACCGACTGAGCTAAGCTGGCGCGCTTCGAGCGAGGCTTAGCCTACCGTGCCGAGCTCGCGCTTTCAAGGCTTTGGGCGAGGAAAGCGGCCGCACCGGCCGTCTCCACGGTTTCTTCGGACGCGCACGCCACGCCCGCATCGCGAAGCATCGCGGCCGCCACGCCCCAGCCGTCGCGAAGCGTCCCGGTGAACGTGCCGTCGTAGACGCGCCCCGTGCCGCAGCTCGGGCTCTTCGCCTTGAGCACCGCGTGCGTGCAGTCCGCCGCGAGCGCGCGCCGCACCTCGCGCTCGGCACCTACGACGAAGGCGTCCGTCACGTCCTCCCCCGTCTCGAGCACCACGCGGCCATCGCGCTGCTCGGCGGGCGGCCTCGGGATGGGGAGCCCGGAGGCGCGCTCGGGGCAGAAGCGCACGACCTCCACCTCGGGATTTGCCGCAAGCTCCCTCACGGCGGCGTTCGGCTTCGACCCCGCGTCGTAGCGGCACGGCGTGCCGAGCAGGCAATCGCTCACGCAGAGCCGCACGCGCGAAGGAGGATGTTCCGCCACGGTCAAAGCCCAGCTCCTGGCGGCTATTGCACCATCTCGGCGATCGTCACCTGGGCGCTCGCGAGGAGCTCCGTCATGTAGGCGTCCCAGGCCTCGAGCCCCTCGGCGTTCGCCTCGCTCCCCACCTCGTAGGCCACGTAGTAGGCCTCCATCGCCTGATCGTACGTGGCGCCCTCGATGGAGAAGACGTCGTCGGCCATCGCGTCGTAGTACGGATTGTCGTGGTTCGCCCAGGTGTCGGTGGTGGTGTCCCAGTTCTCGCCGAGGAGGCCCACGATGTAGGCGCCGTACTCGGAGGTCGGCGTGTCCTGCTCGCCCTCCGCGGGCAGGGGTGGCAGCTCCGGCACGCTCGCCTCGCCGCCCACCTTGGCGCCCGCGCCCGTCACCTTCTCGTAGAGCTGCTCCACCGCCGCGCCCTCGGCGAGCATCTGGTGAAACTGGTCCTCGGTCATCGAGTAGTTCGCGGCGAGCGTCGCCACGTCCTCCGAGCCGAAGACCTGCTGCCTATAGGCCTCGATCTGCTCCTCGGAGACCTCGATGCCCTCGTCGGCGACCGCCCGCTGGAGGAGCTGGTTGCGCGCGACGTTCAGCACCGTCTCGGCGGAGGGCATGGGATAGCTGCCGTCCTCGTTCCTCTGGCTCTCGAGGCTCGCGGTGGCCTCGAGCGCCTGGCGCGCGGTGATCTCGTGCGGCTTGCCGTCGACGAGGTAGCTCCCCACGATGGAATCGAGCTCCTCGTCGGTGATCGCCACCTTGCCCTGGAGGTAGGCGATCTCCTCCCCCTTCGGGAAGAAGTAGCCCGCGAGCCCGCCCGCGGCGAGGCAGAAGACGAGCGTGACGATGAACACCCAGACGGGAACGCCCGTGCGCTCTGGCCGTCGCGCCTGCGGACGGCCCCTCGCGGGGACCATCGGCTCCTCGGGCATCTGCATGTGGGACGGCACGCGCGCCTCCTTGCGTCTCGTCGGCCTACGCGTCGCCCTCGGCGACGGCGAGCACCCGCTGGGAATAGCTCTTCAGGAAACCGCCGGTCTTGCCCTGCGCGTCGAAGCGCACGCGATCCGCCACGGCCCTGCGCGAGGCGTCGGAGATGGATCCGCCGGCGAAGTCCGCGAGCGCCACGAGCATCTCGCGATACTCGGGAAGCCCGTGGTAGACCTGCGCGGCCTCGTCGAGGAGCGGCCACACCTCGTCCGAGCGCTCCGGCGAGGACTTGCCGAGCATCACGAAGTAGCGGAAGGCGGCCAAGCGCGAAAACGCCGCACGGGCGCCCTCCTCGAAGAGCGCGTTCTCGGCGGCCTCGAAGGCGCCGGCCACGAGCTCGGGATCATCGGCGCCCACGACCATGAGCGTGTCGAGGATCTGCCAGCGGGTTTGCTCCTCGGGACGATCCATCGCGTCCACGAGCTCGGCCACGTGCGCCTTGAGGTCGTCCTTGCGATGCTCGGCGAAGAGCGAGAGCCGGCGCGCGGCCTCCTGGCGGCGAAGGCGGCTTTCCATGGAGAGCGCCTCGATGAGCGGCCTCAAGTCGCCATCGGGATCCTCCTCGCCGAAGTCCTCTGCGACCGCGGCCACGGCAGCCGCCGCGTTGGCGGCGGAGCTCGATGCCGGCGCGACCGTGGCGTCGGCTACGCCTCCCTCGGCCTCTTCCTCGCCCACCATCGCGTCCGCCACGGGCGCCACGACATCGCCCGGCGCCTCGTCCGCGGCCGCGCTCTCGGCGGCGACGACGGCCTCTTCCTCGGGAGATACGGTGTTGTCACTCATCATCCAATGCCCTTCCACGTTCGCTTGCCGTCCCTACTCCGCGAAGCCGTCGACCGTGACGGTGCCGGAGCGGGGATCAGTGTGCACATCGATCAGGTGGAGTTCGGCCGCGTCGCGAAGCAGCGCGGTGAAGTTCTTGTAGCCATAGCTGCGCTCGGTGAAGGAGGGCTGCTTGCGGCGCATCGTCTCCTTCAGGCGCGAGGCGAGGATGGGGCCCTCGTTCTCGCGCAGGATCGCGTCGATCGTCTGCAGCAAAAGCTCGAAGCAGGCGTGGCGCTCCTGCGGCACGCGGTCCTCGTAGTTCGGCAGGCCCGCCTTGGCCACGATGTCCTCGTAGTAGATGAACTGGTCGCAGTTCTCCACGAGGAGCTGGCTCGTGGAGCCCTTCATGCCCACGCCGATCACGTCCTTGCCGTACTCCTTCAGCTTCGCCACGAGCGGCGTGAAGTCCGAATCGCCGGAGAGGATGGCGAAGGTGCCGATGTGGTCGCGCGTGAGGCACATCTCCACCGCGTCCGCCACGAGGCGTATGTCGGCGGAGTTCTTGCCGGTGTACTGGCGATCGGGGATCTCGATGAGCTCGATACCGAGCTCATGGAGAGGCTGGATGGAATCGGTGAAGAGCTGCCAGTCGCAGTAGGCGCGCTTCGAGACGATGCGCCCGATCTCCACGAGGCGCTCGAGGATGGCGCGCACGTTCGGAGCCGGCGTCTTCTGCCGGCTCCTGCCGCGACCCCTTGCGCGGCCGCCTTGCTTTTGCGCGTGGTCGTCGTCTGCCATCCCCCTCGCGAGGTTCTCGTAGTCGATGAGGACGGCGATCGAGGATTCAGCCATGGGCTACTTGCCCCTTCGTGTCTTGCGGTCCTGCACGGGTCCCGGGTCGGCGACGCTCATGAGCTCTGGCTCCTCCTCGCCCTCGGGACGCGGCTTGTTTTCCAAGTGCTTGTTCTTCACGCCCATCCACTGGTCGACCTTCTTCCACGGGCCCTCGGAGCCGAAGCCGAACTTCAGCCCCGCGATGGCCCCGCCGAGGAGCCCGATCGTGGCGAAGGAGAGCACCACGAGCCCGAGTGCCCAGATGAAGGCCGAGGCCACGATGCACACCACGTAGCAGACGGCGTTCGCGGTCCAGTACTGCCGCTTCGTCTCGCAGTGCACGGCGAGCTCCTGCCCGATGCGAAAGCCGATGACGATCCCGAGGATCGCCAAGAGGAGGCTCACGATGAAGACGGACACGTAGCCCACGAAGACCCGCTTTCCCGAAGAGAGTGGCGTGCGCGCGCCGCGCTAGGCGCTGGCGCTCGCGCCTGAGTCCTGCGCCTTTGCGGTCTTGCCGCCCACCTTGCGCGCGATGCGATCGGCGAGGCTCGTCTTCTCGCGACGATCCTTGCCCCAGAAGATGAGCGCCACCATGCCCGGCCCCACGTGCGAGCCGATGACGGGCGAGATGGAGCTCCGCACCACGGCGATGTCCTCGCAGCCCGGCTCGTGGCGCACGAGCCCCTCGAGGAAGTCCGCGTCCTTCTCGGCGTCGGCCGAGACGATGGCGATGGGCAGGTTGTACTCGCCGGTGAACTGGTCGCGGAAGTCGTCCATCATCGCGCGGATGGCCTTCTTGCGGCCGCGGCACATGCGCTTCAGCGAGAGGGCGCCCATCGTGTCGTAGGAGAGCTCGGGCTTGATGTCGAGCTTGCCGCCGATGGCCGCGGCCTGCGGCGGGATGCGGCCGCCCTTGGCGAGCGCGTCGAAGTTGTCGAGCGTGAAGTAGCCCTGGATGTAGTAGCGCGCCTCCTTCGCCCATGCCACGAGGTCCTTCGCCGAGGCGCCGAGGTCGGCCTGGTGCACGGCCTCGATGGCGAGGAGCTCGGCCGCGGCCGAGGGGCACTTGTTGTCCACGACGTAGATCTCGAAGTCGGGATAGTCCTCCTTCAGGAGCCGCGCCGCCTCCTCGGCGGCGTGGATCGACGAGGAGAGGCCCGCCGTGAAGCCGAGGTAGACCGTGGGCGTGCCCTTCTTGGCCGCCTCCTTGAAGATCTCGAGGTAGCGGCCCGGCGTCACCGCCGAGGTGGAGACGTCCGCGCCCTTGCGCATGGCCTCGTAGAAGTCGTGCGCGGAGAGCGATTCCCAGAGGTCGTCGATGTACTCCTTGCCATCGACGACGTAGGGGAAGCCGATGATCGTGATGTCGAGCGCGTGGGCGACGAGCGGATCGAAGTCGCCGCAGCTGTCCACGATGATGTTGACCTGCCGCTGGTTGTGGTAGATCGGCTGGACGTAGTTCGATTCGGATTCGTGGACGCCGGAGCGCGCCTCCTCGTCCTCTACCTCGGCCTTCGGCGCGTCCGGAGAGAGCGCCTCGGGGTTGATGACCTCGTCTGGTGCGGGCGTGGCATCCGTGCGCTCGGCATTCGTGTCGGCCATGGGCCTCCCCTTCCTTCGTGCGAAACGTGCGGTGTGCGGGCGCTTGCCCTTACGCCTCGGCGTTCTCCTCTTCGGGCTTGAGGATGCCGTAGCCGCCGTCCTTGCGGTGGTAGATCACGTGGACGTTGCCGGTCTGCATGTCGCGGAAGACGTAGAAGTCGTGGCCGAGGAGATCCGCCTGCACGAGCGCGTCCTCTTCCGTGAGGCGCGTGTACTCGATGTACTTCGTGCGCACGAGGCGATCGTCGTCCTCCTCGGCTTCCTCCTCTCCCTTCTCCACGATCTCCCCGAGCTCGGTGCCCGGCTCCACCGGCGCGAGGCCCTCGCCGTGCGGGCGATGGCGCCTGTCGATGACCTTCGTCTTGTACTTGCGGAGCTGCCGACCGACCATGCGCGCGGCCTCGTCGATCGCGGCCTCGGCATCGTCCTTGGTGGCGGTGACGCGCACGACCGTGCCGCGCACGCGCACCGTGACCTCGCAGATGGTGCGTTCCTTGGTCCCCTTGTAGTTCGCAACGCGAAGCACGACGTCAGCCGTCATCGGCTGGATGTCGAAGACCTTGAGCGCATCGCCGATCTTCGAGATCACGCGGTCGTACAGCGCATCCGTCACGCGGATCTTGCGTCCCGTTACCTTGATGTCCATGGGAACCTCCATATCGTAGGTGGATGGCCTCATCGTGCATGGTCCTGAAATAGCTTCGTACCCGAAAGCGCGCTCCAGTGGGGCGATGAAGGGGCGAACGAGCGCGGGGCATCAGGCTGGCGGCACGCGGGACGCGCGCGTCACGAAATCCCCAAATCCGCCGATCTAGATGGGCATGATCGCGCCCTCGGAGCCCTCGGCGCCCTCGCCTCCGTCCTCGCCTTGCGTGCCCTCGCCTTGCGTGCCCACGTCCTCGGTGCCCTCGCCCTCGGTGCCCTCGGGGGCGCTCTGCTGCGGGAGATCGTCGCCGCTCACGGCGTTGCTTCCCGCATCGCCGTTTGGCGTGGTCGTCTGTTGCGTGGGGCTGGCGAGCTCGACGCCCGAGACCTGCGATGCGGCCGTGAGGCGCGGGAGGTCGCCCACCCACTTCGAGAGGATGAGCGCGAGGACGCCGTTGTCGCGGATATCGGACATGGCGCCCTGCACGGCGTCGGTGAGCGCGGTGTTCTGCGCGGAGACGCCCACGCCCACGTTGACGGGGACGTCGAGCGTGCCGCAGAAGCAGATGCCGCCGATCTCGTTCGCGAGGAACGCTCCGGGATACACCGGGCAGAGCACGTAGGCCACCTGGCCCGCGACGAGGGCCTCCATGGCCTCGTCGATGTTGCCGTAGCTCTGCTCCGTCATCGTGAGGTTCGAGGTCGCGAGGAGCTGCGAGCTCGCCGAGGCGCTCTGCACCCCCACCGTCTGCCCCTCGAGCTCGGACGCGGAGAGCGTCGTGGGCGCGTCGCCGAGCGTGAAGAAGCCGATCGCCTCCTCCATGTAGTCCGAGGCCACCATGAGCCCGCCCGCCTCGGTGCTGGGCACGCCCATCACCACGTCCACCGGCGTGAGGGCCATCGTCGCGTCGTCTTGGAGGGGCACGAACTTCACGCCGAGGCCGAGCTCGGCTGCGAGGGCCGCGGCCACGTCGACGTCGATGCCGTTGTAGCCGGTGGAGGTCTTGAAGACCGAGGGCGCGCCCTCGCTCGTGACGAGGCCAACCGTGAGCACGCCGTCCTCGATGATGTCCGGCGATTGCACCCTCGGCTCGCGCGCGGCGAGGCGCGCGGCCTCGGCCTCGGCCACCGAGGTGGTGGTGAAGGGATTCAGGTTGTCGATGAAATCGCATCCGGCGAGGCAGATGGCCCCGCAGACGAGCACGGCCGCAAGGGCTGCGAGCGTGGCGAAGGGTCGCGTGCGCCTCCCGCGCGAAGCGGTGGTGGACGAGGTGGAGAACATTGCGCCGGCTTCCTTTCGGCTGCCTTTCTTGCCTTCGCGCTCGGGCGGGCGCCAGCTGGCGCCGCCGAGCGAGAGCCCCTTCCCAGCTGACCTGGTCTTCGACCCCACACCCGCGCACCGGGACCGTCGCTTCGGGCGCCGCGGCGCCCCCACGGTTGGTCCTCTCTCCCCGAGGAACGGCGTCCCTCTCGCGAAGGGAGGTGCGACTTACGTCTAGAACGAGCCGTGATCATCCGGATGCGCGCACCCGGATTTACGTGGGTCCGTTGGGCCTCGTCTGCCATGGACTTGGACGGGAAGGCTCGCGCCCGACCCGCCCGCAACCACAGACCTGGCAAGGGACCCCTGAAGTATACCAACGGCTTTGGGGCCACATGGGCTGGCCACAGGCGCCGCAGGCGGCGCAACGCCGCGTTGCGGGGGCGCTACCACACGCGGGCGACGGACGCCGCAAGGGGCACCGTCGCGCCGCGCGCCACGAGCGAGCGCGCGGACTCCCGAAGCGACGCGCCGGTGGTGATGACGTCGTCCACGAGCAGGAGGCGGCTTCCCCACACATCCCCCGCGACCTCGAAGGACCCGCGCACGTTCTCCGCTCGTTCCTCGCCACCGAGCTCTCGTTGGTCGCCCGAGCGATGGTGGATGAGGACGTCCGCCACTGGGACGTCGAGCCGCTTCGAGAGCTCGCGCGCCACGAGCTCCATGTGGTCGAAGCCGCGCCGCAGGTACGCCTCCTCGGTGGCGGGGATGAAGGCGATCGCGTCGAGGGAGGGAAGCGCTTCCGGCGCGCTCGCCGCGAGGTTCTCGAGCGCGAAGCGCAGGGCCTCCGCGAGCACCGGCGCGAGGCGTCGCTCGTGGTCGTCCTTGTAGACCTTCACGAGGCGCTCCGCCACGCCCTCGTAGGCGAAGGCCGAGGCCACGCGTTCGAGCTCGGGGGCGGGCTCGGCGCAGTTCGTGCAGACGAGCCAACCGAAGGGCGCGCCGCAATGCGGGCACGCGTAGCGCTGGTCGATCACCGGAAGGCTCGCCGCGCACGCCTCGCAGAGGAGCGTTCCCGGTTCGTCGCAGCCCACGCAGCGCGCGGGCCAGAGGAACTCGAGCGCTCCCTCCACGAACCGGGCGAGCCGGGGCGATCTCTCGAGGAGCAAGGACATGGCCCCACGGTAGGCGCTCGCGCCCCGCGACGCGCACGGCGCTCGGCGCACGCGAAAACCGCCCAACACGGTGTTGGAATCCCAAATGGGGCTGACGAGCCGGAAGGGCTGGTTCCGACAAGACAAAAGAACCGTCCCTTTTGTCTTGCGCCGGGACAAGACGAAAGGGACGGTTCTTTCGTCTTGCGACTTGGACTGCGGTTCGGGCGGCTCGGCCGATCAGGTGCGAGGTTTTACGGCTTCGGGTCGAAGAGCGCGTGCGCGTTTCGCCAGGCCGCCTCGAAGGGTGCGCGCCTCGGCTCGCCGAGGAACTCGCCGCGCACCTCGGCGAGGAGGTCCGCCGTCGCGAGGGTGAAGGCGGGCTCGCAGGTGCGGCCCCGCAGGGGCTCGGGCGCCATGTAGGGGCTGTCGGTCTCCGTGAGGAGCGCATCCGCGGGGCATGCGGCCGCGGCGTCGCGGATCTCGTCCGAGCGCTTGAAGGTCATGGCACCGCCGAAGGCCACCTTCGCTCCGAGCGCGAGCCATCCCTCCATGGGCTCGGGGCCGAGGGTGTAGCAGTGGAGGTCGATGCCGAGCGATGCCGCGTCGGCCGCCGTGACGATCTCCAAGGCCTCGCGATGCGCCTCGTAGAAGGCATCGCCCACCTCGTCGCGCACGTGGAGCTCGAGCGGCAGGCCAAACTCCTTCGCAAGCTCGAGCTGGCGGACGAACGCCGCGCGCTGCACCTCGTGCGGAAGCTCGCAGTGATAGTCGAGCCCGCATTCGCCGAGGGCCACGACGCGGGGGCTTGCGAGGAGCGTCTTCAGGGAATCGAGGCATCCCTCGAGCTCAGCGGCCCCATAGGGGTGCACGCCCGCCGAGAGGCCCACGCGAAGCGGCTCATGGGGAAAGGCGGGGACGAGGCCCGCGGAGAGCGCCACGTCGATCTCCCGCTGCGCCGCATCCTCCGTCTCGGAGAGCCACGAGAGGAAGGCCCGCGCGTCGCGGCCGTCCTCGCTCGCATCGACGATGCACACGACCCACGTGACCCCCGCAAGCCACGCGCGGGCAAGCCACTCGGCCGCGGCGGCGCGCCGCTCATCGGGACTCGCGTCCTTCGGCGCCGCCATCGAGAGGTGCGCGTGCGTGTCGACCACGGGTGCCGCGGGCGGCTCGAGCATGGCGGGCTTGCCCTTCGCGTTGAAGAAGAGCGTTCCCGCCTCGAGCGCCCCATCAATCCACGAGCTCATGTGGGCCATCCTCTCTCTGCAAGGTTCGAGGTTCATAGTGACACTCCTATGAAATCCGTCAGCTCAAGGCGCATGCCCTGAGCTGCTTTGAGCTCTTCACATGGACTGCGGTGCGGACGCGCGAAGAGCGCGCGCATCCGAGGCCTTGCCATGCGGGGCAAATCAGAGCCGCTTGCCTAGTTCCAAGAAGTCGGCGGGCGCGAGGGCCTCGGCGCGCACGCGGGGGTCGAGGCCGAGCCCTATGATCGCCGCCTCCGCGAGGTCGCGCTCGATGCCCGCCGCGACGAGGTTGTTCGCCAAGGTCTTTCGGCGCTGGGCGAAGGCGGCGTCCACGAGCGTGGAGACGCGCGCAAGCTCCTCCTCGCTCGCCTGCGCATCGCGCTCGAGGGAAACGACCGCCGAATCCACGTGCGGCTGCGGCCAGAAGTGCTCACGCCCCACCTCGAAGCGGTTCACCACGCGCGCACGGAGCGCGAGCTTCACGGTGTAGGCCCCGTAGTCCTTCGTCGAAGGACGTGCGGAGATGCGGTCGGCCACCTCACGCTGCACCATCACCGTCGCGCGCTCGAGGCTCCCGAAGCGCTCGAAGGCGCGAAGGAGCACCGTCGCCGCCACGGAGTACGGGAGGTTCGCCACGAGCTTCGTGGGGCCCTCGGCACCTCCCACCTCGCGGAGTGCGCTCGCGAGCATCGACGGATCGAGGTGCGCGGCATCGCCGAGGACGACGGCGAGCCTGTCCTCCGCGCCCGCGCACGTGCTGCCGAGGACCTCCGCGAACGCCGGCTCGAGCTCCACGGCCACGACGGCGCGCACGCGGCTCACGAGCTCGCGCGTGAGCACGCCGAGCCCCGGCCCCACCTCGAGCACGACGTCGTCTTCCGAGAGCTCGGCTCGCGCCACGATGCGCTCGAGCACCGCGCGGCTCACGAGGAAGTTCTGGCCACGACTCCTCTTCGGGGAGAGGCCGAGCGATTCCACGAGCGAACGCACGACCGCGGGCGAGGTGAGGTTGGGCTCCTCGCCAAACGACCCCGCTTCGGGCATCGCGCCTCGCTCCTAGCCCTTTGCCTGCGCGAGGCGCGGGAAGAGCGCGGCGCCCTTCACCACGGGCGCGCTCGGCGCGAGGCCGCCCCACGCGCACACGCCCGCGAGGTCGGTGGTCTCGAGCTCGTCCTCGGCGGAGAGGCGGCGCAGGACCTCGGCGGAGGTCTCGGGCATGAAGGGCTCGAGCAGGTGCGCCGAGATGCGAATGGCCTCGAGCACGGCGCCGATCACCTGCGCGAGCTCGCCCGCCTTCGCGGGATCCTTCGCGAGCGCCCACGGCTCGCTCGCCTCGATGAAGTGGTTCGCGGCATGGATGAGCTCCATCACCGCGCCCGCCGCCTCGTCGTAGGCGAAGGAGCCCATGAGGAGGTCGTAGCGCTCCACGAGCCCCATCGGAGCACCGTCCTCGCGCACATGCCGGGCGCCCTCGCCCGCGGTCCCGGAGACGATGGCCTTGAGCTCGTTCTCCTCCTCGGCCCAGCCATTGCCGAGCGGCGGCGTGGCACCGTCGAAGTACTTCGCGCTCATGGAGATGGCGCGCGAGACGAGGTTTCCCCAGGAATTCGCGAGGTCCGCGTCGTAGACCTGCTCCATGCGACCCCAGCTGATGGAGCCGTCCGTGCCGGGGCGCACGTCCGTCATGAAGTAGTAGCGATAGCCATCCACGCCGAGGAGCTCGCACACGCTCTCGGGGGAGATGGCGTTGCCGAGGCTCTTCGACATCTTCACGTCCGCGCCCTCGTCCGAGCGCACCATGAGGAACCCGTGGGCGAAGACCTCCTCGGGCACCTCGAGGCCCGCGGCCATGAGCATGGCCGGCCAGATCACGCAGTGGAAGCGGATGATGTCCTTGCCCACGATGTGCACCTGCGTGGGCCAGCGGCGGCGGAAGCGCTCCTCGTCCACGCCGTAGCCCACGGCCGTGAGGTAGTTGATGAGCGCGTCGAACCACACGTACGTCACGTGCTTCTCGTCGAAGGGAAGCGGGATCCCCCAGTCGAAGCTCGTGCGCGAGATGGAGAGGTCCTTGAGGCCGCCCTCCACGAAGCTCACGACCTCGTTTCGGCGGATCTCCGGCTCCACGAAGTGCGGGTGCTCTCGATAGAGCTTGAGCAGCGGCTCCTGGAACTCGGAGAGCTTGAAGAACCAGCTCTCCTCCTGCACGCGCTTGAGCGGGCGGCCGCAATCGGGGCAAAGCGGCGTATCGCCGTGGTGGTGCTTGACCTCCTCGACCACCTTCTCGTGGGCGACGTCCACCATCTTCTTGTTCATCTCGAGGTTCGCGTGGCGCACCTGCGTGTCCGTGAAGTAGGTCTCCTCGGGCTGGCAGTACCAGCCGTCGTAGGTGCCCTTGTAGATGGAGCCGTTCTCCTTGAGGACGCGCCAAAGGTGCTGCACGCTCGCGGTTTGGCGATCCTCGGTGGTGCGGATGAAGTCGTCGTTCGTGATGTTCAGGTACTTCCAGAGGTCCTTGAAGGCGCCCACGAGGGAATCGCACCACGCTTGCGGGGTCATGCCGTGCTCCTCGGCCGCCTGCGCCACCTTCTCGCCGTGCTCGTCGAGGCCGGTGAGGAACATGACGTCGTAGCCCGTGCGGCGGCGAAAGCGCGCCTGGACGTCGGCCATCACGGTGGAGTAGGCCGTGCCGAGGTGCGGCGCGGCGTTCACGTAGTAGATCGGGGTGGTGATGTAGTAGCTGGGGCGATCCTGCATCGACGCTCCTCGCGCTCTGGGGTCCTTCGTCTCGCGCCCATTCTAATCGCCGAACTCAACGACAATTGGCAGGCGCGGGGTGCGATAGTGGAGGTTCGCGGTTTCGCGATCGCACGCGATCCCGCGAGGTTCGAGAGCGGCTCGAGGAGATGCCATGGAGCACGAGGGAGCGCACGCCGAGCGCAGGGACGACGGCTTCGAGGAGCTTGGCTACGCCACCGTCGACACCGACCGCGCGCGTCGCACGGGCGCGGGAGAGGTGATCTTCGGCGCCGGCAAGACGGCCGAGGAGATCGTCGGCATCACGCATGCGCTTCTCGAGAGCGGCCAGCCGCGCGTCCTCGTGACGCGCCTCGACGCGGAAAAGGCCGAGCTCTGCCGCGCCGCGCTCGGCGAGCTCGACGCCGGCGCCCCCTTCGCCTACCACGAGCGGGCCCGGCTCGCCTTCGTGGGCGAGGACACGGGCGAGGTCTCCGGCAACGGCACCATCTGCGTGGTCACGGCCGGCACCTCCGACGAGGGCGTGGCGGATGAGGCCGCGCTCACGGCCGAGTTCCTCGGAAACGACGTCACGCGCCTCTACGACGTGGGCGTGGCGGGGATCCATCGCCTCCTCGCGAAGGAGGACGCGCTCAGGAGCTGCCAGGTGGCCATCGTCGTCGCCGGCATGGAGGGGGCGCTCGCGAGCGTCGTCGCCGGGCTCATCCCCCAGCCCGTGATCGCCGTGCCCACGAGCGTGGGCTACGGGTCGGCCTTCGAGGGCATCACCGCGCTTCTCGCGATGATGAGCTCGTGCGCGAGCGGCGTCTCGGTCGTGGGGATCGACAACGGCTTCGGCGCGGGCTTCCAGGCCTCGGCAATCAACCACCTTCCCGGCAAGACAAGGAGCTGAACCATGGAAAAGGTGCTCTGGCTCGACTGCTCGGCGGGCATCGCCGGCGACATGCTCGTGGCCGCGCTCATCGACGCCGGCGGGGATCGCATGGCGATGGAGCGCGCGCTCGCGAGCCTTCCCGAGAAGGACTTCTCCATCTGCGTGAGCCACGTGGAGGTCTCGGGCGTGCGCTGCGTGGACTTCGACGTGGTGCTCTCGCCCGAGCTCGCGACCCACGACCACGACATGGCCTACCTCTATGGCGATGATGCGGAGCTGGCGCACGAGCACGAGCATGGCCACGGGCACGATCACAGCCACAACCACGCACACGGGCACCACCACCGCACGCTCGGCGAGGTGCTCGAGATCCTCGCCGCCGCCAAGCTCACGGACGGGGCGCGCGACCTCGCAAAACGCGCCTTCACGATCCTCGCCGACGCGGAGGCGGTAGCCCACGGCGCAACCCGCGAGACGGTGCTCTTCCATGAGGTGGGTGCCATCGATTCCATCGTCGACGTCGTGGCGGCCTCGGTGCTCCTCGAGAGCCTCGCCCCGGACGCCGTCTACGTGACGAACCTCACCGAGGGCACCGGCACCGTGCGCACGGCCCACGACGTCCTCCCCGTGCCCGTGCCCGCCGTAGCCGAGATCTGCCGGGCCCACGAGCTGCCCGTCCGCGTCTCCGAGCGCCAGGGCGAGCTCATCACCCCCACCGGCGCGGCCCTCCTCGCGGCCCTCTCCCCCACCTTCGCCTCGCCCGGCGGCATCGCCATTTCCAAGACCGGCTACGGCGCGGGGAAGCGCAGCTATCCCTGGGCGAATTTCGTGCGCGCCGCGGTGGGTGCGGCCGAGGCGGCGAGCGAGGGCAAGATCTGCAAGCTCGAGTGCGAGATCGACGACGTCACCGGCGAGGCCATGGGCGAGGCGATCGAGCGCCTCCTCGCGGCCGGCGCGCGCGAGGCGCATTGGATCCCCCTCGGCACGAAGAAGGGGCGCCCCGCCTGGCAGCTCCAGGTCATCTGCCTTCCCGATGACGCCGAGACCCTCGAGCTCGAGGTCTTCCGCACCACCACGACCATCGGCATTCGCCGCCAGCTCATGGATCGCACGGTGCTCCCGCGCGAGGCCGTGCGCCTCACGCTCACCCTCCCGGACGGCTCCACGGCCGAGATCGAGGCCAAGCGCGTGACGCTTCCCGATTCCACGCAGCGCACGATGCCCGAGGCGGACGCCGTGGCGGCGCTCTCGAAGAAGCGCGACCTCTCCTACCAGCTGGTGTGGCAAGCCGCGCTCGCCGCCTGCGTGAACGCCGGCGCAGGGCACTAGCGAGCTCGAGCTAGAGGTCCCACTCCTCGTAGGGGCGGTTCAGGCGGAAGTAGCGGCTGTCGGGATCGAGCCCGGCGTTGAGGAACGGATCGCGCTCGAAGATCGCCGGGTAGCGCTCGTGCATGATCGCCATCTCGCGCGCGCCGCGCTCGGCCTCGCGCGCCGTATCGCTCTCGCGATGGCGCGTGCCGAACTCCTTGTGCCGGAGCCGAGCGTAGGGCACGAAGAGCGTCGACTTGCCGAGCGCCGCCGCGCGCAGGCAGAAGTCGCCGTCGTTGAAGCCCACGGCGAGCTCCTCGTCGTAGCCGCCGAGCTCCTCGAAGAGCGCGCGGCCCATCGCCTGGCAGGCGCCCGTCACCATGGGATAGGCCACCGGCCGCTTGAGGCTCATGAGGTAGCCGTCCGCGCCCTCGGCGGCCGAGCTCCCCACCTCCCCGGGCCAGAGGTTCTGCTGCATGTGGCCGAAGCCGCCCGAGGAGGCCGCCACCATGCCCGCGTGCTGCACGAGTCCGTCGGCGAAGGTGAGGAGCGCGCCGGTGATGCCCACCTCCTCGCGGGCGAGCGGCCCCACGAGCTCGTCCAGCCATTCGCCATCGAGCACCACGGTGTCGTTGTTGAGGAGGCAGATGACGCTTCCCCGCGCCTTCGCCACGCCGCGGTTCACCACGGCGGAGTAGTTGAACTCCCTGCCCATCCAGCTCACCACGTGCACGCGTGGATCGCGCTCCTGGAGCTCGGCGTAGAGGGCGAGGATGTCCTCGTCGGTGCTGCCGTTTTCCACGACCACGATCTCGAAGGCCGGCCAGACGGTCTTCTCGAGGATCGATTCCACGCACGGGCGCAGGTAGTCGGCGTGGTCTTTGTTCGGGATGATGATCGACACGAGCGGGCAGGGGTCCGGGCGCAGGTAGCGCACGCGCAAGAAGCCGCCCGGCACGCGCAGGGGATCGTCATCGACGTTCGTCTCCACGTAGGCCACGTCGGCCGCGATGCCGCGGGCGTCGAGATGGCGCTGGAGCGAGGCCACGGAGGCGCCGATCGCGAACGGACGCTGCCGCACCGCGTGCAGGAGCACGCCCTCGAGCTGCGCGACGCCCTCGGCGCCACCCTGTTCCACCGCGGCGAGGGCGAGGTCGTAGGCGCTCTTCGCGTAGGGCGCGTCGAGCGCGGGCGAGACGGCGACGGGGAGGCCGACGCCGTTTCCCCAGTAGAGTTCGTCCACGGAAAACCGCGGCTTCAGGCGCGCGGCGCCGAGGACGCTTAGCCCTTCCTCGAGCGCGTAGACGTCCTCGTCGCCGTAGACGAGCCAAGTGCCTTCGGTGGCCGCGGCGCACGCGATGCGCTCGAGCGCCGAGGGTTCGAGCACGTCGCCCGAGCCCACGACCACGCGCCACGTGCCGTTTTGCGCCCCTGCCTCGCCAAGCGACCTCCCCGCGGGCACCCACACGACGTCGAAGTCCTGGAAGCTCTGCTCCTTCAAGGAGGAAATCGTGCGAATGAGGGCCTCGTTCGCGTGGTGCGGGCGAAGCGCCTCGAGCGGCGAGGGCTTGGGAAGGTCGGCGAGCTTCGTCGGGGCATGGCCGCGTTCGTCCGCGGGATCCTCGGCGATGAGGACCGTGAGGTGCGGAAGGCCGAGCTCCGCGTCCTCCGCGGCGATCTGCGCCGCCTCTTCCGCCCCGTCAGGCGTCTCCTCGGCCAAGCCAGCCGCCGAGAGGTCCTCGCCCTCGGCGAGCTCCTCGGCCGCCTCGGCGTCGGATGCGTCGGGAGCGCCCTCGAGCGCCTCGACCTCGCGCTCATCCGCGAGTGCCTCGGCAACGCCCTGCTCGCGTGCCCACGCGTCGTAGCCCGGGTCCACCTCCGGGGAGGCGGCCACCGAGGCGAACCACGCGAGCCTCGGGGCGAGCATCCAGCTCGCGAGCGGCCGGAAGGCGCCGGTGCCGAGCACGCGACTCCACACCCAGAGGCACCCGGTGGCCTCCGTGCGCGGGATCGTCACGCTCACGGTGAGCTCGCGGGCGCGCTCGCCGCCGGGGCGCTCCACCATCGCGTCCTCGAGCACCTCGACCCCGGCCCTCTGGCGCTCGCCCACGTGGTTCAGGCGGCACACGAGGAGCTTCTCGGCCTCAAGGCGCGCCGCCTCCTCGGCGCCCCTCGCGGCGAGCACCACGCGGTAGCGGATGACCACGCTCGGCCCCGCGGGATAGACGCCCGAATCCCACGCGCGGCAGTCGCGCTCGCCCACCTCGCGCGCCACGGCGTCGTGGAGCGCCTGGAAGAGGTCCGGCTGCGCGAGGACCGACGACGGCTCGTCGCCGAGGCCGGTGCGCTTGCCGCCCATCCAATAGATCTGCTCGTCTTCCGCCGCGCCGTCGTCGTCGATGATCGTGATCTCGGCCACCGCGTCGAAGACCGGCGTGGCGATGAGCAGGAAGCGCTCGCCCTCGCCGCCCTTGCCCCGCGGGCCATCGGGAAGCGCCACCGCGTTCGCCTCGAGGATCTCGCGCACGCCCTCGGACACCACGACCACCGGGATCGGGTTTCCCCAGAGGAAGGCGTTCACGCGCGGTACGCGATCCACCCCGCGCACGCGCACGACGGCGAAGTCGTATTCGTCGCGAAATCCGTCGAGCACCAAATCGCAGATCATCGGTTCCTCCTCGAAGCCTAGGGGCGAGTCGCGCGGAGTCAGCCAAGGCCGCGCGCGGACTTCCACGCGGCGAAGCTCAGGTGGTGGCGATCCTTCTCGGAGAGGATCGGCTCCTCGAGCCCGAGCGCGCGCACGCTCGGCCACGCGATGGCGAGGTCCGGGTCGTCCCAGGCGATGCCGCCCTCGTCGCCGGGGTGGTAGACGTCATCGCACTGGTAGACGAAGGTGGCCTCATCGGAGAGCGTGAGGAAGCCATGGGCGAAGCCGCGCGGCACGAAGAGCTGTCGGCCGTTCTCCTCGGAGAGCACCACGCCCTCCCACCTGCCGAAAGTCGGGCTGCCAAGGCGCAGGTCCACCGCCACGTCGAAGACCTCGCCCGCCACCACGCGCACGAGCTTCGCCTGCGGATGGTCGATCTGGAAGTGGAGGCCGCGGAGCACGCCGCGCACGGAGCTCGACTGGTTCAGCTGCACGAACTCGCAGTCGATGCCCGCGCGCGCGAAGTCCGGGCGCTTGTACGTCTCGCGAAAGCTCCCGCGCTCGTCTGCGAACACCTTCGCGTCGATGATCGTGAGCCCGGGGATCGACGTCTCCACGAAGGTGAAGTTCCCCGAGGTGAGCGCCCTCTGCACCTGCTGAGGCGCCTTGCCGTCGAGCGCGGTCTGGAGCGCGGGGTCCAGCTTCGCCATGCGGGCTCCTCCCTCGAGATGGGCCGTCGTTTCCATGGTAGCCGAGCACGCTCGCGGGGCGAGGGATGCCTCCCTCCGTGGCACAATCGTCTTCGGCTCGACGGCTCCTTGGCGAAGGGCGGTGATGCGCGGTGAGGGTGCTTGCCGTGGTGCCCGCCTTCAACGAGGAGGACGTGATCCTCACGACGCTCGCGGAGCTCGCCGCCACCTGCCCCGACGTCGAGATCCTCGTGGTGAACGACGGCTCGGCCGACGCCACCGCCGCGCTCGTGGCAGACGCCGGCTACCACTGCGTGAGCCTCCCCGTGAACTGCGGGCTCGCCTGCGCCTTCGCCACCGGCGTGCGCTATGCCCGCGAGCGGGGCTTCGACGCGGTGTGCCAGTTCGACGCCGACGGCCAGCACGAGGCTCGCTACCTGCCGACGATGGTCTGCGCCATGGAGGAGGGCGACGCCGACGTGGTGATCGCGAGCCGCAAGCTCGGCGAGGACGCGCAGGGCGTGCACGGCGCGCGCGGCCTCGGGTCCTCGCTCATCTCCTCGCTCATCCGCCTCACCACCGGCGTGCGCATCGCCGATCCCACGAGCGGCTACCGGCTCTTCGGCTCTGCGCTCTTCGACGCGTTCGCGGACGGCTTCGACATCGGACCCGAGCCAGACTCCCTCGCCTGGCTCATTCGCCAAGGCGCGAAGGTGGCCGAAATCCCCTGCGAGATGGCCGAGCGCCAGGGCGGACGCTCGTATCTCAATGGGTTCTCGTCCGTGGCCTACATGGTGCGGACGTGTTTGAATATCCTCGTGTTCCAGTGGATTCGCCGCTGAGGGCGCACGGCAGGCGGCGCTGAGAGGATCGGGTGGACCATGTCCGGCACCTTGCGCATCTGGCTCATCATCGGCGCGGTCGTGCTCTTCGCCATCGTCTGCGCGGCGGTGCGGCGCGAGCGCATCCGCGTGGCGGATTCGGCCTTCTGGGTCGTGTTCTCGCTCGTCATCATCTTCTTCGCGCTCTTCCCGCAGGTGGCCTACTGGCTCTCCGGCCTCGTGGGCGTGCAGTCGCCCTCGAACCTCGTCTTCGCGGTGATCATCGCGATCCTCATCCTCATCGACATGGCCTCGAGCGCGAAGATCTCGCGCCTCTGCGCCAAGGTCGAGGAACTCTCAAGCCACCTCGCCCTCGACGAAGACGAGGAGGATCACGAATAGCGAGAGTAGAGCGTCCTCGTTGAGTGCGGAGTCTCTTGATAAAAAGCGCGATTGTTCGGGGTTTCGTCGACCTCGACGCAGGCGACGGGGAGGCCGGCGCGCTTGAGCTCGTAGAAGAGGTGGTGCGCGAGGTTCTCCGCGGTCGTGCGGAAGGGCAGCGCGAGCACGCTGAAGCCCTCGCGCGCAAGCGCCGCGAGCGTTTCCTCGGCGAGCGTGCCCTCCTCCACGAGGAGGCGATGGTCGAGCGCAGCACACGCCTTCGCCACCGCGGCCTTCGCGGCGGAGAAGTCCATCACCATGTCGCGCTCGTCGCCTTCGGCCTTGAGCGCCATGGAGGTGAGCGTGGCCACCACGTGCCAGCGATGCCCGTGGAGGTTCTCGCATTTGCCCTGGTAGTCGGCCAAGAAGTGCGACGAATCGAAGTGCCCCTCGACGATGAGCCCGTACATGGGACCTCCTAGACGATTTGGTAGTGGCAGTGGGCGGGCAGGAAGTTCGGGTTGTAGAAGCGGTCTCCCTTGGAGAGGTAGTCCGTCCAGCGCCCCATGAAGATGCCCTCCTCGAGGCGGAGGCGCTCGCACACCTTCGGATCCTCCGGCGCGTCGGGGCGGCCATAGCGCGCGTGCGGCATCACGCGACCGTGGCGCGCCGCCATCTCGATCTCGAGCACGGCCTCGGGCGACATCACGATGTCGCGTTTCTCCTCGCGAAGGCGCAGGCAGAAGTCCACGTCGCCGAGGCCGAGCGTGAAGTCCTCGTCGAAGCCGCCCACGCGCTCGAAGTCCTCGCGCTTCACCGCGAGGCACGCGCCCGTGACGGCACTCACGCCGTGCGGAAGGTGGATGAGGCCGTAGACGCCGGGGAGCGTGTTCGGGAAGAGGTGGCTCGTGTAGCGCGGCGCGCTCTTCGGGATGCAGATGCCGGAGTGGTGGATGAGGCCGTCCGCGTAGAGGATCTTCGCGCCCGTCACGGCCACGTCGCGCCGCTCGAGCGGACCCGTGAGGTTGGCGAGCCAGTCCTCCACGAGCGGGGTGCACGTGGCGTCGAAGAAGACGAGGATCTCGCCCGAGGTCTCGCGCGCGGCGGAATTGCGCGCGGCGCCCCAGCCCTGGCCCTTCGTGTCCACCACCGAGAGCGCCACGTTCGGCCCGAGCGTGGGCTCGAGCGCCTCGAGGCAGGCGGAGAGCCGCTCGGGGTTTCCCTCGTGGGCCACGATGAGGGAGACGGTGCGCTCGGGATCGGCGTGGTAGTGCGCGAGGTTCGCGCCCACCTCTCCCATGCGCTCCACCGTCACCGGCAGGCCCACGCGCTCCACGTGCTCCCGCACGCACGCGAGCTCGGCGATCTCCCATTCCGCGCGCGGCGGGCGCGTGGACACCTCGTCCCTCTCGTGGAGGCGCGTGTGGTAGAGGATCGAGCGCACGTGGAAGACGTTCCTCGCGCGCTCCGTCACCTTCAGGCAGAGCGCGTGGCCATAGGCCGCGTCCATCGACGCGCCGGGAAGCTCGCCCTCGGCGTCCATCTCGGCGAGGAGGTCGCGCCTCACGCAGAGGAAGTGGCGGATGTAGTCCCTCGCCATGAGGTACTCGTGGTCGTAGTCGGGCTTGAGGAAGCCCTGCGAGTAGCGCCCGTGGAGGAACATGTCCTCGTCGCAGTAGAAGAGGTCGGTCTCGGGACGCTGCGCGAGGCCCTGCGCGTAGCGGTAGAGGCAGTCCGGGGTGAGCAGGTCGTCGTGGTCGAGGAGCCCCACGAAGTCGCCCGTCGCGGCGCGGATGCCCGTGTTCGTGTTCTCGGCGATGCCCCCGTTCTCCTCGAGGTCGATCACCTTCACACGACGGTCGGCGGCGCGCTCGGCCACCTGCCTCGCGAGGCGCTCCTCCTCGGGCGTCGCGTTCACGAAGATGAGCTCCCAGTGAGGGTACGTCTGCGAGAAGACCGAATCGGCCATCTCGTCGAAGACGTCGGCCTTCGTGTGGAAGAGCGGCACGACGATGGAGAAGGTGGGCTGCACGGCGAGCTCGGTGCCGCGCTGGATGGCGAGCGTGCGATCGCTCGCCCGGCCGCGCTCGAGGAACCACTCGTGGTAGGCCGGGCTCGTGCCGGAGGAATAGACGGTGCGCGACCACTCGTCGCGAAGCGCGAGCGCCCGGCCCGGCTCCACGCAGCAGAAGCCGTCGCGCACGAAGCGCTCGGAGAACTGCGCCCACACGATGAAGTGCCCGAGGGCGCGCGGCACCTTCGCGGAGTATTGGATGCGCCAGATGGTGGCGCCGTTCGAGAGCGGCTCGCGCTCGGTGTCGAGGAGGATGAAGGGCTCCTGGAGCGCCGGCTGGCCCATGCCGTCGAGGACGGTGATGTCCACGGTGCCCTCGGGGATGCCCTTCGGCACGTAGGCCTCCACGACGCCGTGGATGACGTCGATGCCGCCCGCCGTGCCGAAGAGGCGCTCGACGCTCACCCACGCGGTGTCCACGCAGGGAATGCGGTCGCAGTTGCGCGCGTCCTCGAGGCCGATCTGCCGCCTCGCGCCCTGCCACGTGGAGAGCGAGCTCACGCGCGCGTCCACGCGATAGGTCTCCGCGGCCACCACCTGCCCGAAGGCGTCCTCGGCAAAGACGCTCACCACCTGCTCGAGGCGAAGCTGCGGCACCACGAGCACGTAGGCGCCCCTCTTCGGCGTGGACACCACCTGCGCGGGCAGCTCCTGGCCGTTTCCCGCGGTGGAGCGCGCGTGCAGGGAGCCGCCTGCCGGCACCTCGCAGGTGAGCGAGACGTAGATCTTGCCGCCGCCTCGCTGGGATTGTCCGAAGCGAATGGCCATGGCGCTTCCTCCTTCGCGCTCAGTCTTCCACGGCGCCGAGCGAGGGGCTCCAGCCCAGCGTGTAGAAGTTGTTGTGGTAGGCGTAGCGGTGGTCGTAGTAGGGGTCGCCCTTGGCGTAGAGCGTGGGCCAGCGGCGCATCGTCTCGCCGATCTCGGCGACGAGGCGGATCTCGCGCGCGCGGTCGCTGAAGTCGAGTCCGCGGCTGAGCGATTCGAAGTGCCTGAGCACGGCGCGCGGCTCCATCACCACGCCGAGGCCGGCCTCGCGCACGCTCACGCAGTACTGCACGTCGTTCGCGGTCACGGGCATGCGCTCGTCGAAGCCGCCGAGCGCCTCGAAGATGCGCCTCGGCGTGGCGAGGCAGGCGCCGGTGACGGCGGTGAGCTGGTGCGTGTGGTAGCGGGAAAGGGCGAGGTAGGCGGGGTAGGTCGTGGGGGTGAAGAGCTCGATGTGGAGCGGTCCCTCGGCCTGCACGATGGCGCCGCCGTGCTGAAGGAGCGAATCGGGATAGAGCAGGCGCGCGCCCACCGCGCCCACGTCGGGCCTCTGGAGCGGGCCCGCGAGGAGCTCAAGCCAGCGCGGCTCGAGCACCTCGGTGTCGTTGTTCAGGAAGAGGAGGATGTCGCCCTTTGCCTCGCGCGCGCCGAGGTTCGCGATGGCGGAGAAGTTGAACGGCCCCTCGTAGCGCGCGATGCGCACGCGCGGACCGCCGATGGCATCGTAGAGCTCGAAGGTGAGCGGATCTTCCGAGTTGTTCTCCACGATCACGATCTCGAAGTTTCGATAGGTGCTGAGCTCGGCGATGGAGGTGAGGCATCGCACGAGGAAGGGCACGCAATCTTTGTTCGGGATGACGATCGAGATGAGGGGATTTCCCGCGAGCGCGTAGCGCACGGTGCGCCCGCCTCCCGCCTCCACGTCGGGCGCGATCCTCGCCTCGACGCCGACCCTCGTGAGATGCGCCGCGAGCGCCGCCTCCGCATCCCGCTCCTCGGCGCCGCGCACCTCGGGCGCCGTCTGGCTCGCGGGGATCTCGCCGCCCTCCCAGGCGCGGTGGTAGAGCACCTTCGCCACGTGCGCGACGCCTCGGCCGTCCTCCATGGCGGCGAGGGCGAGCTCGAGCTCGAAGGCGAGGCCGCGGCAGTTCCGCGCGGCGATGCCCGCGATGCGCGCGTCGCCGAGCGCGTCGCGCCGCACGAGGGCGAGCCTCCCCGTACCCCCCGTGGCGTAGAGGAGATCGCGATCGAAGTCCGTCTTGAGGGTTCCCTTGAGGAAGTACGCGTGACCGCCGTCGCCCTTCGCGCGGAGGTCTTGATCGCAGTAGGCCATCGCGGCGTCCTTCGCCAGCGCGGCCTCCGCGAGCTCTCCGAGCACGGTCGGCTCGAGCGTGTCGCCCGCGGCCACCACGCCGATGAGCTCTCCCTTCGCGCGCTCGAGCGCCTCGGCGGGGCTTGCGGGCATGGCCTCGCCCGCCGCCTCGCCCGCCGCATCTCCCGCCATCGCATCGCCCCACGCGGGCCCTCGCCAGCGCCAGCAATCCTTCGCCCCCCGGCCGCCGTAGCCGAGAAGCTCCCATGCCCCATGGGCTTGGTCCTCGAGGGTGCGCAGCGTCTCCTCGAGCCCCGCCACGCTCGCGCGCGAGAGGTCGACGAGGAGCGAGACGTGCAGAGCGTCCTTCCCGGCGCGCCTTCGCGCGAGCTCGAGGTCGAGGGCGCTCGGTTGGTCGTGGTGCACGTACCAGTCGTGGTAGCCGTCGCCATCCGGACGCGACCAGAACCTCCCCTGGTCGAGCCCGCGATGCCACGCGAGGCTCGGCGCGTCGAGGCTGAGGAAGCCGTCCTGCACGCGGTGGTCGTCGTGCTTGATCCAAAGCGTGCAGGAACGCTGGGCGTGGGGGATCTCCTTCGAATAGCGGATGCTTCGAAGGGCGCTTCCGTCCGAGAGCTCGATGAGCTCGTCTCGCCATATCACGAGCGGCTTCGCCGAGACCGGGCGCCCGTAGGCGTCGATCAGCGTGGAGGAGAACCCGCGCGAGACGATGGCGGGGTCGATCCCCGTGAACTCGATCGAGCCGTGGAGCACGTCCACCTCGCTGCCGTCCGTGTAGAGGCGCTCGAGGTCCACGAAGGTCGCCCTGCCGCACGGCGCGTCGTCGATCCCCCTGTGCCAGAGGGTGCGCGCGTCGCACTGGCGCTCGCGAAGCGCGGAGGAGAGGAAGGCGAGCGAGGGGCGGATCGTGGTCACGCCGCGCGCCACCGCCTCTCCCGCCGCGTCGCGCACGAGCACGCTCGCGCGGATGGTGGCGAGGAGGGCGGGTACCACGAGCACGCGCTCGTCGTGGCCCCAGGGAGCGAGGATCTTCGCGGGCACGGGATGGCCGCCCGTCGTGCGCGCGCTCACGCGAATCGAGCCGTCCGCGGGCACCCACGCGCGCACGAGCACGTAGGTCTTGCCGCCTTGGCTCAAGAGATCGCTGAAGCGCACCGCGTCCACGATCCCCCTTCCCTTAAAGCCCCTCCCCTACCAGCGGGTGAGCTGGTAGTGGCTCTTCTCCTTGGCGAGCTGGGGATTGTAGAGCGGATCCCCCTCGCCCCAAAAGCGGCTCCAACGCACGCGGAAGAGCCCCTGGTCGTAGGCGATGTCCTCGCAGGTGGCGAGGTCATCCGGCGAGGCGGGCTCGCCGTGGTAGGAAAACGGGAGCGCGCGCCCGTTCGGCGCCCAGCCGAGGTAGATGGCGCGTGCCGAGGGCACCTCGACCGACGCCTTCCCCCGCTCGCGAAGGCGAAGGCAGAGATCGGCATCCTCGAGGCCGAAGCGATAGTCCTCCTCGAAGCCTCCGAGCTCGCAAAACGCCTGCGCATCGACGAGCATCGCCGAGCCCGAGACCGCCGTCACATCGCGGGTGAACCACGACATCCGGCGGTAGTAGTCCGCGTCGGTGGAGGCCGCGGGGATGAAGTGGTTCACGAAGCGCGGCTGGCCCATCGGCAGGCAGAGTCCCACGGAGCGCACGAGGCCGTCGGCGTAGACGAGGCCGGCGCCCGTGGCACCCACGTCGCCGTGCGCGAAGGGCCCGAGGAGGCGCTCCACGAAGTCGGACGTCCGCACGAGGCAGCGGTCGTCGAGGAAGAGGAGGAAGCGCCCCCTCGCCTCGCGCGCGCCGAGGTTCTTCCTCGCCGCGGGGGTGAGCGAGGCGTCCGCGCGCACCTCGCGCACCCGCGCATCGCCGGGAAGCGCGTTCGCGAGCGACTCGCCCGCGTTCACCACGAGCACCTCGAGCTCGGGATACGTGCACGTGCCGAGCAGCGCCTCCACGGCGTCCAGGCAGCGTTCGCCTTCGCAGGTGCGACTCACGACCACCGAGACGAGCTCGCCCGTCGGCGCGTCGTAGGCCACCTCGTAGAGGTTCGCCTCGATCCCCGGCTCCACATGCGCGCCCACGCCCGCATCGGCGAGGTAGCGCTCGATTGCGCGGGCCCCGGCGTCATCGGTCCACGTCTTCGCCGAGAGGCTCACCGAGGTGGATCCCTCGTGGGCGCGCCAGTGGTAGAGGAACTTCCGCACGTGCCACACGCGCCGTCCGAGCGAGGAGACCCCGAGCGTGAGGTCGTAGTCCTGCGCGCCGTCGAGCTCCTTGCCCGGCAGGCGCCCCGCGCGCGCGAGCTCGTCGACGGCGCGGCGGCTCACGCAGAGGAAGTGCGTGATGTAGTTCCTCGCGAGGAGCAGGCGGAGGTTGAAGTCCGGCTTGAAGTAGCCCTGCGCATAGCGGCCGTCTCGCCAGAGGTCCTCGTCCGAATAGAGGAGGTCGATGTCCGGATGGCGCTCGATGGCCCTCGCGTACTCGAAGAGCGCGTTCGGCTCGAGGAAATCGTCGTGGTCGAGGAAGCAGAGGTACTCCCCCGTCGCCGCCTCGATGCCGGCGCGGGTGTTGCGCGCGATGCCGAGGTTCGTGGGGAGCGTGACGGTGGAGATCCTCGGGTCGGAGCTCGCGGCACCGAGGAGCGCCGCGCTCATCTCGGGGTCCTCAGGCGAGGCGTTCACGAGCACGAGCTCCCAGTCCGCGTAGGTCTGCCGCGCGACGGAATCCACGCACTCCCTGAGGTAGGCGATCGGCGTGTGGAAGCAGGGCACGATCACCGAAAACGACGGGCCGTCGAGCTGCGTGCCCGCCTGCACGCGGAGCTCGCGATCGCTCGCGCGGCCGTTCTCGAGAAACCACGAATGGTAGTCGCCCTTGTTGCTGTCGTCCTCGGCGATGTGGCGCCATTCGCCGCGGAGCTTCTCGAGAAGCCACGGCTCCGCCACGCAAAACCCGCTCGCGAGGCGCGCGTCATCCCACGTGGCGGAGAGGACGAAGTAGTCGAGCGCGCGCGGGATGCGCAAAGAGAGGTGGAGGCGCCAGACGACGCCCTCCCCCGGCACCTCCTCGCGCTCGCGATCGAGCTCGAGCGCGTTCGCGATGTCCACGCGCTCGCCCGCTTGATCGAGCACCTCGAGCCGGGGCATGTCGACGCGCACCTCCGCGGGCGCGAGCACCACCGCGTCCGCGTGGACCACGTCCGTGCCGTCCTCGTAGTCGATGAGGCGCTCCACGGAGAGCCACGTGGCGTCGGGCGTGGGACGAAGGTCGAGGTAGCGAATGTCGTCCGTGCCGGTGGCGAGGAGCTGGGAGGGCGGGAGGCCGAGCACGGGCTCGCCGGCATCCACCGTGTAGCGCGCGTGGTCGAGCTCCTCCCCCGCCTCGTCCACGACGCGAAGCTCGACGGGATAGCTCTCACTCAGAAGTGGCGCGATGAGGACCCACACGCCCGCCTTCGGGGCGCGCACGAGGGAGGTCGGCACGCGCCGGCTTCCCGGGAGCGCGGCCGTGGCCTCGAGCCTCGCACCCTCCGCGAGCTCGGGGAAGACGGCCACATAGGCCCGCCCGAACCCGCGATCCTCGAATGCGAGGTGAAGCGCCACGCCCACCGATCCTTCCCTTCGCGAGGGCCTGCTCGCGGGCCCTCCCTCGGCAAGGATACCAGCCACCCCCCACAACTATTCAGCCCTCGCCGCGAGCGAAGGCCGCGTCAAGCGCCGCGAGCGTCGCATCCCAGCCACACGAGGCCCCCACGTGGGCTTTCAGCGCCTCGCCGCGCCGTTCGCGCTCGCCGGGGCCCCAGGCGAGCACGCGATCGATGCCCTCGGCGAGCGCGAGCGGCGTCCGCCTGTCGAGGACGACGCCCCACTCTGGGTTCGCGAGCACCTCGTCCACGCCGCCCACCTCGGTGGCGACGATGGGCACGCCCCAGGCGCCCGCCTCGAGGAGCACGGTGGCGAAGCCCTCGCTCTCGCTCGGAAGCGCGAGGATCGTGGCCTCGGCGAGGAGCGCGGAGAGGTCGCCGTGGGAAAGCGGCCCTAAGACCGCGAGGTTCTTCGGCGCGCGCTCGCGGAGCTCCTCCTCGAGCGCGCCCGAGCCCGCGAGGACGAACCGCGTGCTCGGGAGCATCCTCGCGGCCTCGAGCGCGATGTCCGCGCCCTTCGCCGCGGTGAAGCGGCCCACGTACGCCACGAGCGGCGCGACCTCGGAGATCCCCAGCTCGCGGCGGAAGCCCCGTGGCGTCCGCTCCGCGCGGAAGGCCGCGGCGTCGATCGCGTTCGGCACCACGAGGTCGCATGTGATGCCGAACTCGGCAAGCCACTCGGCGCTCTTGGCGGAGATGCCCGCGAAGCGTGCCCCGCCCTTCACGAGGTGGCGGGTAACGGCGCGCTCGTAGCCGCGAATCGCCACGTCGAGCGAGGGATTGTCGATCGTGAGGTAGTCCGAGCCGTGGTCGAGGACGAGCGTGTCCGCACCCTCGCGGCTCCCGAGCGCAGCCCCCGCGAGCGAGAGCGGGTAGAAGCGCGTGTTCACGAGGATGCGCTCGGGCTTCCACATGGCGAGATCCGCGAGCTCGTCGCGCACGGAATCGGTGAGGCGCACGAGCGGCAGCCTGCCGTCGAGCAACACCCGCGACGCGAGTCGCGTGATGGTGAAGCCCGCCTCGTCGCGCTCCTCGCCCGCATCCTCGCCCGCAAGCGCGCTCGTCACCACCCGCACCTCGTCGCCGCGGGCGGCGAGGTGGCGCGCGAGGCTTTGCGTGAAGCGCTCGACCCCGCCCAAGTGCGGCGGGTAGAGCGCGGAGAAGATGGCGATGCGCATGGCCGCTGACCTCGCTTAGCGCCTAGGCCCTCGCCGCGCCGCGGTGGCCGTACATCTCTTCGTAGTAGGCCTTATAGGCGCCACTCGTCACGCGCTCCACCCAGTCGGCGTGCGCGAGGTACCAGTCGATCGTCTTCTCGATGCCCTCCTCGAAGGGGGTCTTGGGCTCCCAGCCGAGCTCCGCGGCGATCTTTCCCGCGTCGATGCCATAGCGGCGGTCGTGGCCCTTGCGATCCTCGACGAAGGTGATGAGCCCATCGTTGATCTCGGGGTCGTCGAGCCGCTCCGAGACGAGGCGGATGATCGTCTCCACGATGTCGAGGTTCGCGCGCTCGTTATGGCCGCCCACGTTGTAGACCTCGCCGATCCTCCCCTTGCGAAGGACGAGGTCGATGGCCGCGCAGTGGTCCTCCACGTAGAGCCAATCGCGCACGTTCAGGCCATCGCCGTAGACGGGCAGCGGCTCGTGGTGCACCGCGTTGTGGATCATGAGCGGGATGAGCTTCTCGGGGAATTGATACGGCCCGTAGTTGTTCGAGCAGCGCGTGATGAGCACGGGAAAGTCGAAGGTGTCGCCGTAGGCACGGCAGAAGAGGTCGGCCGAGGCCTTCGAGGCCGAGTAGGGCGAATGCGCAGAGAGCGGCGTCGTCTCGCGAAAGAACGTGTCCGGCTCGTCGAGCGAGAGCGTCCCGTAGACCTCATCGGTGGAAACCTGCAGGTAGCGGTGCTCGCCGACGCCGCCCCCTGGCCTCTCCCACGCAGCGCGGCACACGTTCAGCAGGTTCACCGTGCCGCCGACGTTCGTGGATTCGAAGATGCCCGGATCCTCGATCGAGCGATCCACGTGGCTCTCCGCGGCGAAGTTCACCACGTAGTCCGGCTCCTCGGCCGCGACGACGGCGGCCATGGCCTCGGCGTCGCGAATGTCCGCCTGGCAAAACGCGTAGCGAGGATCGCCCTCCACCTCGCGAAGGTTCTCGAGGTTGCCGGCGTAGGTGAGCGCGTCCACGTTCACCACGCGCACGTCGTCGTGCGCGCGCAGCAGGTGCAGCACGAAGTTCGAACCGATGAAGCCGGCGCCGCCGGTCACGAGGTAGCGCTTCATGGGACGTGCGATCTCCTCTCGTAGGGCCTCTGCGCCCAACGCCGCTCAGGCGCCGAGGCCCTCCTCGGCCACAAATGACGCGAGCGCCTCTTCCCAGGGACGCATCGCATCGCCGATCGTCTCCCGAAGGCGTCGATTGTCGAGCACCGACCACGCCGGGCGCGGCGCGGGCGCGCCCCACTCCTCGGTGGAGACGCCTCTCACCTCTGAGGTGAGCCCCTCGAGCTCGAAGATCTTCCTCGCGAAGGCGTCCCAGGTGGTGGTGCCGGCACCCGTGGCGTGCCAGATGCCGGAGGCCTCGTCTCCCACCTCGTCCGCCCAGGCCATGATCTCGAGGATCTCCCAGGCGAGGTCGTTCGCGTTCGTGGGGCTTCCGTGCTGGTCGTCCACCACGCGCACGCTCTCATGCTCGCGGCCGAGGCGGCTCATCGTGAAGACGAAGTTCTTGCCGTGGCTTGCGTAGAGCCAGGCCGTGCGCACGATGACGCTGCTCGGCGCGAGGGCGGCCACGAGGCGCTCGCCCTCGAGCTTCGTCTTGCCGTAGACGGTCTTGGGGTTGGGCTCGGCGTCTTCCGCCTGCGGAAGCGGGTCGTCGCCCGCGAGCACGTAGTCCGTCGAGACGTGGAGGAGCCGCGTGCCAAACGCCTCGCACGCGCGCGCAAGGTTCGCGGGACCGTCGGCGTTCAGGCGCCGCGCGAGGTCCGGATTCGCCTCGCAACCGTCCACGTTCGTGGCCGCCGCGCAGTTCACCACCCAATCGATCGCGTGCTCGGCGAGGAAGGCATCCACCGCGGCGGCATCCGTGATGTCGAGCGCGAGCGTCTCGGTGGACCCGTCCGCCGCCACGTCCGTGCGAAGGAACTCGACGTCGGTCCAGCGCGCGTTCACCGGCGCGATGTCCGCCCGGCCCGTGCGCAGCACGCGCGTGAGCTCTTCGCCAAGCTGGCCCTTCGCACCCGTGATGAGCAGCCTCACCGTGCCTCCGTCGCCGCAGGGGACATGACGCTCGTATGGTATCAGGCCTGTTGCCTCGCCAATCCTTGGCCCTGCGCTTTGGGCCCTCGCTCGTATCTGGACTGGCTCTTTTCCGGAGCGCTGTGGGAGGCCCGTCGCCTCTCGCATCACAACCAACACTGTGGCGGCTCAAGGCTTAGGCCTTGAGCCGCTTGTGCGCTTTCCGCATGGCTGCGGTCCAGACGGCCGAAGACCACGGCCAACTGGGGCCTTGCCAGGCGGTTCAACGTAGTTGGTGTCTCGGGAATAGCTCCTAGTCGCCGATGCCGCCTCCGCCGAACGCGCAGATGACGCCCATATTCTCGCTATTGTCCCCGCCCATGAAGAAGCAGCCGCAGCCCTTGAGGGCCCCGATGATGACGCAGAAGCAGATGCTCGCGCCGCCTCCGCCCGCCACCGCCGCGAGCTCGGCCTCGGAGAGCTCGCTCTCGGCGTCCGAGCGCGCCGCGAGGATGTCCTCCTGGGAGAGGTCGAAGCCATGCTCGACGGCGAAGACGGCGACGACTTCGGCCACGAGATGGCGGGCCTCCTCCTCGGTGACGCCCTCGACGACCACGCTATCGGTGAGACGCACGAGTTCTGCTCGCAGCTCCTCGTCAGCCGACAACGCCTCGTAGAACTTCGTCATCTTCTCGTCCATGGTCGTTCCCTTCGATCGATCGCATGCGCCGACGCCGATGGGCATGCGTAGGGGCCATTATCCCCATCTTCGACGCGACCGCGTTGACGGGCCGCCCACGCGCGCACGCGAAGGCACGCGGGCATCCTCACCCGCCTTTCGTGCACACGCGCGTCCCACGCGAATGGCGCATCGCTCCCTATCCAGGCGGCGCTCGCACTGGCATCCCTGCGGTGTTGCCATATGGCGCAGGGGCGCTTGCGGTGGAGCGCCATGGCACGGATGCGCTTGCGGTGCGCGGAACCGCGGCGCGGGCTCCCTTGCGGTGCATCCCGTGGCACGGGATCGCTTCGGGTGTAGCGAGAGGTGCCAGACAGGCGCTTAGGGTGTGCGAAACCATGCGAAATCGGGCGTTTTGGCCCCGTGTCGCCACACCCGAAGGCCACCCGTGCCACGGGATGCACCGCAAGCCCTCCCGTGGCATGGCCGCGTACACCATAAGCCGCTGAGCGACGATCGCATGCACCGCACGCACACCCGCGGAAGGGTCTCGTGCGCCGCAAGGCCCCGCTCGACGCGGGGGCGCAGATGGCGCACGCCCGCAGGCCATCTGCGCAATCTTGGGATGCGGCGGACTGCCCCCCGAGGGCAGCAGGCGGCTTGCGTCACAATGGTCGAAACGGGCATGGCGATGGGGCGAGATGGGCAGTGGGCACAAGACCACCTTGGCGCGCGTGGCCGCGGGGCCGCTTGGCTCAGCGGCGCTCGCGCTCGTGGGCTGGCTCGTGGGCTGGCTCATCTGGCCCGCGTCCTGGCGCTTCCAGCTCTTCCTCGGTGTCGTGGCGTGCGCGGTGTGGACCTTCCTCTGGCTTCGCGAGCGGCTCGTGGCGAGTCCGGAGGCGGCGCTCTGGTTCTTCCTCGTGCCAATGGGCGTCGTGCTCGTCGCCTTCATGCCGCCGATCGCCTCCGTCTCGTGGGACGGCCAGACTCACTTCTCGAGCTCGCTCGTGCTCGCCCAGGGCGGAAACGCCACCTATTCCGGCGCCGATCGGCTCATGAACGATCGCGACGGCATCTACGAGGTGGGACTCATCCCCTTCGGCACTTCCGATGACGACTGGCACCCGAACTGGCGGCTCTCGCTCTCCGAGGAGGGGCTTCAGAGGCAGGTGGAGGCGCTGGAGGAAGCCGAGGCCTCGGGCGCGCGCATCACCCTCGAGGGCCTCACGCGCCTGGGAGACGATGAAGAGGCCGTGGGCATGGGCGGCATGGGGCTCGTGGCGCGCCTCCCGATGGCGGGCGGGCTCGCGCTCGGTCGCGCGCTGGGGTTGCCGCTCCTTGGGACCTACGCCCTCGGCAGGATCGCGAACTACGCGCTCTGGTGCGTGCTCGCCTGGATCGCGATGCGCCGGCTCGTGGCGGGCAAGTGGCTCTTCCTCGTGATCGCCCTCCTGCCCACGCAGCTCTTCATCGCGGCGAACTGGAGCTACGACCCCTGGACGGTGGGCTTCGCCGCCATCGCCACGACGAGCCTCATCGGCTGCCTCCAAAGGCCCGACGAGACGATCGGCATCTCGGGCGCGCTCTGGATGATCGTGCCCTTCTACCTCTCCACCTCGGTGAAGGCGATCCTCTTCCCCTGGGGGCTCGTCTTCTTGTGCCTGCCCGCCCGAAAGTTCCGAAGCCGAAGGAACGCGTGGCTCTGGCGCGTGGCGTGGCTCGGGATGCTCGCGTACCTCGTATGGGGCTTCCTCGCGCCCTTCGTGTCCTCAAACGGCGCCTCGAACGTGGACACGCAGTCCACGACGAACGTGCACCCCGCGGAGCAGCTCGCGCTCATGGTCCGCGAGCCCTGGCACTACGCGCTCGGCCTCGCGACCACGACGGCGAGCTACCTGAACCCGGTGCGCATCTTCATCGAGCTCCCGGTGAACCTCTGCTACCTGCCGTGGCCCGTCCTCGGGCCCGTGATCGCGGCGGGCGAGCTCCTGCTCCTCGCGTGGACGACCATGGCCGATCGCGCGGAGGCGGACGCCTGGGCGAGCACGCGGCGCGGACGCCAGCTTCGCGTGGTCGCCATCTCGGGCTTCGTCGTCGCCTTCGGGGCGCTCCTCACGGCGCTCTACGTGAGCTACAACGAGGTGGGCGTCACCTTCATCAACGGCATGCAAGTGCGCTACTACCTCATGTTCCTGCCGCTCATCCTCGGCCTCGTGCTCGATGGCGATGCGATTCGCGAGATGCGCTTCCTCGCGCGGCATCTCGGCCCGCGTGCTCGCGGCGCGCTCGGCCTCGAGGGTTCGCACGAGGCGCTCGCGAAGCGGCCGCGCACGTGGTGGCTCGGCGAGCACGCACGCGCCCGATCGCTCCTCCTCGCGTGCGAGGGCGTGCTCCTCATCGCCTTCGTGGCCTCGGGTTTCGTGGTGTGGTTCGTCGCCTGGGGCCTCTAGCGCGCCGAGGAAGGCTGGCAGACGGCATTTGCTCGTCCACGCCGAGCCGTCGCAAGCTTCATCTTCCGTTTGCCTCCGCGTACGCCTCGAGGGGAACGACCGTCGTGTCGTGTTCAGCTTGCGCGTCAAGTGGCAATCCGAGTTGCCTGCGAAGCGCGCGACGGCGTTCCCGAACCCTTTCCGAGAGTGGTCGTTGGCGCTTACCGGCGAGTCTTGCGAACTCATTGCAAAACGCGGTGAACCGCACCTCGTCCATGACGATGTTCGAGGTGAGGTGCAGGAGCTTAATGCCTAGCCGCGGACGCGGGTCTCCCAGGACTTCACCGTCTCCTTGCGAAGGAACGCCTTGAAGGGCTCGAGGTCGCCCGTCTCGTCGAAGGCCTCGAGCTCGCCGAAGTACTCGTTGCGATCGTCCTTGTAGATGCAGATGGGGGCGTGGCCGCCCCAGAGGAGGATGTAGTTCGAGAGTTCGCGCGCCACACGGCCCGTACCCTCGGAGAACGGGTGGATCGACACGAGCTGGTTGTGGAAGTACGCGGCCACGGTGAGCGCGCGGGCGGGCGTGAGGCCGTCGAGCTCGTCATCCACCTCGGCGAGGAGCTCGCGCGTGAGCGTCGGGCAGTCCTCCGGCAGGGCGCCCACCTCCTTGGTCTCGCGCACGAAGTAGTCGGAGCGCTTGTAGGTGCCGGGGAACTCGCCATCCGCGAGCTGGCGCCTCGAGAACGTGCCGCCGGCCACGAGCCGGTGCGTCTTCAGGAGGAGCTCCTCGTCGAAGCGCTCGGCGCGGGCGAGGTTGCGAAGGATGAGGTCGAAGGCCACCTGCTGGTTCGCGAGCGAGGTGAGGCTTCGCACATCGCCCGTGTAGGCGGTGACGGTGCCGCGCTCGAAGATCTCGCGCGCCTCCTCGAAGTGCACGTCGGAGCGCTCGAGCTTGGTGGAGTGGTAGCCGAACTCGAGCGCGAACTCGTCGATCTCCTGCGCGCGGGTCTCGTCATCGAGCCCTTCCCACCACAGGCAGACGTCCTCGTAGGTCTTCGGCTGGCGCTTCGTCATGGTCGGCTCCTTTGCGTTCCACGTGCAAATTGGTTGTGTTTGCAACCGTCACTCCCCGAGGGAACACTCATACTGTGGCACAGTTTCGCGTCCGACGAGCCCTGAAGACCCGTCACCGAAGGAGAGTCATGAGCCAAGAAGCCGCCACCGTGCCGAACCCCACCTCGCCCCTCGATGACTACGCGCCCGATCCCGTGCCCGCGACGGCGAAGTGCAACCTCATCGTGGACTCGCCCTGCGAGCTCCCGCTCTCCTTCTGCAAGAAGCACGGCGTGTTCGTGATGCCCTACACCTACACCATGCACGACGAGGTCGTGCAGGACGACATGTACGCCTCCATCACGCCCAAGGAGTTCTACGACGCCATGCGCAAGGGCGCGACGCCCCACACCGCCTACGCCGACCCCATGACGCTCGAGCGCGTGTACACGCAGGCGCTCGACGCGGGCCTGCCCGTCGTCTACCTGTGCTTCTCCTCGGGCCTCTCGAACGGCTACGAGGCGGCGGCCATGGCGGCCGAGCGCCTGAAGGCCGAGCGCGACGCCGACACGCCGCTCTACGTGGTGGACCTCAAGGAGGAATCGACTCCCCAGTACCTCGCCTGCTGGGAGGCCGTGCGCCAGCGCGATCGCGGCCTCACGGCCGAGGAGATGGTGGCGTGGGCCGAGGAGGTGCACTACTACATCTACACGATGTTCATGTGCGACGACCTCGACGCCCTCGCGCGCGGCGGGAGGATCCCGCAGGGCGTGGCCTTCGTGGGCACGAAGCTCAACGTGAAGCCGCTCCTCTCCATCGACCTCGACGGCAAGCTCACGCTCGCGGGCGTGGCGCGCGGCCGCAAGAAGGGCATCCAGCGCCTCGCAGACTACTACCGCGAGCACCACGACCGCCGCACGCCCCTCGCCGCGGTGGGCAACGCGGATTGCCCGCGCGACCTCGAGCACCTGAAGAGCCTCTTGCGCGAGGCGGCGGGCTTCGACATCCCGTTCCTCGAGAGCTCCATCGGCCCGACCATCGGCTGCCACGTGGGGCCGGGGATGATCAGCTGCTGCTTCTGGGGGCCGGATCGCCGCGACAACGACATGAAGACGGTGCCCGATCGCATCGCCATGGAGGTCACGAGCGACGACGGACGCTACGCCACCGCCGACTAGCCCGCCCTCGAGCTCTCGCCACGACGCCCGCTTGGCCCCGCGCGGAGGCCGGGCGGGCGCTTTGCGCGCCATTGGCCGCTATTCCACGGACTTCAGGCTCTCCACCATGTCGATCTTGCGGAGCTTCGGCGCCATGGCGAGGAGCACGAGCGCGCAGAAGGCCATCGTGAGCGCGAACGAGTACACGTAGCTCAGCGCATGGACCGTGCGGCCGAACATCGCCGCGTCCACCTCGGCCGTCACCACCACGTAGGCCTCGAAGAAGTAGCCGAGCACGAGCCCCACGAGCGCACCGCCGATGACGATGAGGATGATCTCGCGGAAGACGTAGGCGTCCACCTCGCGTCGCGTGAAGCCGAGCACCTTCAGGCTCGCGATCTCGCGCACGCGCTCGGAGATGTTGATGTTCGCGAGGTTGTAGAGCACCACGAACGCGAGCGCCGCCGCCGAGACGATGAGCACGATCATCACGAGGTCCACCGAGTGGAGCATCGTGGAGTAGGTGCCGATCATCTCGTCCTCGAAGACCACCGTGTCCACGTCGTCCATGGCCTGGAGGTGCTCGGAGACCTCGGTCCTGAGCTCGGGATCCTCGGGCATCGTCGTGTAGATCGTATCGTAGGAGGGCGCCTCGCCGAAGAGGTCGCGATAGGCCTCGGGCCCCACGAAGAGGTAGCTCTGGATGTAGTTCTCCGTCACGCCCGTGAGGGTGACCTCGTGGCCGAGATCCGTCACGTTGCCCACGGCGTTCGGCTCGTAGAGGCGGAAGGTGTCGCCCGGGCCCACGCCGAGGACCGTCGCGAGCTTCTCCGTGAGCACGACCGAATCGGCCTCGAAGGGGATCTCCTCGTGGCTCACGCGATCGCGGAGCGTGCGGATGTTGCGGAACTCCTCGAGGTCCTTAGGGCAGAGGAGCTGCGTCGCGTGGTCGTCGCCCTCGCCCGAGGCGTCGCGGAGCACCACGTTCTGCGTGTCGGCGACGACGCACTCCCCCGCGTCGCCGTCATCTACGAGGTAGGCCACCACGTCATCGAGCTCGCCTTGCGTGGAGCCCTCGGCGAGCCCGACGATCACGTCGTGGTGCACGAGGTCGGTGTACTGGATGTCGATGATGTCCGAGATGGCGTCGCGCACGCCGAAGCCCGTGACGAGGAGCCCCGTGCAGCCCGCGATGCCGATCACCGTCATCGAAAAGCGGCGCTTGTAGCGGAAGATGTTGCGGAGCGTCACCTTCCACGAGAACGTGATCTTTCGCCAGAGCGGCCCGATGCGCTCGAGGAGGATGCGCTTGCCCACCTTCGGCGCCTTCGGCTGCATGAGCGCGGCCGGCGTCTCGCGAAGCGAGGACACGCAGGCGGCGAGCGTGGCGATGAGCGTGCAGCCCATGCCGAGGAGGAGCGCCCACGCGGCGGGCCCCGGTTCGATGGGGAGCGGGAACGGCCGCGGCGGCACCTTGTAGACGATGCCATAGGCCTCCGGGATCACCCACGGCAAAAGCTGCGACATGAAGGCGATGCCGATCACCGCGCCCAGCCCCGAGGCACTCGCGGCGTAGACGAGGTACTTCGAGGAGATCTGCAGCGTGGAGTAGCCGAGCGCCTTGTACGTGCCGATGAGCGAGCGCTCGTCGTCCACCATGCGCGTCATCGTGGTGAGCGCCACGAGCGCGGCCACGATGAAGAAGAAGAACGGAAAGACGCTCGCGATGGCGTCGATGCGCTCGGAATCGTTTGCGTAGCTCTGGGCGCCGTAGTTCTTCGTGCGATCGAGGACGAAGACGTCGGGGCGCTCGATGTCGTCGATCTCCGCCTGCGCGTCGTCGAGCTCTCGCTCGGCGTCGTCGAGCCTCTCGAGGGCGTCCGCGCGCTCGCGCTCGTAGGTGGCGAGGCCCTCCTCGTAGTCCGCCCAGCCGCTCGAAATCTCGCGCTCGGCGCTCTCGAGCTCGGCCTTCCCCAAGGCCGCCTCGGCCTTCGCGCTCGCGAGCCGCGTACGCGCGCTCGCGAGCTCGGCCTCGCCCGCCTCCACCTGCTTCCAACCGTCGGCGACCTCCGCCCGCGAGGCCTCCAGCTTCGCCTCGCCCTCGCGAAGCGCCGCCCAGCCGGCGCTGAGCTCGGCGGCACTTTGGTCGAGCTGCGCCTGGCCCTGTGCGAGCTGGTCGCGAATGGATTGGACTTGCGCCTCGTAGCCGGCGATCGTCGCCTCGAGCTCGGCGCGCGCGGGGTCATCCGGCGCCATGGCGGCGAGCTGGGCCTCGAGCGCGGAGATCGTCGCCTCGAGGCCGTCGGCGACGGAGCCGAGCTGCGCGGAGGTGGATTCGAATTGGCGAAGGGCGTCCTCGTAGGCCGCCTGGCCCTCCTCGAGCTTCTCACGGTTCGCCTGGAGCTCGGCCTCGCCCGCCTCGAGCTCCGCCTCGGCGACCGAGAGCTCCGCGCGGCTTTGCGCGATCTCGCGCTCGCCCGCGCTGATCTCGCCCTCGGCGTCCGCGATCTCGCGCTCGCCCCGCTCATAGCTCGCGAGGCCGCTTCGATACTCATCCTCACCGCCCACGAGCTCCGCGTAGGCATCGTCGAGCTCGGCCTTCGCGTCGTCGAGCTCGCGGAGCGCGTCCGCCTTCTCCCGCTCGAACTCGGCGCGGTTCTCGTCGAGCGTCTCCTGCGCCTCGGCGCGCACCTCCTCGCGGCGCTCGTCGGCGAAGGAATCGAGGTTCGCCTCGAGCGCCTCCTCGACCTCGTCCACCTTCGCCTGGTAGCCCTCGGTGGCCGATACCTCGGGCGTGGCGTCGCCCACGCGCATGAAGAGTTCCGTGTAGGGCGAATCGGGATCGAACGCCGCCTCGGGCACGAAGATCGCCTGCTCGAGCATGCCGGAGCCGAGCGTCGTCGTGGAGAGCGAGGTGGACTGCACGTAGTAGGACGAGCTCACGGTGCCCACGATGTCGAAGTCGCGCACGAGGAGCACGTCGTCGAGGTCCGTGGCGCCGTAGAGCACCTGCACGCGCTCCGCGGGGCCGAGGTGCTCCACGCGCTCCTCGAGCACCACGCATTCGTTCGGCTTCTCGGGCCAGCGCCCCGTGCGGAGGATGAGGCGGTTCAGGTAGCCGTCGTCGTCCGAGGCCACGCGCGGCCCGTCCGAGGTCGCGTCCTTGGCGGCCTCCACCTGGAAGCTCGTGATGCGCGCCGCGATCTGCATGTCGCCAAGCGCCGCCATCACGTCCACGGAGCGCGAGGGCATGAGCGCGGTGATGCCGGGGGTCTTGGCCACCTCCTCCACCGTGGACGAGGTGATGCCGAGCGTGGAGACGAGCTGGAGGTCGTAGAGCTCCGTGCCGTCGTAGTAGATGTCGGCCGCCTTGCGCATGCCGGTGCCCGTCATGCGGAGGCCCGCGAAGAAGCCGCAGCCGATGGCCACGATCGCCACGATCGCGAAGAAGCGCCCGAGCGAGTGGCTCACCGAGCGCAGGATCTCGATCGCGAAGGGGCTATGGCTGCGGCGCGTACCCACGATGCGGCGTCCTCACCACTCCACGGTGAGCGCGTCGGCGGGATGCGCGTTCGTCTCGATCTTCTTGGCACGGCCCTCGTGCACGTGGATCACGCGGTCCGCGATCTCGGTGAAGGCGAGGTTGTGCGTGACGATGGCCACGGTGCGGCCGTAGGTTTGGCAGGTGGTTTGCAAGAGCTTCAGGATCTGCTTGCCGGTCTTGTAGTCGAGCGCGCCGGTGGGCTCGTCGCAGAGCATGAGCTTCGGGTTCTTCGCGAGCGCGCGGGCGATGGCCACGCGCTGCTGTTCGCCGCCGGAGAGCTGCGAGGGGAAGTTGTGCATGCGGTGCGCGAGCCCCACCTTCTCCATCACGTCCTCTGCGGGAAGCGGATCTTCGCAGATCTGGCTCGCGAGCTCCACGTTCTCGAGCGCCGTGAGATTCGCCACGAGGTTGTAGAACTGGAAGACGAAGCCGATGTCGTAGCGGCGGTAGAGGGTGAGCTCGCGCTCGTCCATCGCGCTCACCACGCGATTGCCGAGCTTGATGGTGCCGGCCGTCACCTGGTCCATGCCGCCGAGCATGTTGAGGACGGTCGTCTTGCCGGCGCCCGAGGGCCCCACGATCACGCAGAGCTCGCCCTCCTCGATGTCGAAGTCCATGCCGTTCACGGCGTTCACCTCGACGTCGCCCATGGTGTAGACCTTGCGCACGTCCCTGAACTCGATAAAGGCCACCGATGGACCTCCCCCTCAAAGCGCGGCCGCGTCCCGCGCGGGCCCCTCTCCCGTCCCGCGCGCATGCGTGCGCTAAGCGTAGCCTCCGGCGACCGGCTCGCCGCTCGCCACGAATTTGCAACGAATTCCCCATCATTTTTCCATCATTCTCGCCGCTCGCCGACCCTTCCCCACCACACTCGGAATACGTCTCCCCTTTCGCCTGAACTCCACAATTTCCCGTCATTTTTGCGTGCTCGTTGAACTCAAAATCAGGCAAGGAACGCGCGCACCTCCTCCAATGTGCGCTCCGAGAACGGAAGTAGTGCCATGAAGAAGACAAGCCCGATGACCTCGGTGAGCAAGCACGCCGCCAAGGAGCCGACCCGTCGTGTCCACCTCTCGTACGCAGGCCAGGTAAACAGCGGCCAATTCGTCTACACCGCCACGCAGGAGGCGGAGAAGTTGGGCCTCACGGGCTGGATCAGCCGCGCCTACCACGGCATCGCCGACCTCGTGGTCCAGGGCCCCGCCTCGAAGGTGAGCGACTACGAGAAGACGATGACGGACTGCGAGGCGTCCGGCGTCCTCTACAACCTCGCCGACCTCGAGGAGCTGAAGCCCATCAAGAACGAGACGTGCTTCGCGCGCCAGGACTTCTAAACACGCGCCGCGCGTACCCCTTATCATTGGATCTCGACGATCTCGCCCCGGAGGCCTCGTCTCCGGGGTGTTCTTTTCAGGCGGCGCGCTCGCATGGCGCCGACTCGCGGCTCGCACGAGGAGGATCTCCCTTGGCAAATCCACGCGTCTCCGTGATCGTGCCCGCCTTCAACGCGGAGGTGTTCCTCGAGGAGTGCCTCGCCTCGCTTGCCGCGCAGACGCTCGAGGACATCGAGGTCATCTGCGTAAACGACGGCTCCACCGATTCGACGCTCGAGATCTTCGAGCGCTACGCCGAGGCGGACGATCGCTTCACCATCCTCTCGAAGCCGAACTCCGGCTACGGAGATTCCCTCAACAAGGGCATCGCGAGGGCCCGGGGAGAGTGGGTGGCGATCCTCGAATCCGACGACTTCATCGAGCCCGACGCCTACGAGGTGATGGTGGCCGCGGGCGAGCGGCACGGCGTGGACCTCGTGAAGGCCGACTTCTTCCTCGCCTGGACCCTCGGCTCCTACCACCGGCGCTTCCGCTGGTGCGACGCGTGCCTCTCGGGGCTCGTGTGGCCGCAGTGCGACCGCGAGGTCTTCTTCCGCAAGCCGAGCATCTGGAGCGCCATCTACCGCCGCTCCTTCCTCGAGGCAGGCGACATCGCCTGCCTGCCCACCCCCGGCGCCTCCTACCAAGACGCGGGATTCTCCTTCCGCGCCTTCGCGAAGGCCGAGCGCGTCTTCCTCGTGAACCGCGCGTTCGTGCACTACCGCCAGGACAACGAGGCCTCCTCCGTGAACTCACCCGCGAAGGCGCTCTGCGTGTGCGACGAGTACGCCGGCATGCTCGAGTGGCTCGATCGGCATCCCGAGCTCGGCGGCTGGCTGCGTCAGACGACGAGCCGCATGCGCTACGACACCTACCTCTGGAACTACGAGCGCCTCGCGCCCGAGCTTCGCCACGATTTCCTCCGCCGCATGGTGGAGGACTTCAAGGCCGAGGACGAGGCCGGCATCGCCGACCCCGAGCTCTTCGCCTCGGGCGCCTGGCGCTACCGCCGCTTCATCGAGGAGAGCCCCGAGCTCTTCGAGGTCATGCACGCGCGCGCGACCTCGGGAGATCCCGGCAAGCTCAAGACCTTCAAGGCCTACTACGACGCCGGCGGCGCGCCCTACGTGGCCCGCGCGCTCGCGCGTTCCGTGTCCGACCGCATCACGCGCTAGCCCGCTAGCCCGATCCGCGAGCCCGAAGGAGGCACCGTGCCCCGCTTGTCCGTCATCGTGCCCGTCTACAAGGTGGAGGACTACCTCCCGCAGTGCCTCCACTCCCTCCTCTCGCAGGAAGGCGGCGAGGACCTCGAGATCGTCTGCGTGAACGACGGCTCGCCGGACCTCTCGCGGCAGATCCTCGGCCTCTTCGGCGAGGTGGATCGGCGCATCGTGATCGTCGACAAGGAAAACGGCGGCCTCTCCTCGGCGCGCAACGCCGGCATCGAGGCGGCCACGGGCGACTACGTGGCCTTCGTCGATTCCGATGACTTCGTGGAGCCCGACTACGCGAAGACGATCTTCGAGGCGCTCGCCCCCGGCGACATCGACGTCCTCGTCTTCGGCGCGCGCGTGTGGCCCGAGGGCGCCTCCTACTGGTGGCTCGATCGCGTGCTCTCGCCGCGCACCTGCAACTACGAGGGCTTCTGCGAGGGACTCCTCCTCGACGAGGGCACGCGCCCCTTCGCCTGGCGCGTCGTGGTCTCGCGCGAGCTCCTCGTGGCAAGCGGCCTTCGCTTCGACGAGGACCTCGTCTTCGGCGAGGACCAGGCCTTCATGCTCGGGCTCTATCCCCGCGCGCGTCGCATCTCCGTGATCTCCTCCAAGCCCTACGTCTACCGCGCGGAGCGGCCCGGCTCGCTCATGGAGGGGCGGTTCAAGGACCTCGCGCTGCGCTCGCACGACCACGTGCGCATCGTCGAACACGTGCTTCGCGATTGGCAGGGCGCGGGCTTCCTCGAGCGCTGGGGCCGCGAGATCTTCTTCTGGGCCATCGACTTCACGGTGGCCGACATCCTGAAGCTCGAGAACCCCGCGCGCAGCCAGATGCTCGTCTACCTCGCCTGCACGATCGAGACGTTCCTCGACCGCGCGCGGATCGAGGAGTGGTGCGCCGAGAAGACGACCGTCGCCGCCTTCGCGCGCGCCGTCTTCATCGACCGCCAGCTCTCCGCGGGCCCCGGGCGCAAGGGCCTCTTCTACTACCACACGATCGTCCACGAGGGGCCGCGCCCCTTCATCGAGGGTCCCGTGAACCGCGTGCTCTCGAGCGCTCCCGCGAAGAGGGTCGCGAGCCTCGCCTGGCGCGTGCGTCCCGACCTCGACCCGGAGGTCCTCCGCGCCCGCGACGAGCTCAAGAGCGAAGCCGAGCGCGCCGAGGCCCTCGCCCTCGCGCTCGATGCGCTGAACGCGCGCCGCGCCGAGGCCGGCCTCTCCACCTTCTTGGACGTCGAGGTGGCCGAGGAGCCCGCAGCCGACGACGCGCCCGCGAGCGAGTAGGCCGCCATGGGCTTCTTCGACCGCTTCACGAGCCAGTCGGCATCGAACTCCGGCGGCCAAGGCCAGGGCGCGGCGCCGCTCGTGGACGTGAACAGCCTCCCCTTGCCGAACGCAAGCGGCCTGAACCGCCTGCACGCCACCTTCACCGGGCGCTGCCAGGGGGTGGGCTTCCGCTACACCGCCGCCTCCATCGCCGATTCGCTCGGCCTCTCCGGCTGGGTGCGCAACCACATGGACGGCTCCGTGGAGCTCGAGATCCAGGGCTCCTCGTCGGGGATCCGCCGTTTCATGCAGAAGCTCTTCGCGGCCTATGCGCGCTACCGCTTCGCCTTCCAGATCGCCAAGGCCACCGCCGAGGACCCCATCCCCGGCGAGACGGGGTTCAAGGTGAGGTACTAGAAAGGGCGCCCCGAAGGGCGCCCTCTTCAGTTCGGTTTATCTGGGCTGCTACTGGGAGACGTCCGACGCGAAAGCCTGACGGCCCCAAGCCTTCTTATCCCGGGGCGAGAAGGTCTGGATGCCCTTCGCGGTGGCGAGCTCCTCAGTGATGGTGACGGAGTTGAGCGTGGGATCCTCGTAGGTGTTCCAGAAGTACGTCTTGATGCCGCTCGCGTAGCCGCCGGTGTAGACGGTGTACTCGTAGGAGCCGTCGGCCATGGCGCCCATGCCCTTCACCATCGCCACGTTGTTCAGCGTGTGGAAGAGGCGAAGGATGTTCTCGTTCGCGTTCTTCTCGATGTCATCCTCGCCGAAGACCGGGCTCATGGCGTTGATGTAGGCCGCGCGCACGAAGCGGGCGACGGCGCCGGTGTCGCCGGGAAGGCCGAGCATCTGGGGGCCGACGCCGTAGGGGGCGAGCTCGCCGCGGGTCCAGGTGACGGGCTTGTGCCAATCGTGGTCCACGTTGATGTAGTTGCGCAGGTTCTGGATGTGCCAGTCGAAGGTGGGCTGGTTCGTGAGCACGTCGAAGTCGTTGTGGTAGACCTTGAAGCCGTTGGCCTCGGTTTGCTCGATGACGATGGAGCGCTCCTTGTCGGTGACGATCCAGTGCATCGGGGTGGGATCCATGCCGCCGATCTTCACGCCGACGAGGTTCATGTTCTTCGTGACGTCCTCCACCTCGTCCACGGTGGTGAACTGCGTGAGGATCCAGAGCGGGAGCTCGTAGGTGGCCACGTTGACCTTGCCTTGCACGGCTTCCTCGGAGTACTTCGCATAGCCCGCAAAGGAGAGGCCGCCGACCGCGAGGCCGTCCTCGTTCGCGCAGTCGAAGAAGAGGGGCGGGATCTCGTCGGTGGGCATCACGACGGCCGAGCCGACGATGGCGCTCTTGGTGGTCATGTCGCCGGAGAAGGCGCTCTTCCAAGGGTGGTTCCTCGGCACGATGCAAACCTGCTCGCCGAAGCCGCAGCCCCAGTCGAGGTTGCGACCGAAGTAGAAGTTGCCGGCCTTATCAACGAAACGGACAGCAGTGCACATGGCTCCTCCTTGAGGGAGAGGCGTCCCCGCCTTGACTTATTTCCTCAACGAGCTGGTACCCCGCCTTGCGGGGTTTACACACTACGATGCGGGCGTCTCGGCGCTGGATTGCGCTGCCTGGGCCTGAGAATCGGCTTGCGCCTGCGCGTCGGCCTGCGCCTCGACCTCGGCAACGGCGTCTGCCCGGGCGGCCTCCATGGCGTCGACGACCGTCGTGAGGAACTGCGTCGCGCCGTAGCCCACCGTCACGTGCGCGCCGTCCTTCTCGAACCAATCGCTGTGGTCGGCCGTGATGCCGTACCAATCGATGAGGTAGACGTTGTCGCGCTCGCTCGCGAGCCGGGTGATGATCTCGTTATTCGGCGAACCCTCGATTTGGGGATCGCGGTTCGTGAGCACGAAGACGGGCACGTTCGCGGGCACGGAATCGAGGAGCTCGGTGTACTCGCGCTCGAACTCGCCGGCGGAGACGACCGTGTTCGTGCCGAGCACGAGCACCACGCAGTCGCCGTTCCAGCCACTCTCCATCCAGTCCTGGAGCGTGGCCGTGCCCTCTTCGAGCGTGCGGCCCACGACGGCGTCCATGGCCCCGTGGATGAAGTACTCGTCGAACTCCGCGTGCGCCGTCTCCGCCACCGAATCGCCCACGAGGAGCACGTTCCACTGCCAAGGGTCGGCGGGGAGCGCGGCGAGGCGCGCTTGCGCCGTGGCGTAGTCCTCCTCATTCGCGGCGTCCTCCTTCGCGGCGTTCTGCTCGGCGATGACGGCGGCGGGATCGAGGGGAGCGGTGCCCTCGCCGAGGTTTGCGGCGAAGGTCGGCGGCACGACGATCCAACACACGACGACGGCCACGACGAGCACCGCGGTCGAGACGGCGTAGGCGGGGTGCGCGCGCACGATCGCCTCCGGGGTCGCTCGGCGCTCGCGAAGCGCGTGCCAGGCGCGACCGATCACGCCATGGCGGATGGGCGTCTCGATGAAGCGATACGAGAACTCCGTGACGAGGAGGATCACCACCACCTGGCAGATGATGAGGACAAGCGAGGGCTCCTCGAAGTTCGTCGGCGGGTTCATGAGCAGGAGCAGCGGGTAGTGCCAGAGGTAGAGGCCGTAGGAGCGCTTCCCGAGCCACACGAGGGGCGCGCACGAAAAGACGCGCGCGAGGAGCCCACGCTCCGACGAGAGGCCCACGATGGCGATGCCGGAGAGCACCGAGACGAGGAAGAACCCGCCGCGATAGAGGAAGGGCTCGTAGGCGCTCACCGTGAAGACCATCCAGAGGATGGCCACGAGCGAGGCGAGCGCCGCCACCTCGGCGGGAAGGCCGAGCGTGCGCGCGAAGCGCGGGGATCGCACGCGCGCCGCGGGGAGCATGATGGCGAACCACGCGCCGATGACGAGCGAGAACGCCCGCGTGTCGGTGCCGTAGTACACGCGCGAGGGGTCGGCGTTTGGCTGATAGAGGATCGCCATCTCGAGCGCGGAGGCGATCGCGATGACGCCGAGCACGTTCGCGACGGAGCGCCTCGACGCGCGAAGCTTGAAGAGCACGATGAGCACGAGCGGCTGCACGATGTAGAACTGCTCCTCGATGGCGAGCGACCAGAGGTGCGTCACCGGGCTCGGCGAGCCGAGGTTCTCGAAGTAGCTCACGTCTTGGAAGATCTGCCACCAGTTGTTGTAGAAGAGGAGGCTCGGGAGGAAGTCGTTCCTGAGCTTCGTGAGCATCACCGGCGAGAAGATGGCGCAGAGCGGCACGAGGGCGAGCAAGAGGAAGGTGATCGCCGGCATGATGCGCCGCAGGCGCTTCATCCAGAAGACCCTGAGGTCGAGCGCGTGCGTGCGGCGCCACTCGTCGACGATGAGCGAGGTGATGAGGTAGCCCGAGAGCACGAAGAAGATCGTCACGCCGAGCAGTCCGCAGGGCGCCCAGACGGTCTTCAGGTGGTAGAGCACGACGCAGGCGACGGCGAACGCGCGGAGGCCATCGAGGGCGGGCACGTAGGGCATGCGTCGCTCGCGCGGCGCGGCCACCGCGGCGGGCGCGGGAGGGACGGGCATCGCCGGCGCGGGAGGCCGCGGGGCGCGACGTGGCGCGTGAGGCCCCGCGAGTCGTGGTCGCGTGATCGCCATGGGCCCCATCCCTCCTCTCACGCCCCGTTCCGTGCGCCTGCCCGAAAGCCCGAAACGCCTGCGCGATCGGGGTACAAGGGGATTGTAGTCAGCCCCACCCCGTGCACGAGGAAGCGAGACCCCCATGGCCAGCACTCTCGCCGCGAGCGTAGCCCCCGCGCCCGCGCATCCAGGCAGCATCGCTCGTCCGACCTTCGAGAGCCTCGAGGATGTGATGGAGCAGGCCGCCGCCATGCGCGCGTGGTTCGAGCGCGGGGCCACGCGCGACCCCGCCTTCCGCATCGCCGCCCTCCGACGCCTGAAGTCGCAGCTCAAGGCCAACGAGAACCGCGTTTTGGACGCCCTCGAGAAGGACCTCGGCAAGGCGCACTTCGAGGGCTATGAATCAGAGCTCGCGCTCGTCTACGACGAGATCAACACCTGCGTGGCGCACCTCAGCGCGTGGTCGCGTCCGAAGCGCGTGCCCACGCCCCTCTACCATTTCCCCTCCTCCTCGAGGATCTACCCGGAGCCCTTTGGCGTGGCGCTCGTGCTCTCGCCGTGGAACTATCCCCTCCAGCTCGCGCTCGTGCCACTCGTGGACGCCATCGCGGCCGGCAACTGCGTGGCGCTCAAGCCCTCGCGCACCTCCGCGGCCACGGGCACGCTCCTCTGCGAGCTCCTCGGCGAGATCTTCGACCCGGGCTTCGTCTGCGGCTTCCCGGGCTCGGCGAACATGAACGACTGGCTCTTGAAGCCGCACTTCGACTTCGTGTTCTTCACCGGCAGCGCGCGGGTGGGCAAGGAGATCATGGGCGCCGCGGCCGAGCACCTCACGCCCGTCGTGCTCGAGCTCGGCGGCAAGAGCCCCTGCTTCGTCGACCGTTCGGCGAACCTCAAGGTGGCCGCGGAGCGCATTTGCTGGGGCAAGGGCTTGAACTGCGGGCAGACCTGCGTGGCGCCCGACCACCTGCTCGTCCACGCCGACGTGGCGGACGAGCTCGTGGGGCTCCTCGAGGAGACCTTCCATCGCTACTACGGCAATGCGCTCGAATGCGCGTGGTGGCCGCACATGATCTCCGACCACCACTGGCAGCGCGTGATGGGCCTCATCCACGACCGCCCCGAGGGCACGAGGATCGCCTTCGGCGGGCACGGCGACGAGGCGAGCTTGAAGATCGAACCCACCTGCGTGACGGGCGTCACGCTCGACGACCCGCTCATGGGCCAGGAGATCTTCGGGCCGGTGCTTCCCGTCATCACCTGGACCAGCCTCGACGAGGTCCTCGCGATGGAGAAGGCCCAGCCGCACCCCCTCGCCTGCTACGTCTTCGCCGAGGATCGCGAGGTGCCGCGGCGCATCATCCGCGAACTCCCGTATGGCGGCGGCTGCGTGAACGACTGCGTGACGCACATCGCGAACAACGCGCTCGGCTTCGGCGGACTCGGCAACTCCGGCCTCGGCGAGTACCACGGCAAGCACGGGTTCGACACCTTCACGCACTACAAGAGCGTCCTCACGAAGGGCACGTGGTGCGAGATCCCCATCCGAAATCCCCCGTTCGACGACAAGTTCTGGCTGCTCAAAGCCCTCATGCCACACTAGGGGCCACGCATGGGGAAGCCGAGGGATGAGAGAAGGGCCGCGCGGCCTTCGCGCTCCCTGAGCGCGGAGAACGTGACGCTCGCCGTGCTCGTGCTCGTCACGTTCTTCACGAACCTCTACATGCAGGGCCTGAACACGGGCATCCCCTACTACTACGACACCGTGGGCTACTCGGCCGCCGTCGGCGGCACGTTCGTGGCGGTGTTCACGCTCTCGAGCATGGTCATGCGGCTCGTGGGCGGCGAGATCACCGATTCCTTCTCGCACTATCGCGTGCTCATGGCGAGCCTCGCGGTGATGTTCGTCGGCACCGCGCTCCCCGCCATCTGGGACACCTTCGCCATGGCGATGTTCGCGCGCGTGCTCCAGGGCGGCGCCTTCGCCATCGCCACGAACGTGATGACGGTGGCGGTGCTCGGCTCGTCCTCGAAGAAGCAGTTCGGCAAGCGCCTCGGCATCAAGGGCGCGGGCACCTCGCTCGGCACGATGTTCGGCGCGCTCATCTCCACGGGCCTCATCGACGGCATCGGCTACCACGCGTTCTACGCCTTCTACGCGCTCCTCATGGTGGCCTCGATCGCGGCGATCCTCCTCCTGCAGCGACGGCGCCACTCGCTCGCCACCATGCCGGCCGACCCCAAGCCCGCGCGCGGGGACGCGGACGCGCCGCGTGAGGGCGCCCTCAAGCGCTTCATCGAGCCCTTCCTCATGCCCGAGGCGCTTCCCTTCATGGTGATCTCGCTCGCGCGGCGCATCCCGAAGGGCTTCTGCGTGACCTTCATCCTCATCTTCGCCAAATACGCGGGCATCAAGGTGGGGGCGGCGTTCTTCGTGGCCACGGGGCTCGCCACGCTCGCCTGCCGGCTCCTCGGCGGCAAGGTCTTCGACAGCGACAAGACCTGGCTCCTCCTGCCGCTGCAGTCGGTGGAGATCGTCGGGTTCATCTTCTTCGCCATCTGGCCGAGCTTCTGGACGCTCATCCTCGCCGCCATCGGCTACGGCATCACCGTGGGCACCACGTCGCCCCTCATCAAGGCCCTCATCGCGAAGAAGACCCCCAAGGAGCACTGGGGCGCCGTGAACGGCGAGCTCTTCTTCTTCGCGGACATCGGCAAGGCGGGCTCGGCCTTCTTCGGCGGCCTTCTCATCGACGCCATCTCGAAGGCCTTCATCCCCGCGATCGCGCTCGCGTTCTGCGTGCTCTCGAGCGCCATCACCGGCCTCGCGCTCCTCTTCGGCCGCCGCGTGTGGAAGCGCGCGGAGGCGTGAGGCACGGGCTTCCTGGCACGGAGGGCCTTGCGCCGGGTCGCGTAGAGCCTTCGGCCGGTTTTGCTTCGCGTAGAGCCTTGCGCCGGGTCGCGTAGAGCCTTCGGCCGGTATTTGCATCGCATAGCGCCTTCGGCCGGTCGAAACGCATCGATATTCAACGAAGTGAGTGCTGAATCCGACCGGCGCAAGGCCCTATGAGGCCGGTTTTACCGGCAGAAGCACCTATGCAACCAAGAGCCACGACCGGCGCAAGGCCCTACGCGCCACGAAAACCGGCCGAAGACCCTACGCAAACATCAAGGAACCTGCCGAAGCCCCCAGCGAGCTTCCAGCGGACCACGACATGACGCTGCGAGCTTCTCGCCCCCCCCGAAATCGATCTCCCGCCAAGCCACCGCACGAAAAAGGACCCGCAGGAGCGGGTCCTTTGGAAGGGGGCAAGCGGGGCTGCCGAGGCAGCCATGCGGATAGCGCTTACGCGGCGAGGAGCTCGAAGCGGCGACCGTCGGAATCGATCACCACGGGCTTGAGCTCACCACACACGAGCTCGCTCGT
>CANQNP010000002.1 GCA_947625235.1 uncultured Atopobiaceae bacterium | reverse complement strand
ACCTCACATTGGCATACGGGCTGTGATGCCGGCGGACCACTCCTGAGGTCCGAGAAAAAGGGCCTTCTCATTACGGCTCCCACAGGGCTCCACGAGGTACAAACCTCCCGGCCCTAGCTTTGACACCAGCATATTTACTGCGGGCTAATAGAGCGCGAAGAATTCGTCCGAATTCTTCGCTCAGATTTAGTGAGGAATTCGGTTGAATTCCTCACTTTACGCAGTTGGTATGGTGTCGATACTGCCTGGATGTTGTCTTGTTCGCTTCTCAAGGCTGGCGCCTTGAGAAGCTTTACTTTGGGCTAAATAGATCGTTGGGCCGCTTCCTTACTGAGAAAAGCCTCTGTGCATCTTGGCGTTGTTCACAAAAGTAGGGCGCTACGATGGGACGTAGTGTGTCGATTAGCTGGGTTATAGGCAAAGCGCGTTGATGGCATAGTCGGCTTACTTGCTAAGCTACCGGCACCACGCGAAGCCCTGGCCATCGCCGCGTGGGCCGTTGCTTCGCACGACCTCTGCCGTGCGGGGCGTTCTTTAGCACGAGCTCTGCCGTGCGGGGCGTTCCTTCGCATTTGATTCCGTCTAGGCCTCTCCTTCGCACGAGGATTTCGTCACGTAGGCAGCTCTTTCGCGCGATCGGTGGCATGGGGCCGCCTTATCCGCGCCGATGTGCGATTAGAAGCCCCGCGTGCCTTCATCGGCGTGCGAAGGAGGAAGAAGCGTGCCACGAGATGCGGAAGAGCTGGATGCATGCCACGAGGTGCGAAAGAGAGAGCAACGAGGTGCGGGTGGCGATGATCGATGCGGCCATCCACTTCCTGGGCGAAGACCCACGGGGTGTCCAAGGGCCCTTTGGGCGCCACCGACTTTGAGGCCGCCTTTTTGCCGCTCTACCTGCGGATTCATGTCCGAATTAGCAACACCATTCTTCCACCTTCAAAGTTCGAGCTTGACAGCTTTGGGGGCCTTCTCGTGGCCATCTACCTGCGATATCACGTTAGATTCACCAACACATTTGTCCGATAACCCGATCAGCCTATCAGACATGAACTCATTGTCTTCTATGAGCCTGATTATCTGCAGTCCTTATGATGTGATATGAGCGGTTGTACCGAGTCCCGTAGACAATGGAACCACGTTCACAAGTCCAAATCTTTGAGTTACTTCAGACAATGGAACGACGCTACCTAATCTCAATCTTTGAGATACTAAATGAATATGGTCCTCTTCATATCCGCAGGCCCAAAGACTTGATGTGCGCACTCGGCCTGCGCCGAGGTCTATTTAAGGAACAGCTGCATTACATTCATCTTGTATATGTGAGACAAATGCATATGGACGTGCTTCATTGAAGTTGTCGAGAATTCTGCCGAATTCTCGACGAATCATGAGCTCGAACTCGGAGAGTTCGTGCGCTTTCTTAGAAACGTAGTTTTAGTTTGGGGTCCTTATACAGAGAAAAGAAATCGCTGGACACCGTTTTGAGCACCGCGGGGAGATGCGAAGTCGTGGTGCTCATCCAGGTGGCCAGCGATTTCTTTGCGGATGCGCGGTACGACGTTGGAGAGTCGAGCTCCGCATTCGATCGCAGGGAATCAGGGGCGGAGGTTGGATGCAAGGAGCAGGGCCTGAGTAGTTTGGCGCGTATGGCCTGAGCGACTTTCGCAGGCCCAATGATGTGATGTGGGCACCCGCTCCACGCCGAGGACCCGAGCGAAGGCCATACGCGCCAAACTCCCCGCAGCTCGGTATGACGTTGGAGAGTCGAGCTCCGCATTCGATAGCAGGGAATCAGGAGCGGAAGTTGGATGCGGAGCGCAGGGGCCTGAGTAGTTTGGCGCGTATGGCCTGAGCGACTTCAGCAGGCCCAATGATGTGATGTGGGCGTACGCTCCACGCCGAGGACCTGAGCGAAGGCCATGCGCGCCAAACGCCCCGCAAAACCGCATCAAAGGGGTCGTTTCGTAGCCATCCCAGCCTTCCGAGGAAGTCTCACCGAGGAGTCCCCAACCTTCCGATAGACAAGGATCTCCCGCTTCCCAGCACCACGGGGTAGCTGAAACGTTTCACATGAAACACCTTCAAAACCAAGCAGTTCCGCCACCTCGCTGCCGTGCTTCAGTTCCTCACCACTCAAGGATCCCTTACTTGCAATCACATACCCACCGGGAGTGAGGAGTGGCTGAGCGTACTCCAGGATCACACCCAGAGGCGCCAGGGCACGTGCCGTAATGGTTCCGTAGTCTTCGCGATGCTCCCGCGCATGGTCCTCGATACGCTCGGCACAGCAGGCAACGTCGACGAGCCCAAGTTCATCGCAGAAGCGTCGACACGCATCGATCTTCTTGTTTCGAGAATCCAAGAGCACGCCAGGGCGAGGTTCCATGATCTCGAGCACGATGCCTGGATAGCCCGCACCGGTACCCATATCGAGGTACCTCCCGGCACCCTCACGGTAAGGCTTGAGAAAGAGCAGCGAGTCGACGACGTGCTTGGTGATCGCTTCCTCGGGCGAGGTGATCGCCGTGAGGTTCACCTGCTCGTTCGCGGAGAGCACGAGCCAGAGATGGGTGAGGAGTTGCGTGCACTGAAGATCGTCGATCACCACACCCACGGAGGCAGCCTCAGCACGCAGCCTGGCTGCGTAGCGTGCAACAAACAGATCCTTCTCAGGAAGCCCACTCATAGGCCAAGCCAATTCGGCGTGACAAGACTCCACGCCTCAGGGTTTTTGGCAGCGACGCCACTACTCCTCGTCGAAGGGTGCGGCGTCGTAGACCTCGGCCACCACCACGTAGCGGTTCGGATCTTCGCCCTCGGAGTAGGTCGTGACCCCGTCATCCTCGCGTAGGGCGATATGGGCGATGCGCCGCTCATAGGCGTTCATCACGGGAAGCTTCACGCTGCCTCCGTTGCGATGCACCTTGGAGGCGGCACGGTGCGCGAGGGAGATGATCCGCGCCTTGCGACGCTCGCGGTAGGACTCGATGTCGACGGAGACAGGGTAGTAGAAGCCGAGCGTGCGGGTGGCCACGGAGGTGACCATGAGCTGCAGTGATTCGAGGACGCGGCCATGGCGCCCAATGAGCACCGCGAGGTCGCCGTCGGTGACGTTCAGGATGAGGTCGCCATCCTCGCCTTCGTACTCGTCAATCGAACACGTGTTCTCCCCGAAGCAGCGCAGGAGCGCGCGCAGGAAGTCCACCGACACGTCGGCGATGGCGTCGAGATCGCTCTCGGAGAGCTCGTTGGCCTCGAGACGGCCGCGTATGGCCTCGTAATTCGGCTGTGAACCGTCTGCCATGGCTAACCCTTCTTATGCTGACGCTTCTTGCGCACGCGGCGCTCAACGTTCACCTTCACGGCCACCGGCTGCATCTTCGCCTCTTGCTCGGCCTTCGCTTCCTCGGTGACCCGATTCGTGATGAAGACCTGCTGCACCACCTGCCAGATGGCGGAGGTGTCGTAGTAGAGGAGCACGCCGGCGGGGACGCCCCAACCGAACCACATCATCATGCCCGCCATCACGACGCCCATGATGAGCGAGGTGGTCTTCTGCTGCCCCTCCATGTTCCTCTGCTGCATGAGCATCGGCACGAAGGTGAGCACGCCGAAGAGGATGTCGAGGAGGATGAACACCCAGCTCGCGGCGATGCCGATGGAGGCGATGGAGCCGGAGACCGACTGCGAGAGCGAGTCGAGGATGCCGTAGAAGTGCGCCGTTTCGGGGATGCGGTCGCGCAGCACCGAGAAGAGCGCGAAGAAGATCGGCATCTGGAGGATCAAGGGGAGGCAGCCGCCAAGCGGGTTCGTCTTGGTCTCGAGGTAGATGTTGCGCATCTCCTCCTGCTGGCGCTGCGGATCGTCCGCGTACATCTCCTGGATCTGCTGGATGCGCGGCTGCATGGCCTGCATCTGCGCGTTCGAGCGCAGGGACTTCACCGTGAGCGGCATGAGCAGCAAGCGCACGATCACCGTGAGCAGGATGACCGCGAGGCCCCAGTCACCGCAGAAGTCGGCGAGGAGCTGCAGCACCCATGCCAGGAAGTCTATGAACCAATCCCACATAGTTCCTCCGCAGGCCCCCTCCTAGGGGACCGGGTCGTATCCACCCTCGTGGAAGGGGTGGCAGCGACAAATTCGCTTCACGGCGAGCCACGTGCCCTTGAGCGCGCCGTATTTCCTGATGGCCTGCGCGGCGTATTCCGAGCAGGTGGGGGTGTAGATGCAACAGGCGGGATGGAGCGGCGAGAGATAGTGCTGGTAGAAGTGGATGAGCGCGGTGAAGCCACGGGAAACGAGGCCCTGGGGCCTTGCCTCAGCCTCGCTCGCCGCGGTGCTCATCTCGCGCTGGCTTTCCTCGCCACATCGTCCGCGCGCTGCATGGAGAGGCGAAGGGACCTCACCACGTCCTCGTGCTTCGCGCTCTTAGTGTGCGGCGTGGCCATGAGCACCACGTCCTTGCCCTCGCGGGGAAACCCCGCCTCGGCGGCGCAGGCCCTGAGCACGCGCTTCGAGCGATTGCGCGCCACGGCGTTTCCGATGCGCTTCGCGGCGACGAACGCCACGCGACCCTCAGCTTCGCTCGAGGGGGCCCACACGACGCGGCTCAAGTGCGAGCCGCCGCGGAACCCCTCGTGGAAGATGCGATCGAAATCTTGCCTGTTCTTGACGATCTGCACGGTCGAGCTAGACGGTGAGACGCTTGCGTCCCTTGGCGCGACGACGGGCGAGGACGAGGCGGCCGCCCTTGGTGGCCATGCGAGCCCTGAAGCCATGCGTCTTGGCACGCTTGCGCTTGTTGGGCTGGTAGGTGCGCTTCATGAGAGCCTCCGAGGATGTGGGTCTTCTAGGTGCGTCAGTCGAGAGGATGGTCGAGACTGGATTACCTACTATAGCGGCTTTCTCGCCTCTTTCACCTTTTATCGCAGCACCTCCGCAACTGCGCGCTAAGATGGGCTTTCACTCCGCCGCTCGAAAGTTTCTGCAAGTTTTCGACATTTGTTGAAATGTTTCAGAAAGGAGGGGAGCGCCCGGTGGCCGAGAACTTCTATCCGTGGGTCAACGAGGCCACACGCGGGCACGCTTCCTCGTGGAATGCTTCAGCTCCCCTGCCTGAAACTCCTGAAACTTTCAGCTTCTTGCGCCTCGACGAGGCACCGCAGGAGGCGAGGATCGCGGTGCTCGACTCCGTGGACATCGCGCCGAGGATCGTCGTGGTGGAGCCGCAACCCATCCGCTCCTACGTGGACGAGCTCACGCAAACCACCTACGGCCTCGCGAAGGAGCAGGGAGGATCCATCCCCTTCATGGTCATCCGCGAGGTGGTGGAGAACCTCATCCACGCGTACTTCACCGACCCCGTGGTGACGATCTTCCCCGGCGGCAACACGATCCGCTTCGCCGACCGCGGCCCCGGCATCCCCGCGAAGGAGCAGGCGCTCGAGTTCGGCACCACCACCGCCACGGAGGCGATGAAGCACTACATCCGCGGCGTGGGGTTCGGCCTGCCCTACGTGCACAACTTCATGGACGAGCACGGAGGCGCGCTCAGCGTGGAGGACAACCTCTCCGGGGGCACGATCGTCACCTTGAGCCTCGAGACACAACGCGCAGTTGAAATCCAGGCAGGGGAGAAGCCCACCCCCGCCTCGAAACCCCTCGCCGAAACGCTCCCCACACTCTCCAGGACCGAGCGCGACATCGTGGCCTACCTCGCAAAGCACGAGGACGTGGGCCCCAAGGAGCTCGTCGCCACGTACGGCAGCTCGTCTCCCACGTGGTCGCGCCGGCTCGCCGCGCTCGAGGGCAAGGGAATTGTGGAGAAGATCGGCCAAAAGCGCAGGCTCACCCCGCTTGGTCAGCGCGTGTGCATGCTCGTAGCAGCGAATTCGCAGCCTGCGCGCTGATCCTTGCGCGCCCCCGGCCAGCCGGACGCGTGACAAGTTTTGAACAAGGCGCGCGCCGGAGTTTTGAACTTTTATACTGATCTTCCCCTCGGCGCCCCGCGCCGAACACGCCCACCCCACGCAAGAAGAGCCTCAATGGACCAAGACGCCTTCATCCTCTGGGACGACACCCGCCGCCTCGTCGCGCGCGAGCCCGGGTCGGGCCGACGCGTGGCGATGCTCGGCGCCTGCATCCCCGTCTCGCTCACAGACGACGTGCTCACGGTGAAGACAAACTCGGCCTACGCGAAGCGAAGCCTCGACCTCGAAATCGACCTCCTCGAGCGCGTGCTCTCCGAGGCCGCCTTCGAGCCGATGAAGCTCGTGATCCAAGTGGAGCGCGAGGAGACGAACCCGATGTTTCCCACGCTCATCACCGAGGGCGTCGCCCAGGACGCGGAGTGGTTCGACGGGTCCTCCAGCCAGCCGGCTTTCACGGTGGTGGGGGAGCGGGAGCCCGCGCCGGTGATCCCCTTCGAGGCCTCGAAGACCTCGATCTCCGAGGACGAGTTCCGCGCGCAGCTCGGCGAGGACGTCCGTGAGCCGGCCACCGCGCGCGAGGCGAGCGCGAGCGTGCCCGAGGCCCGCCGGCACAAGAACCACCTCACGCGCGACGTGAGCGACCAAGACCTGAAGCTCACCTTCGAGAACTTCGTCGAGGGCGTGGAGAACCGCTTCGCGCTCATCGCCGCCAAGCAGGTGGCGAACGGCAACAACGCCCAGTACAACCCGCTCTTCATCTACGGCGAATCGGGCCTCGGCAAGACGCACCTCCTGATGTCCATCAAGAACTACATCGCGCAAAACGACCCGACGCGCACCTGCGCCTACATCACGGCCACGGACTTCATCAGCGACTACACGAGCGCGATGATGGGCGATCGCAGCATCATCGAGGAGTTCACGAACGACTATCGCGACGTCGACGTGCTCATCCTGGACGACATCCAGCACCTTCGCCAGGCCACGAGCACCGTGCAGTTCTTCTTCGAGACCTTCAACTACCTCGTGTCGAACGGCAAGCAGATCGTGCTCGCCGCCGACGAGCCGCCGTCGCTCCTCGGCATGAGCGAGCGCATCTCGAGCCGCATGGGCTCGGGCTACGAGATCGGCATCCAAACCCCCGCGCTCGAGCTCAAGCGCAACCTCATCGGCACGTTCTACCAGCGCTACAAGGACGAGGGGCTCATCGGCTACGAGGGCACGATCCCCGCCGAGGTGCTCGACGTGATGGCGGCCTCCGCGGGCGACAACATCCGCCTCATCAAGTCCTACGTGCAGAATTGCCTCTTCCTCGCCTCCGAGCTCGAGAAGCGCGGCGTCACCATCACCGACGAGGACGTGCGCGCGAAGGCGCGCGAGAAGTGGCCCCACGGTCAGCGGCGCGTGTCCGTGGAGGAGATCCAACACAACGTCGAGCAGGTGATGGGCATCTCGCACGCCGACCTCATCGGCACGAAGCGCACGCGCGAGATCGCCCAGGCGCGCCATGTGGCCATCTGGCTCTGCCACCAGCTCACCGACCTCACCTACGCCGAGATCGGCGCGCGCTTCGGCGGCCGCTCGCACACCACCGTGATGCACTCGTTCGATTACGTGAACCGGCTCCTCGCCGACCGCACGGACCGCACCCTCATCGACACCGTCCAGAGCCTGCGCAGGAAGCTCGAATCATGACGGCGCGCGTGCACATCGATCGGTCGATGGTTGGTCGAAGCGTGTCGAAAAACGCCGCATCCATGTCGAAAACTTTCCGCGCAGGGGAAACACGGTCGACAAGCTGCGAAGTTATGAAGACGAACGTACATTCGAATCGCCGTGCGCACGCTCACGCGACGCCGACTTTGCACTTTTCGACCTGTCCCACCAATACCGCCAAACTTTAATCCCTTACAGTGGGAAGTAAGGGAGCGCGACCGTAAGGGGCGACCATGAAATTCATCGTGAACCAGCAGAGCCTTGCCAAGGCATTGGGCGTCGTGGGCAAGGGGCTCGCCTCCACGGCGGGCTCGGCGATCCTCTCGGGCATCCTCATTCGCGCCCAAGAGGGCACGATCGAGCTCCAGACCACGAACCAGACGATTCACATCCGCGATCGCATCGCCGCGATGGTGGAGGAGGACGGCGCGGTCGTGGTGGCCGGCAAGACCTTCACGAACGTCGTGAAGTCGCTCCCCGACGCGGCGGTGGAGATTGCCACGGACGGCACCCAGCTCTCCATCTCCTGCGAGCGCTCGCGCTTCAAGCTGAACACGCTCTCCGCGGATGACTTCCCCGAGTTTCCGAGCTACGCGCTCGAGCGCTCCGTGGAGCTTCCCGCCGAGGTGCTCTCCCAGATGGAGCAGCGCGTCTCGCGCGCCGTCTCCCGCGACAGCTCGCGCCCCATCCTGACCGGCATCCTCCTCACCCTCTCCGAGGGGGCGCTTCGCATGGTGGCCACGGACACCTTCCGCATGGCCGTGTGCGACACGCAGGTGGAGGGCGCGGACCTCGAGAACTTCGAGATGATCGTGCCCGCGGGCGCGTTCCACGACGTGCTCTCCTTCGCCGGCGGCGAGGGAGAGGTGCTCGTGGGCGTGACGCAGAACCAGGTGGTCTTCGAGACGGGCGACGTCACCTACGTCTCGAGGCGCATCGAGGGCACCTTCCCGAACTACCGCGCGATCCTCCCCGAGAGTTCGAGCACGCAGATCTCCTGCAAGGTCGACGCGCTCGACCAGGTGCTTCGCCGCATGACGACGATCGCATCCTCGCACCCCTCCGTGACGATCGAGGTGGACGCCGACGGCCAGCTCATGACCATCTCGGCGAAGAGCCCGGACGCCGGCGAGGCCACCGAGACGCTCGCCGCGAAGATCTCCGGCGACAACGTGACGATCATCCTCAACTATCGCTACGTCTTCGACTGCCTCGGCGCGCTGAAGGACGTGGAGGACGTGGCGATCGAGCTCAGGAGCTCGCGCGAGCCGGCGCTCTTCAAGGCCCTCGGCAAGGTGTCCTACCTCTACCTCCTCATGCCGCTTCGCGATTAATCGCGTGGCGGGGCAAGGGCGAAGGGGGACCTCGTGGCGCTGAAGGTGGCGAGCCTCGACGCGCGCGACTGGCGAAACCTCGAGGACCTGCACCTCGCGCTCGACCCCTCGCTCACGCTGCTCGTGGGGCCGAACGCCTCCGGCAAGACGAACACGATCGAGGCCCTCACGCTCCTCACGCGCGCGAGCTCGCCGAGGCACGCCCGCGCGGCCGACCTCGTGCGCGAGGGCGCGGCGAGCGCCTTTGCCAAGGCGCGCCTCGAGGGCGACGGACGCGTCGTGGATCTCGCGATGAGCGTGGCGAATGGCAGGAGCACCTTCTCGAGGAACGGCAAGCCCACGACCCCGGGCGCCATCCAGGGGACGCTCCTCTCGGTGCTCTTCACGCCGGACGACCTCTTGCTCGTGAAGGGGCCGGCGGCGATGCGCCGCGAGGAGCTCGACGGCTTCGGCGCGCAGGCGTCGAGCGGCTTCTCGAAGGTCGCGCGCACCTACCAGCGCTCCATCATGCAGCGAAACCGCCTGCTCAAGGAGGACGAGGTCAACCTCTCGATCCTCGACGCGTGGGATGAATCGCTCGCCCTCGGCGGCGCGACGCTCACGCGGCACCGCCTCTCGCTCTTCCACGCGATGAAGCCCTTCTGGGAGGAGGCGTACGGGACGATCGCCTCGGGCGAGGAGCTGCGCGTTTCCTATGAATCGACGATCGCGCCCGGCGCGCGCGCGGCGGGGGAGCGCGGAGGCGCGCTTCCCCAAGACATCTCGCGCGAGGAGCTCACGGAGCTCATGGCGAGGACGCTCGCCGCGAGGCGCGAGGAGGACCTGCGCCGGCGCCAGACCACGGTGGGACCGCATCGCGACGACGTGAGGATCTTCGTGGGGGGCCGCGACGCGCGCACGTTCGCAAGCCAGGGCCAGCAGCGCTCCATCGTGCTCGCGTGGAAGATCGCGCAGGTGCGCTTCGCCGAGGCGGCGCTCGACGAGCGGCCGATCCTCCTTTTGGACGACGTGATGAGCGAGCTCGACGAGACGCGCAGAAAGAGCCTCTCGGAGCTCGCCGACGAGGGCATCCAGACGGTGATCACCACCACGCACCTCGGTTACTTCGACGACGCCATCCTCTCGCGCGGGAAGGTGGTGCGCTACGGCCATGCGTGAGCGAGAGTGGGACGGGGAGATCAGCGAGGAGCTCGCCGCGGAGCTCGAGGCGCGCCTCGGCGCGCGGGACGCGCGGCGCAGGGGCTTCGGGAAAGTCGAGCTCAAGGACGTGCTCGCCTCATCCATGGGCGGCGTGCTCGCCTCATCCGACGCCACCTCGCGCGCGGCGGCGCTCTGGGCCGAGGCCGCCGGCGAGGCGGGGAGCCGCCACACGTGCGGGATCTACGTGAAGGAGGGCGAGGCGGGCGGCCTTCCCACGCTCATCGTCTACCTCGACGGCCACAGCTTCGTCTATGAGTTCGCCACGGACCACCTGCTCTACGAGCAGCGCATGGCCTACCTCGGCTTTCCCGTGGAAAAGATTGAGTTTCGGCTCTCGAACCGCCGCGCGCCCTCGCGGTCGGCGAGCGCGGCGCCGCGTGAGGCCGCGCACCCCGCAGAGACGAATGGCGCCGAGGTCTTGCGCACCCCCGCACCCCTCACCGCCTCCGAGGAGGCGTGGGCCGAGGGGCTCGTGGGCGACCTTCCGAAGGAGCTCGCGGACGCGATTTTAGGGGCCATCAGAGCCTCGAAGCGAGACGAGGGCGATCAAAGGCGTTGATTCGAAGAACGCGGCTCACATCGCCGCCCAGACGTCCTCTCGCAAAAAGTCATATTCTTCGGGGCGGCGAATTGCGCTCAGGCGAGCACTAAATCGCCATGTGATGATATTGCAAACACATGTTCGCTTCGCTATACTTTGGAAGGCGCGTACCATGCCTCCTTGTCGCGCCCCGAGCGCGCCCGCACATCCCGCGCACCCGCCTCGACACTTGAAACGCAGCAATCATAAGGAGTGCTCGTGCCCAAGAAGAGCGACGCATCCTCCACGAAATCCAAGGCCTCCTACGGCGCAAACGACATCAAGATCCTCGAGGGCCTCGCCCCCGTGCGCACGCGCCCGGGCATGTACATCGGCTCCACTGGCGCCGCCGGCCTCCACCACCTGGTCTACGAGGTCGTGGACAACGCGGTCGACGAGGCGCTCGCCGGCTACTGCACGAAGATCAACGTCACCATCAACGCCGACGGCTCCGTGACGGTGGAGGACAACGGCCGCGGCATCCCCGTCGAGCGCCACACCAAGCGCAAGAAGATGTCCACGCTCGAGGTCGTGATGACCGTCCTCCACGCGGGCGGGAAGTTCGACAACGACGCCTACAAAGTCTCCGGCGGCCTCCACGGCGTGGGCGTCTCGGTGGTGAACGCGCTCTCCGAGAAGCTCGTCGTGCAGGTGAAGCGCGACGGCGGCATCTGGGAAATGGCGTTCTCCCGCGGCAAGACCACGGAGCAGATCAAGAAGATCGGCACCTCGAAGGCCACGGGCACCACCGTCACCTTCTGGCCGGACGCCCAGATCTTCGAGACGACGGACTTCGACTACGAGACCCTCCGCGTCCGCATGCAGGAATACGCATTCCTGAATAAAAACCTCAAGATATCCATCAAAGACGAGCGCGGCCTCGTGCCGAAGGAGGACACGTACTGCTACTCCGGCGGCATCATCGACTTCGTGAAGTACCTGAACGACGGCAAGGAGCTCGTGGGGGACATCAAGACCCCCATCTACATGGAGGGCGAGGCCAAGGGAAGCGAGCCGGACGCCACGGGCGAGGTCGAAGTGGCCATGCAGTGGAACACGAGCTACTCCGAGAACGTCCTCGCCTTCGCGAACAACATCTACACCCCCGAGGGCGGCATGCACCTCGAGGGCTTCCGCACCGCCATCACGAGCGTGATCAACAAATACGCTCGCACGCAGGGCATCCTGAAGGAGAAGGACAAGAACCTCGAGGGCTCCGACGTGCGCGAGGGGCTCTGCGCCGTGATCTCCGTGAAGCTCGCGAACCCGCAGTTCGAGGGCCAGACGAAGGCCAAGCTCGGCAACACCTTCATGCGCGCCTCCGTCCTGAAGGTCGTGACGGAGCGCTTCGCCGAGTACCTCGAGGAGCATCCGAAGCAGGCCCGCGCCATCGTGGCGAAGGCCTCGAGCGCGGCGAAGGCGCGCCAGGCGGCGCGCAAGGCCCGCGAGGCCACGCGCAGGAAGGGCCTCCTCGAGAGTGCGAACCTGCCCGGCAAGCTCGCCGACTGCTCGGTGAAGGACCCCGCGATGACGGAGCTCTTCATCGTCGAGGGCGATTCGGCCGGTGGCTCCGCGAAGATGGCGCGCGACCGCTCCATCCAGGCGATCCTGCCCCTGCGCGGCAAGATCTTGAACGTCGAGCGCGTGGGGCCCGCGCGCGCCCTCTCGAGCGACACGATCCAGAACCTCGTCACGGCCATCGGCACGGGCGTGGGGGAGGAGTTCAACCTCGAGCGCTCGCGCTACCACAAGATCATCATCATGACCGACGCCGACGTGGACGGCGCGCACATCCGCATCCTGCTCCTCACGTTCTTCTACCGCTACATGCCGGAGATGATCGAGGCGGGCTACATCTACATCGCGCAGCCGCCGCTCTTCCAGCTGAAGCCGAAGGGACGCCGCAAGGGCACCTACATCTACACCGACGAGGAGCTCGCGCGGCAGGTGAAGGGCCTCGACGCGAAGAGCTACACCGTGCAGCGCTACAAGGGCCTCGGCGAGATGGACCCGGAGCAGCTCTGGGAGACCACCATGGAGCCGAAGAACCGCATCCTGCTCAAGGTGGACATCGAGGACGCGATGAACGCGGACCTCACCGTGAGCGACCTCATGGGCAACTCCGTGGAGAAGCGCCGCGAGTTCATCCAGTCGCACGCCCGCGACGCTCGCTTCCTCGACATCTAGCCAAGAAAGGCCCCCTCCATGGCTGATTCACGCGATAGGGACGACTTCGATCGCGAAGACGACCTCGACGACCTCGACGGACGTGCCGAGGGCGACGACCTCGACGACTACGACTACGACTCCGCCGACGCGGACGACGACCTCGCCGACGACGACGCGGACGCCGACACCGGCTTCGACTTCGATCCCGATTCCCTCTCCGACGAGGAGGTGAGCGAGGAGGACCTCGAGGACCTCGGTGATTCGCGCACCGGCATCCTCTCCGAGGAGGGCGGCAGCCGCCTTACGCTCGAGGACATCCACGGCGGCACCCTGAAGCCCGTCGGGCTCTCCTCCGAGATGCGCCTCAGCTTCATCGAGTACTCGATGTCCGTCATCGTGGCGCGCGCCCTGCCGGACGTGCGCGACGGACTGAAGCCCGTGCACCGCCGCATCCTCTACGCCATGAGCGACGCCGGCATCACGCCGAACCGCCCGCACAAGAAGAGCGCGTGGACGGTCGGCGAGGTGATCGGCAAGTACCACCCGCACGGCGACGCCTCGGTCTACGACGCGATGGTGCGCCTCGCGCAGGACTTCTCGATGCGCGTGCCGCTCGTGGACGGCCACGGCAACTTCGGCTCCATCGACGGCGACCCGCCTGCGGCCATGCGCTACACCGAGGCCCGCCTCGCGCGCCCCGCGATGGAGATGCTGCGCGACCTCAAAGACGACACGGTGGACTGGCAGCCGAACTACGACGAATCCGTCACCGAGCCGAGCGTGCTCCCCGCGCGCTTCCCGAACCTCCTGGTGAACGGCTCGTCGGGCATCGCCGTGGGCATGGCCACGAACGTCCCGCCGCACAACCTCGGCGAGGTGATCGACGCCGTCTGCCTGCGCATCGACAATCCCGAGTGCACCCTCGACGAGCTCATGGACGTGATCCCGGGGCCAGACTTCCCCACGGGCGGCACGATCATGGGCACGCAGGGCATCCGCGACGCCTATGAAACCGGCCGCGGCTCCATCACCGTGCGCGCGAAAGCCCATATCGAGAACGTGAAGAAGGGCCAGCGCCAGCGCATCGTGGTCACGGAGATCCCGTACCAGGTGAACAAGGGGCTCCTCCAGGAGAAGATCGGCCAGCTCATCAACGAGCGCAAGATCGACGGCATCTCCGACATGCGCGACGAATCGAACCGCAAGGGCATGCGCCTCGTGTTCGACCTCAAGCGCGAGGCCATCCCGCAGGTGGTGCTGAACAACCTCTACAAGCAGTCCCAGCTGCAGACGACCTTCGGCGCGATCGACCTCGCGCTCGTGAACGGCGTGCCGAAGACGCTCACCCTCGCCGAGCTCATCGACCACTACATCGCGCACCAGGTGGACGTGGTCACGCGGCGCACGCGCTTTCGCCTCGAGAAGGCCCAGCGCGAGCTGCACATCCGCGAGGGCCTGCTCATCGCCGTCGACAACATCGACGAGGTCGTGGCCATCATCCGCAGCTCCTACGACGACGCCGAGGTGAAGGAACGCTTCCTCGCGCAGTTCGGCCTCGACGACATCCAGTCCACCGCCATCCTCGAGATGCGCCTTCGCCGCTTGACCGGCCTCGAGCGCGAGAACCTCGTGGCGGAGATCGAGCGCCTCACGAAGGAGATCGCCTACCTCCAGGGGCTCCTCGACGACAAGTCCAAGCTCATGGCGCTCATCAAAGACGAGCTCAACGAGATCAAGCAGCGCTACAACACCCCGCGCCGCACGACGATCTCCACCGAGCCCATCGAGATCTCCGTGGAGGACCTCATCGCCGAAGAGGACATGGTCGTCACGATCACCCACGCCGGCTACATCAAGCGCCTGCCCGTGGCCACGTATCGCTCCCAGCGCCGCGGTGGCAAGGGCCTGAAGGGCCTCTCGCTCAAGGACCACGACTTCGTGGAGGAGCTCTTCGTGGCCTCCACGCACGACTACGTGCTCTTCTTCACGAACTTCGGCAAGGTCTACCGCCTGAAGGTGCACGAGCTGCCCATCGGCTCGCGCCAATCGAGGGGCAAGGCCCTCGTGAACCTCCTCGCGCTCGAGGAGGGCGAGCACCCCATGGCGGTGCTGCCCACCCGCGAGTTCCCCGAGGACACGTACCTCATGTTCGCCACGCGCCAGGGCCTCGTGAAGAAGACCTCCATGGCGGCCTACGACCGCAACCGCACGGGCGGGATGATCGCCATCAAGCTCCGCGCGGGCGACGAGCTCGTCTCCGTGCGCCGCGTGAGGAGCGGCGAGAAGGTGATCCTCGCCTCGAGCGACGGCCACGCGATCCTCTTCAACGAGAGCGACGTGCGCCCCATGGGCCGCGACACCTCGGGCGTCCACGGCATCGCGCTCAAACCGCACGCGACGATGCTCGGCATGGAGATCACGAACGGCAAGGGCGACCTCTTCGTCATCACCGAGAAGGGCTACGGCAAGCGCACGCCCATCTCCGACTACCCCGAGCGCAACCGTGGCGCCCAAGGCGTCTATACCATCAAGATGACGCCGCAGAAGGGCGACCTCGTGGCCATCAAGGTGATCGGCCCGCAGCACGAGCTCATGATCGTCTCGGAGGAGGGCACGGTCATCCGCGTGAAGACCTCCGACATCTCCCAGCTCTCGCGCGTGACGCAGGGCGTGAAGGTGATGAACGTGGCCGAGGGGGATCGCGTGAAGGCCGTCGCGCGCATGGTGGCGAGAAAGCCGCAGGCCGCAACCGCCGCGCACGCCGACGACGCGCAAGGCGTACTCGCCCTCGACGTCGAGGACCCGAGCGTCTCCGTGGACGTGGGCGGCGAGGAGGCCTTCGACGACACGCTCCTGGACGAGTAGGGCGAAGAGCTCGCGCAGATATGTTGGACCGGATGGCAAGGTCTCGGATGGCCGTGTCCTTCGGCCGTCCGAACCGCCGTCCATCCGGAGGGCAAAGAAGCGGCTCAAGGCGCGAGCCTTGAGCCGCCCACAAACTTCCCACCTAGCCCTGCGCAGCGCAGGGCTAGGTGATTCTTCGCCCTGCCGCGTGGAAGCGTTTGTGACGCGGTCGAAGACCACGGCCGCATCCCAAACACTCCCAAGCGACGCAAAGGGACTTTCGCCGCCCCACATTTCCTCACCTCAGTAGTCGAAGACGTAGTGGTCGTAGGCGTTGATCACCGTCGTCGCTCCGAGCTCGGTGCGCCTCGGGACCTTGTGGTCGTAGCTTTGGTGGATGTGGCCGTGCACGAAGTACTTCGGCTGGTAGCGCGCGAGGAGGTCGTTGAAGCACTCGAAGCCCATGTGCGTGTCGGACGAGAAGTCGTTCACGCCGCGCGCGGGGGCGTGCGTGAGGAGGATGTCGATGCCCTTGGCCTTGCGGATCTTTCGCCGGAGCTTCCACGCGCGCCAGCGCATCTCCTTCTCCGTGTACATCGATTCGCAGAAGTCCTTGTAGCGCACGCAGCCGCCGAGCCCCGCGATGCGGAGCCCCGCCGCCTTCACCACGCGATCCTCCGCGCACTCGCAGCCGCCGGGCGGGGTGCGGATGAGCGCGTCGTCGTGGTTTCCACGCACGTAGACGAGCGGCGCGCGCCCGAGCGTCACGAGGAACTCGAGGTACTCGGCGCTGAGGTCGCCGCAGGAGAGGATGAGGTCGAACTCGTCCAGGCAGCCCGGACGGTAGTAGTCGTAGTAGGGCGCGGCCGGCACGTCCGCTATGGCGAGGATCCTCGTCATCCCGCGAGCACCCCCGCGATGCCCACCGTGGCCTTCGCGAAATCGCTGAGCTCGTCCCAGGCGGGGATGGCGCCGATGACGTTTTCGTTCAGCCAATCCATGTTGATGATCTGCCTCGCGGAAAGGGCCTCGTCCACCGGGATGATCTCGCGTCCGCCCTGCGCCGTGAGCGGCCCCCGGAATGGTTTCAGGAGCCCCGCGCGGATGCCGTGCTCGAGCATCTTCGCGAGCTTCATCGTGGCGTCCGGGATCTCGCTCGAGTAGCGCATGCCCACCACGCCCGCGCTCATTCCCCAGAAGTAGTTGAGCGCGCGGCTCGTGGTGCGGTATTCGGCCGTGAGGGACTTGTCCTGGCTTCGGCGGATGAGGGTCTCGTAATAGGAGCCCCAGTACCACATCGGCTGCGCGAGGTTCACCGCGCCGCCCGGAGTGAGGTGCGTGAGGCCGAAGGCGGCGCCGTCGCGCTCGGCGAGGCTCGTCTGGTCTTGCGAGGAGATGATCGAGATGCCCTGCGCGACGAGGCGCTCCTCGGCGCCTTGGACGCCCTTCTCGTCCTTCAAGCTCGACCACTCGAGCCGCACCTTCGCGAACGGGTTCGCGCAGGCGGCGCCGAGCGCGAAGGCGTTGATGCCCGCCAGCTGGCCGGGGATGGGGTAGTTGCAGATGTAGCCCACGTCTTCTCCACCGGCGAGCGCCCCCGCGATGATGCCGGCGATGAACTTCGCCTCGTACATGCGCGGGTAGTACGTGCGGATGTAGCGATGCTGCTGGTTGATGGAGCAGTTGAAGATCGTCGCCCTCGGGTGCTCCACGGCGGCGGTGAGGCTCGCCGGGAGCAGGCGCGGCGAGGTGGTGAAGACCATCGTGCAACCGTCGCCGATGGCCCGCTCGATCACCTCAAGCGGGTTGCCGTCGAGCGCGTCGAAGTAGGCCGAGGTCTCGATGGCGTCCTGGAAGACCTGCTGCGCGTACTCGCGGCCGAGCTCGTGGCCGTACGTCCAGCCGGAGAGCTCGGGGGTCTCGTCGTGGATGAAGGCGACCTTCAGGACCTTCGGGGAGGTCTTGATGAACGGCACGCTGAGGTGCTTCGCGTCGCTCTCCTCGGGGGTGAGCTTCACGTCGACGGGCTGCTCCTCCTCGACGAGGACGATCTCCTCCCAGATCTTCTCGAGCTTGATGCGCGTCTGCGCGATCGTCTCGGTGCGCAACGTCGAGTAGCCGAAGATCTCGAGGTAGGCGAGCATGGCATCGCCGATGGTGGCGTCCACGTCGGCGCCGCCCTCGGCCTCGAAGGCCGCGCGGAACGAGTAGAACGCGCCCTCGAACTCCAGGCGGTCCTCCTCCGTCCAGCGCGTGCCGGGCCTCTTGCCGAGGAGCTCTTGGATGCGAAGGTAGCCCCCGGGGCGCGAGAACTCGAGGTAGTTCACGCGCGTGGCGGCGTAGAACTCGAGGTACTCCCTGTAGATGGGGTGGTCTTCGAGGTCGGCCGGGAGCACGCGGGTGACGTTCGCGTAGACCGACGGCGCGCCGAAGTACTTGAGCACGCTCACCCGCTTGTTGCCCTCCTCCACGTAGTAGCGGTTGAGGTACTCGTAGGCCTTCACGGGATCGCGGATGCCCTCGTCGAGGTGCGCCTCGCAGAGCCGCTCCCACTTGAGCGCGAACTCCGAGGTCTCAGGCATGAGGGGCATGAAGTTCCTCGCGAAGGCCGTGGTGCGGCCCACCGCGCGCGTGCCCACGATGTGCTCCGTGGGGATGTGCATGAGGCCGAGGTGCGCGCGCTCTGCCATCTCCTCGCTCGAGACGAAGTCGTCGAGGACGGGGAGATAGGGATAGCGGCCCTGGCTCGTGGCGCGACGAAACGAGCGCTGCCCGAGCTTGAGGGCGCTGCGATAGTCAGAAGGATCCGCCATGTCCCCCCTCGTTTCACGTGGCTTCGCCCAGAATCCTTACCCAATGCGCGCACCGCGCGGTCGGCTGGCGCGCCCGCACTCCCGACGGTTCGGGCTTAAGGACGCGGCTCAGTTCAGCGGGGTGAAGTCGTCGGGGGAGACGTCCTCGAGGAAGGCCTTGAACTCGGCGACCTCCCTCTCCACCTCTTCGCGGCGCACGCTCTCGAAGTCCGGCACCGAGGCCGTCTTCAGCACCTTCGAATCGCAGAACACCGGCGCCTTCTCGCGGAGCGCGAGCGCGATCGCGTCGGAGGGGCGCGCATCCATCGCGATGCGCCGGCCGTCGGGGCACGCGAGGTTGAGCTTTGCGAAGAAGGTCGTGCCGTCCACGCCGGAGATCACCACGTTCGTGACCTTCACCCCGAGCTCGCGGAGCACGTTGTGGAAGAGGTCGTGGGTCATGGGCCGCGTGATCTGCGGGTTGTTCACGCCCATCGCGATGCCGGCGGCCTCCGTGACCCCGAGGCGGATGGGCAGCGGCTGGAAGTGCTCCACCTCGGCCTTATCGCGCGCGGAGAGCTCCTCCACGTGCGCGGAGGCGTCGTCGATGGAGGGGGTGCGGGGAAGCGAGCTCTCGCGCGGCTTCAACACGATGAGCGACGCCACGGGGCCGCCACCCACGACGACCGTTTCGATGTCAACGCGTACCAGGCTCATGGCGCCTCCCTCCTCCGCACTCACTTTCGGGCTTTGTGCCCGCTCGACCGCTTGCGGCTTTGTACCTGCCGCTCGCGGGACATTCGCCGCCGTCCACAGTTCTAAAATCACCAGTTGACTATTGCGTGCGAAGACCATAGCATAAGCGTTCGCACCAAGGGCCCATAGCTCAGTTGGTTAGAGCGTCCGGCTGATAACCGGGAGGTCACAAGTTCGAATCTTGTTGGGCCCACCACCTCGCAATAATCGCCCCAGTGTGAGCTGAGTCGCCGCTGGGGCGGTTATTTTTTCACGAGGCCGCCACAGAACCGTCACGGATTCGCCATGACGCCACCGGCCGAGACGCGCGCACCGACGCTCGATCGGCCTACACTCGAAGGCAGCCTCACACGGGGATGTAGCTCAGCTGGGAGAGCGCGGGCTTTGCAAGCCTGAGGTCGTGGGTTCGAGCCCCATCATCTCCACCAACGAGTTAAACGGCCCGGCATGCGCCGGGTCGTTTTTCGTTGGTGGAGATGATGGGGCTCGAACCCGAGAGGCTTGACAGTCCAGTGGACTGTCAAGAGCGGGGTTATCGGACAGAACGTGTTGGTGATTCGGGGTTCACGGGCAAATGTCACGTAGCCCTCTCCGCCGCCTTTTCATCCGCGTAGACGTATCGGCCGCCCTCGAATTTGGCGCGGAGCCCTTTCGGCCGCCCTAAAAGGGCGGCGGAGGCTGCTACATGCTGCGGATGGGGAGCGAAGAGCGCGTTTTTGGGCGGCTAAGGACGCTAGGTGACAGATAGGTGGGGCGGCCGAGGGTGCTACGTGGATGAAAAGGCGGCCAATGACGCTAGATGGCAGGCGAGCACCGGCCGAAGGGGCTAGGCAACAGGCGAAAGGCGGCCGAGGAGGCTAGGCGATAGGCGCGGGACGACCGAACCAGCGTAGACCGAGCCCGCGCATCAATTGATCGAGGGGGCTTTTCCATTTCATCGACCCGCTAGGTGCGGGGCATATCGTCTGTCTTGTTGTCTCGGAGCGCGAGGACTGGCTCTGTTTTGGCTCAGCCCGCGCGAGCCCGCATACCGCGCACCACTCCGGGGCGCACCGTAAGCGGACTCGCCCGGGCAAATAGAAAATGCCGCTTCGCACATGCCGTACGCGGGTCCGCCTGTGCAAATCGAGCGTGAAACCTGAAAGCAGCCTAAGAAATCCCAGCTAAGGGTAGGGTATGTAACCTCCATCGAGCAGGGAGCGAAGCGTTTGGCCGCGCTCAACGCCCGAGAGGAGGACACGATGAAATTCGCGTTTGTGTGCGACGACCTGTCCGGCCACGGCAATGGCACGTCCGTGACGGCGTATCGCTTCGCCGACCAGCTTCGCCAGCTCGGCCACGAGGTGCGCATGGTGGGCGTCGGCGCGAGCGGCAGGGACGCGTACCCGGTGCCCGAGAAGGACATTCCCGTCGTCACTAAGGTGTCCCATAGCTGCGGCTTTCGCTTCGGCGAGCCCGACGAGGCCGTGTTTGGCCGCGCGTTCGACGGCGTGGACCTCATCCACCTCTTCCTCCCGTTCGAGCTCGAGCAGGCGGCGCTCGCCTGGGCGCGCGTGCACCACGTGCCCGTGACGGCCGCCTTCCACCTCCAGCCCGAGAACGTGACCTACAACGCGCGGATCGGCCGCGCGCCGCTCATCTCGAACGCGCTCTACGGCCACTTCCGCCGCGTGCTCTACGACCGCGTGCGCCACGTGCACTGCCCCTCGACGATGATCGCGAGCGAGCTTCGCCGCCACGGCTACCACGCGCACCTGCACGTGATCTCGAACGGCGTGCCCGAGCTCTTCCACGCGCGCACTGAGGCCGCGCCCTTGATCGACGCGGCCGGCAGGATCCAGATCCTCTCCGTGGGGCGCCTCGGCAAGGAGAAGGACCAGGCGACGATCATCAAGGCCATCGCGCGCTCCCACTACAAAGACCAGATCACGCTCCACCTCGCGGGGCAGGGCTACATGAAGCGGCGCCTGATGGCGCTCGCCGACAGGCTCGGCGTCTCCATGACCATCGGCTACTACGACGAGGAATCGCTTGCCGAGGTCATGCGCTGCTGCCCGCTCACCATCCACGCGTCCGTGGCCGACATCGAGGCCATCTCCGTACTCGAGGCCTTCGCCTCCGGCTCGGTGGCCATCATCGCGCAGTCACCGATGAGCGCGCCGTCGAAGTACGCGGTCGATTCGCATTGCCTCTTCGCCGCGCGCGACGTGGACGGGCTCGCGAGCGTCATCGACTGGTGGGCCGAGCACCCCGAGGCCCTCGCCCCCACCCGCGAGCTCTACCTCGCCGAGGCCGAGGGCCTGCGCCTTCGCGAAAGCGCCGTGTCCTTCGAGCGCATGGCGGAGCAGGCGGTGGCCGACGACGAGCTCGCCTCCCAGCTCCGCGGCACGTCCGTGGTGGCGCGCGGTGGCTCTGACCTCGTGGTTTCTCCTCGCATGGCTCCTGGAATGGCCGTGGTCGCGCTCAGCGGATCGAGCTCCCAGGGGGTGCAATGAAGCGCCTCGCACGCATCAGCCGCGTGAGGGCGAACGCGCCCGCGACGCCGCGCTCCGGAGTGCTTGAGGCTCCGGCGAAGATCCCGACTCAGCCTCGGCCGACGCCCCGCGAGATCCGCAAGGTCTCGCGTGTGGCGACGCGCGCCGAGAAGGATCTCAGCCGCGCCCTCGTGGCGGAGCTCCGCGCCGACGAGCGAGCCAAGGCCAACCCCAGCCCGCGCACGACCAAGGCGCTCACTCGAGCCCAAACCGCGCTCGCCAAGGCGGAGGCGCGCCAGCTTGCCACCGCCGCCGCGGCGGAGCGGTTCGCACGCGAGCACGACCTCGCGCTCGAGCCGAACGGCGAGTTCTTCCCGCAGGTGGAGGACCTCAATCCGAAGCCGAGCGAGGAAACGGAGCGCCGGCGGCGCGCCTTCTACCGCGCGATCGTGCCGATCCTTCGCGCCGTCGTGCGGCTCACCTACGGCGCGCGCGTGGTGCACGACGGGCCGAGCGCGGTGCCCGCGGGAAGCGTCGTGGTGGTGAATCACGTGAGCTACCTCGACAGCGTGATGGCGGCGGTGGCGCTCTGGCCGCACCGGCTGCATTTCCTCGCGCTCGCGAGCAACGGCTACGGGCACGTGTGGGGGCCGATCGTGCGGGCGCTCGGGACGATCTTCGTGGGCCACACGCTCGCGGAAACGCGCGAGATGACGGCGCGCCTCGGCGAGGCGCTCGCCGCGGGCGACTGCGTCGCGATCTTTCCCGAGGGCGACCTCGTGCCCTATAACCCCGAGCTCCAGCCCTTCAAGCGCGGCGCGTTCCAGATTGCCGCGGCCGAGCACGCGCCCGTGGTGCCGGTGACGCTCGTGCAGGCGCCGGGCGAGGGCGTCGTGAAGAGCCTCTTCGCGAAGCCCGGCTTCGTGGTGCACGTGGGCGAGCCCATCCGCGCCCCCGAGGGCATGGGCACGCACAAAGCGGCCCTCTACCTCGCGGAACGCACGCGCCGCGCGATGCAAGCCGCGCTTGAGGTGGATCCGTTGTTCGACCTTACGTATGCCGACGCTCTCGCGGCCGACGCCGCGGCGCTCTGAGGCGCTTCATCTGTGCGCGAATCTTCGTGGGCTTTGGGGTGCGTTTCGTGCGGCGGCTCCATGGATTCCCCATGGCCGTGGAGCACTCGTGATGGCGAATAAAAGACGAGCTAGATGCCCCTAAATCAGATTCCTTTCAGGTACACTTCCAGCTGAAACACCACACCGACGTGGCCAAGACGGACGGTCTTGGCCTCTATGCTGCTCTCTAGAGAAGGAAGAGGAGGGGCCAAAAGCCCAGATCAACCATGCCGAATGCGCGCGGACATCGCACCTGGTGGTGGGCCGCCGCGGGGGTGGCTGCCCTCGTGGCGATCGTGGCCATCGTGGTGGGCATCTCGGGCTCGCCTGCGACCGTGGACCCGTCAGCCGAGATGGCGGCGGGGGAAACGGCGCAGGGTGAGGCCTCGAGCGCGCCCGACGCGGCCACCTCAGGCGAGGACCCGGAGGCACACGCCGCGGCGCAGGAGGGGGAAGAGATGCAGTTCGTGCCAAACGAGGTGCTCGTGAGCGTGGAGGACCCCGCGGTGCTCGAGACGCTCGTGCCGGGAGCGGAGCTCGCCGGCGGGACGATCGTCACCGTGGAGAGCGTCTCAGAGGGCGAGCGCGGCAGCGTCGTGAAGATCACGTTCGAGGGGGATGCGAGCGAAGACGACGTGGTGGACGCGCTCGGCGCCATGGACGGCGTGACCGCCCAGAAGAACTTTGTCTATCACCTGATGTAGGGCCATTGGGGAGAGAGCGATGAACACGAAACCGACCCTGCTCCAGAAGATCTTCGTTGCCATCATGACGACGTCGATGGTGCTGGGCATGTGCCCACTGAGCGCCATCGCCGACGAGCTCATCGGGCAGGACACGCCCCTCACGCTCGAAGACGGTGACGTGGCGATCGTGGACGGGCAGGTGCTCCCGACGGACGCGGCGGAGGGCGAGGAGTCGGGCGACGACGCCACCGGCGAGGAGTCGGCGCCCGCGGACGCGCCCGAGGATGCCGCGACCTCCGAGGACGCAGCCGCAAGCAGCGGGTACTCCACCATGGCCACCGCGGGCAAGGTCAACGTCGGTGCGATCTACGTCGACGGCGGCCAGCAGGACGTCGACTGGTCCTACAACGAAGGGACCAAGGTCCTCACCATCCTCACCGACAAAGCGCTCACCATCGGCCGCGCGTACGTGGGCGCGAAGGACAAGACGACCATCTCCATCGAGTCCGAGAAGGGCGCGACCCTCACCCTCATCGACCCCTGGCTCGACGGACGCAACCTCACCGACGAGGAGATCAAGAACGCCGCCGCGTTCGAGTACTACGGCGAGGAAGACGAGTACGGCAGGCAGCCCTACCGCTTCTTTTCACGTGAAGAACTCGCAGAAAAGTACAGCAAGGCGTTTGCTCCCGATAACCATGGGCGCGCTGGCATCGACATCACCAACAAGGTGCAGGGCAAGACCACCATCAACATCCAGAACTCGGCCGGCGACGCCACCGGGGAGAACTACCCGCGCATCTTCGGCGGCAACGACCGCGCCGCCATCGAGAAGAACAACGGCGAAGCCCCCGTGGTCATCACCTGCTCCGGTCGCGCGGTGGTCTACGGCGGCCTTGGCGATCGCGGGACGCAGAGCGGCCCCGCCGCCATCGGAACCAAGGCCGGCGTCGACTGCAAGAACCTCACGGTGATCGGCCTCAGCAACAAGGACATCCGCTACAACGGCCACATCGTGGCCATCAACACGCAGGATCTCTGCTTGTCGTCCAACGACTTCGGCGCGGCCATCGGCGCGGGATCGAAGGCGAACGCCATCAACCTCACGGTCATCGGCCCCAACACCGACTACTGGGCCGACTACGAGGATGACCCCTACGCGATCTACAACTGCATCTATCCCGAGAGCGCGGCGGGCTCGGCCATCGGCGCCGGCTATGGCGCGACGGGGCGGAGCTCGATCAGGCTCGCCGGTCGCATCCAGCCCATCACCTACTGCTTCTACGACGGCAAGGAAGGCGCGGGCATCGGCGTGAGCTACCAAGACACCAACGCCTCGGCCGACGTCACGGTGGGCTACGCGCCGGGCGAGACGGTGCCTGAGAATCTGAACGTGCAGCACACGTGGGTGACGCCCCAGACGTGGTACGGCGTGGCCATCGGCTGTGGCACCGACGGCACCTTCGAGCAGAAGAACGGCATCGTCGAGGCAAGGGCCGGCATCATGACCGACTCGAGCCACGAGAACCCCGGAAACGTCATGGGTCTCAAGGCGAAGACCGTGAAGATCGCCGAGTACATGCCCGAGCGCGACTGGTACGAGATGGAGAACTACGTGGGCTACGTCCGCGCGGACACCTCCTACGCCATCGAGTGTGAGGGCTTCACGCTCTACCACGGCACGATGAACGTCTTCGCGAGCATGTTCCTCAGCTCGGGCTTCTCGAAGGGGCAGGGCATCCACTGCAAGAACCTCACGGTCGAGGACGGCGACATCTACTTCAACTCGGGCATCCTGCTCGAGAGCGGCGGCACGCTCGAGCAGAAGAAGGGCAACTTGATGTCCCTCACGGCGGCGAGCAGCACGAACGCCAAATATCCGAACGCCGTCAACGCCGAGGGCAACGCGACCTTCAAGATCAACGACACCACGTGCGACATGCTCGGCGGCATCGACGTGGGCCACGGCGGCACCATCGAGGTGAGCGGCAAGAGCTACCTGCGCGGCTTCACGGGCTACCTCGTGGGCGCGGATAACGAGTCCGTCTTCACCGACGTCTTCACGGCGGGCACCATCCAGCTCAACGGCGGCAAGATCATCGGCTACGCCGACGACAATGGCGATGGCTTCCGGCCGGGGTCCGTTGCGCAGGAAATCACCACGCAGGAGGTGTTCTCAACCCTCAGCCAGCGCACTCCCGACTTCGACCTCGCTCCGGGAGCCGACGGGGACGGCAACGTCGAGGTGCCCGAGCGCGCGGGCGCGGACGAGGCGACCACCAGCACCTCGAGCTTCTCGGCCAAGAATTCGTCCTATGGCGCCATGTCATCGCACAACGACAAGGTGTTCTCCTCCGACCCGACCTTCGATCCCGACTTCGACCACCTGTCTCGAGGCGAGGTCAACGCCGTGGGCGACAAGCACAAGCTCGAGGACATCGACGAGCAGAGCAGTGTCAACTGGCGCGACTACACCTACGTGGAGATCGGCCCGAAGGCCCAGCTCGAGCTCAAGGGCGAAGAAGAGCAGACCATCATGCTCAGCAACCAGCCCTACGACCTCTCGGTGAAGACGACGCCGGAGAACGCCGACGTGACGTACACGTCGAGCGATCCCGAGGTGCTCGAGATCAACGAGAGCACAGGCCAGGCGACCACACATCACGCGGGCGCGGCGCTCATCACGGCGACTCCGGCGGGCATCTACGTGGGCAACACCCTCACCTACACCGTGATCGTGGGCAAGGCCGGGGCGAACGCGTCAATCAAGCTCGAGGACTGGACCTTTGGCGAGGCGCCGAGCGAGCCGGATCTCTCCTCGACGACCAACGGCACCGACCAGGTGACCTTCGCCTTCGCGGAGGACAAGGACGGCAAGCCCGGTGAGTATGGTGACGCAGGCGAATTCGATGTGAAGGTCCCGAAGAACGCGGGAAAGTACTGGGTGAAGGCGATCTTCCCCGCGACGCCCGACCACGACAAGGGCGAGGCGGAGTGCCCATTCGAGATCAAGAAGGCCGCGAGCAAGGTGACGCCCGAGTCGACGCCGCTCGTGGCCATCACCTCGGATGATGGTGGCACGTCGATGCGCGTGGACGTCTACGGCGACGGCGACCTCAAGGTCGAGTCGGCGGACAAGCAGGTGGCCACTGTGGGAGCCGTCACGAAGAAGACCGACGTAGCTTCCGGCGCAAACGTGACCGTCTGGGACGTGAAGGTCAACGGCCGCCAAGCCGGGTCGAGCACCCAGCTCAAGTTCTCGGTCGAGGGCACGGATAACTTCGAGCCCATCACGAGTGAGAGCCCGAAGACCGTTGAGCTACAAGTGAAGAATGAGCGCACAAAGCTCTATGCAAAGCCCGCCGTGAGGAAGATGGATGGGCGGCCAGAGCCACTGCCTTACAACGGCAAGGATCAAGAACTCTTTACGAACTACAAATCCGATGGCATCGCCTACACCGGGACCGTCCTCGCCAAGGAGCCGGGGAACAACTACACCGCCACCTTCACGCCAAAGAGTGGCTACGCGTGGCCTGATGGCAGCACCGATTCCATCACCCTCACGGGGGAAATCGTTGCCAAGCCGATCAACACCTGCACGGTTTCGGCGATCCCCGAGCAGACCTTCATGAACAAGGAGCTCACGCCCGAGCCGGAAGTGAGCTTTGGCACCAACACCTCGAAGATCACGCTCAAGAAGGGCGAGGACTACGAGCTCAAATACGAAAACAACAAGAACGCCGGCAATAGCTCCGCGACCGTGATCATCGAGGCCAAGGCCCCCCACTACTCCGGCAGCACCTCGGCCACGTTCACCATCAAGCCGATCGACATCTGGAAGAACCCCGGACTGATCGCACCCTATCGTCCTTACGAGCTCACCTACAACGGAGAGGCGCAAACGGCGCCCTTCATGGCGTGGTGGAAGGCCGACGAAAAGGACAAGTCGAGCAAAGACGTGTACCTGGAGACGTCGGACTACGAGGTTTCCTACACCACGCCCGATTCGAAAGAGGCCAGAGCCTCTGTGAAAGAGGACGGCACGCTCGATTCGAACGGCAAGGATGGCAAGGACGGCAAGACTTACCAAATGCACGTCGTGGGCAAGGGGAACTACACCGGCGAGTACGACTACACCTATAAGATCATCCCCGCGAAGCTCGAGGATCTCGTCGTCACCAACCTCAAGACCAAGGCGTACACGGGCTCTGAGGTTGAGCAGGACATCAAGCTCACGAACAAAGAGGGAAAGGTCATCCCGAAAGAGGACTACAAGGTCTCCTACTCCCACAACGATCGCCCAGGCACCGCCACCCTCACCATCACGCCAAATACCAAGACCGGGAACCTCATCGGCTCGAAGACGGTGGAGTTCAAGATCACGAGCAACTCGTCCACGCTGAAGACCGTTGCGATCCCGCAGGGAAAGAAGTTCGTCTACAACGGCGCCACCCAAGTGGGCGTCCCCAAGGATGAAGGCTACACCGCCGAGGGAGTCACGGAGTCCATCGACACCGGCAACTTCGTGGCGTGGGTGACGCCGAACGAGGGCTATGCATGGGATGCCTCCGGCGACGTCTCGACGCACCGCGTGGACTGGAGCATCGAGAAGATCAACCTCGCGGAGGCGAAGATCGAGAACGTGACGGACGCCGCGTACGTGGGCATGCCGATCAGGCAGAACCCCAAGGTGTCCTACAACGGCTACGTGGTGGATTCGAACGAGCTCCTGCTCACCTACGAAAACAACGAGACGCCGGGCACCGCCACGGTCATCATCTCGCCGAAGGGGCACTGGGGCGGCAAGGACAACCTGTTCAACGATGCCAAGTACAACCCCTACCTCACGGGTTCCGTGCGGAAGGAATTCCAAATCACCCAGGCCGAGAGCACGGTGAACACGAAGGTGTACGCCGACGCCCAAATCAAAGACGGGCGCAAGATGGAATCGAGCGTCGGCCTGTATTTCGAGGGTAACGATCTCCCCGTCGTAACCTCCGAGGACACCTCCATCGCCACGGTCTCCGTGAAGCCGGCGAAGGCGAGCTCCTCTGGCAAGAAGAGCGCGTCGGTGGTGCTCGCCACCGATAGCAAGCAGGAGATGAACAGCTCGGAGCCCAACTACGACATCGTCATCACCCCGCAACAGCGCGGCGCCACGGTGATCCATGTCCAGGCTCCAGCGGGGTCGAACTACAAGGTGCAGGAGGCGCTCGTCTACGTGACGGTCGACGAGTTCCATCTCGGCCGGCGCCTCATCGACGCGCCGGTGGGGCTCACGCTTTCCTACACCGGAAGCCCGCAGGTGGGCATTGCCTATGACGACGAAGGAATCGACTTCGTCGGAAGCGACGTCCACGTGGCGACGGAGCCAAATACCTATACCGCGTGGGTGCAACCGAAGGCGGGATTCATCTGGGCGAACAACCAGGGCAACGAGGCGCGGTCGATCCAGTGGAAGATCGTCGGGTCGAAGGGCTCCATTTCCGCAAACGCCAAGGACACGACCGTCAACCTCTCCGAAGGCGCCACGCCCATCACGTATCGCGCCACCTACGTGGGTATGACGGACGTGGTGGTGGAGAACTCGAGCAATGGCGTCGCCACCGTGGCCACGGTGAAGCCCGAAGGCACCACGAATACGATCGATATCACGATCACCCCGCAAAACGTCGGCTCGACGCTCATCACCGTGAAGCCGAACGACGAGCAAGCGAGCGGCGTCATGCCCTTGAGTTTCTACTTCAACGTGGTGAAGGACGCGGGCGCGAAGAACATCGTGACGCCTCCCGAGGCGGTGACGGGCCTCACCTTCAACGGCCAGCTCCAGGTGGGCGTGAGGAAGGGCGACGGCTACACGCTCTCTGGCCCCTCCGTGCCCACTACGGGCGATAACGCGAGCAACTCCGTTGGCCTGAACGCCGGGGATTACTGGGTGAAGGCCACGCTGACCGACGAGACGGCGGCATGGGACGAGCTCGGCGATCGCGAGCCGAAGCTCATCAAATGGACGATCGGCAAGGTGAACCTGAACGCGGCTGAGGTGTCCGGCGTGGAGGACAAACCCGCTACCGGGGATCCCGTCTATCAGGAGGACCTCGAGCTTAGCGTCAACGGAGTCGTGGTGTCCCCGGCTGAGTACACGGTGAGCTACAGCCCGCAGCACACGACTACGGGCACCGTGACCGTGACGATCTCTGCAACCGAGCGCAACTACACGGGCACGAAGACCGCCACGTTCAAGATCACCGACCCCAATGCCGCCGCGGCTGCATCCGAGGGCGCGCAGCCCATGAGCGCCGCCGACAACCCCGTCCTCACGGGTCTCGCCGAGGCCTTCGGCGTGGAGTTTCCGAGCGGCTTCACCGCCATGGACGCCGATACCCCCGAGCCGAGGACGAACGACCCCAAGTCCGTCGAGCAGTACCACCTCTACGATTACGTGTCGAACGTGGCGAGCACCACGAGCGGCCCCACGAACAACAAGTCCGGCGCGAGCGTCTTCAGCATGTGGGATCTCGCGAAGGGCGAGGAGCTCGGGAGCGTGACGGTTGCCGTCATCGACACGGGCTGCGTGATGAACCACGAGGACCTCGTGAACGTCATCGACCAGGAGCACACGCGCGACATCTTCCACAGGGACTACCCCGCGGGCGCGCTCTACATGATGGATGGCCAGGGCCACGGCACGCACGTGTGCGGCATCGTCGGCGCGCAGGTGGATAACGGGCTCGGCGTGGCCGGCGCGAGCAAGGCGACTGACGACGGGAAGGTGAAGATCCTGCCCATCAAGGTCTTCGACGACCTCGGGCGCATGGCCGAGAGCACCGACCTCATCGCCGCCTTCGACTACCTCGACAAGCTCATCGAGGACGGCGACGTGCCCGACCTCAAGGTCATCAACATGAGCCTTGGCGGCTATGGGAAGAGCGAGGACGACGACATCCTCCAAGAGAAAATCACGCACCTCTACACCCAGCACGACGTGCTCACGGTGGCAGCCGGTGGCAACGGCGACGACTACGGCAACCCCATCACCGCCCCGAGCTACCCCTCCGACTACGACAACGTGCTCTCCGTCACGAGCCTGAATAGCACGGGCGGCGATTCCACGTGGTCCGACTACAACATGAAGAAGGACATCAGCGCGCCGGGCGAGGGCATCCTCTCCACGTACAAGGGCGGCTATCGCGACGCCTACGCGGAGGACACCGGCACCTCCATGGCGTCGCCGCTCGTGGCGGGCATCGCGGCCTTCCTCTACGAGGCCTATCCCAGCGCCTCGGCGACCGACATCGAGACCGCCATCAAGAAGGGTGCGCACAAGATCCCGTTCCAGGGCGACCGCGCGCGCAACACCGGAAGCGCGGGCGCGGTTGACGGACAGGCTTCCCTGAAGTGGCTCCAAACGCAGTACGAGGGCGTGGAGCACTACCTGAGCCAGTGCACCATCACGGTTCCCGCCGAGCTCATGTACACCGGATCAGCGCTCACCCCCGCCGTGACGGTGGTGAACGAGGATGGCGAGACCGCGGGTCCCGAGACGGACTACACCGTCACGTACTCGAAGAACACGCAGGTGGGGACCGCGCAGGTGACGGTGGTCGGCAAGGGCAGCTACCGCGGCACCGCGCGCCTGAGCTTCGACATCCGCTACGACCTCGTGAGCCGCGGTGGCATCACCGCCATTGCGAACCAGCAGCTGAAGAACGGCGTGGCGAAGCCGCTGCCGACCGTCACCTATGACGGGCGCGTGCTCACGGCGGGGCAGGATTACTCGCTCTCCTACGCGAACAACACCGAGTCCGGCCGAGCCACGGTCTCCGTGACGGGCGTGGGCGACTACGCCGGTACGATCTCGCGGACCTTCGAGATCGTCGGCGAGGGCGCGGCGGATAAGACCGTCCAGCCTCCCACGAACGTGGAGATCCCCTACAACGGCCAAGAGCAGGTGGGCATTCCCGAGGTCGAGGGCGTCTACACCGTCACGGGCGACGCGAGCGGCAAAGATGCGAAGACCTATACGGCGAAGCTCCAGCTCAACGCTGGCTACACCTGGAGCGACAACGAATCTGCGACGCGCGACGTGACGTGGGAGATCACGCCGATCGAGCCCACGCTCGCGCCGCAGGCCTCGATCGTGGCACTGCCAAGCAGCTCCAACGAGACGACCGTGGAGGTGGTCTACGGCGGCGATGGTGAGCTCACGGCGAGTGCCGATTCGAGCGGTGCGGTGAACGCGAGCATTTCGCCGAGCGCGACGAATGGCGTCTACACCCTCACCATCACCAAGGGCACGGGGGAGACTGCCGACAAGGCTACGGTCGCCGTCAGTGCAGATGCCGGCACCAACTACACCGCCGCAAAGGCCACGGTGGAGGTGCAAATCACCAAGGATTCCGAGAAGCAGACGGTAAGCGCGTCGTATCCGAGCGACACCACGATCGACTTCGCGGGCGTCGCGCAGCCTGGCCTCCTCGCGGGAGATGGGTACACCATCAAGCTCGGCACGGGCGACCAAACCGAGAGCGCCTACATCGACGCCACGACGGGCAATGCCATGGTCACCGCGGCGGCCACCTACCACTTCACGATCGAGCCCACCTATAGCGCCGACGTGTTTGATGGCGGCGCCTATACGCCGTCCTCGGCGGCTCCACGCGACGTGACGGTGACGGTCAAGCCGGTGGATGCCGCGCGCCTCACGGTCGCGCCGATCGAGAACGCGACGTACAACCACGGCGATCCCGTGACGCCGGACACGTCCGTGCAATTCAAGAGCGGCATGACGCTTGCGAATGGCACGGACTACACGATCAAATACGGCAACAACACCAATGTGACGAATGGCGAGGCGAAGGCCACGGCGAAGCTCAACTTCACGGGAAACTACACCGGCTCGCGCACGCTCAACTTCAAGATCGGGAAGGCGCCGAGCAGCCTTGCGCTGAGCGCCGAGCACCTGCAGTTCAACTTCTGGGAGGAAGAGGGCAAGCAGGCGCAGACCGTAAACGTCACCCACGATGAGAGCATCACTCCGACGATCAAGACCACCAAGAACGATGGCGTGGCCGAAGTCATGATCAGCGGGGACGGGAACCAGATTACGGTCACCCCGAAGAAGGCCGGCGAAGCCATCGTCGAGGTGGATGCGGCGGGTAACGACAACTACGAAGCCGGAACGAAGACCCTCAACATCAACGTGGCGGAGCAGCAGATCGCCGCGCCGATGAGCACGGCGACGTCGTACATCTACGACGGAAGCCCGAAGACGCTTGTTCCGAAGGGAGACCACTACACGCTCTCCTTCGGCGACGAGAGCATCGAGGGTGCGAAGATAACCGCCCAAGGCGCCGTGGCCACGAATGCGGGCACCTACCACATCATCGCGACGCCCGAGCAAGGCTATGGATGGGATAGCGCGCCCGCTGGTCCTCGCACCTACGACATCACCATCGAGAAGGCGTCGAGCACGCTCGATGTGAAGGAAACCGAGCACACCTTCAAGCGCTGGGAAACGCAAAACAAGGCAGTGACCATCCCCTTCACGTATAGCGGTTCGGTGGATCTCCTCGCACCACAAACCGACCACAACGACGTGGTGAGCGCTGCTTTCGCGAATGGCCCCGGCGGTACGCCGACGGGCGTTACGATCACGCCTCAATCCGTCGGTTCCGCGAAGGTCCAGATTACCGACCCCGGCGATAGCAACCACGCCCAAAAGACCGAGACCATCCGCGTCGAAGTGAAGGATGGCGTCGCCACGCCGCCCACGGCGAAGGACGGCCTCAAGTACAAAGAGACATCCATCGAGGGCCTCGTGGCGGGCGAGGGCTACAAGCTCTCCTCCACCGACGCCGTAACCCTGAACGGCCTGAACGCCACCGCCGTGAACGTGGGCACCTACACGGTGACCGCCACGCTCGACACGGATGGTTTCTACACCTCGTGGGAGGGCGGCGGAAAGGAGCCCATCGACGTCTCCTTCACGATCAACAAGGGCGATAACCCGCTTTCCGCGGAAACGATCACGTCCCTCACCGAGGGCGAGTCGAAAACGATCAAGCTCTCGAACGTGACCGGCGCGATTACGGTGACGAACACTACCCAGAGCCTCGTGGACTGCGAGCTGAGCGGAAACGATCCCGTCGCTGAGGGCGGGGCGTATCCGAGCACGGCCTCGCTCAAGATCACCGCGAAGGCGCCGGGGAGCGCCTCGCTCACGGTCAACGTGGCGGGGAACAACAACTACGAACCTGGCTCGATTGAGATCCCGATCACGGTGAGCAAGAAGTCCTCGCCCACGCCTCCTGCGGGCGGTGGCGGCGCCCTGCCGAGCGGGCCGAGCGGTGGCAGCACCGGTGGTGGCACTGGTGGTGGCACCGGTGGCTCTGGCGGCGGTGCCGGTGGCGGCACTGGCACCGAGACCGAGGAGACCGAGGCCAAGCAGGTGCAGGAGGAGGTCGTTGCGCCGAGCACGGTCGAGGACGTCAACAAGGCCTCCGGCACGGTGGCTGAGGTGACGGCCGAGCCCGTGGCGAGCGGCAGCTCCGAGACGGCGTCGAGCGACGTCACCTGGACGGTGGCCATCGCCGATGAGGAGGCGCCGGTGAAGGAGGTCTCCGACGGCCCCGTGAAGGGCATCGTGACCGCACTCGTCAAGAACACGAAGGCGGAAACCGCCCAGCTCGTGGGCAACGCGCAGATCTCGATCACGCTGTCGAGCGCCTCCGCGAGGCAAATCGAGGAGTTCTGCCAGAAGTGCGTCGACTGGGCGCTTGCGCACGGCGTGCGCACGCAGGCCACGACCACCAAGGACGCGGGCGACCTCGCGAACACGAGCTTCCAGCTCACCATCACCTGCGCCGACGGCTCCACCGCCACGCACACCGTGCGCTTCACCGCGCCCGGTTCGACGACGCCCGTGCAGGAGATCCCGGTCTACCGCCTCTACAACCATTGGAGTGGCGAGCACCTCTTCACCACGAACAAGCAGGAGTACGACGATCTTCCGATCCATGGCTGGTTACAGGAGGACATCGCCTGGTACTCGCCCACTGATCCGAGTGCCGGCAAGCCGGTCTATCGGCTCTACAACCATTGGAGTGGGGACCATTACTACACGATGGACTACGACGACGAGGCGCAGAAGCTCCTGAAAGCAGGCTGGCAGTGGGACGAGGACGGTAAGCCGCTCTTCTACACCGTCACCCCGACGAACGCGGCGACTAAGGCCTACCCCATCTACCAGCTCTACAACCCCTACGAGAAGGTCGGCACGCACATGTGGACGACCGAGTACAAGGAGTACAAAGACAACACGGATTTGGGCTGGATCGGCGAGAACGTGAAGTTCTACGCGTCTTCCCTGCCGTCGGCGAAGAAGTAAAGACTCGATCTTGAGCGGCGCTGGGAGCGGAGTGCTTCCGCTCCCAGCGCTGCTCCCCGCGCGTTCGTGCTGCCTTAGGCGACACCCGCGCTCCCCCGCGCTCGATCGCACGCCCATTCTCGGGCGCGGGACGTACGCTCTTCCCATGCTCCTCCACTGAGTGGGCGACGAAAGGAGTCCCATGTTCTCGCGGCACCTGAAGCCTCGGCACCCCCAGCGGCGAGCCGCGCTCGTATCGGCTGCCTGCGCGGCGATTACCGCGCTCACGCTGGGCGTGGTGCTGGTGGCGCACCCTGACGGCGCACTCCTCGCGCCGACTTCCACGAACCCGAACTCCGCGCTCACGGACGCTCCCGCAGCGGTGCCGAGCGCCCCGAACGCGTCTGCTACGGTGGCGGATTCCGCGGAAAGCGCGAGCTCTGCGGCCACGAACGTGGCGGGCGTGAACGCCGACGGCTCGTACTACGACGGCGAGGGCAACCTCGTCGTGGACGAGAAGATCGTGGGCGACGTGATCGTCACGGCCGACCCCGGCGAGGCCCTTCCCGAAGAGGGGAGCACACTCGCGGGCGCCACCGTGAAGGACGTGCAGATCGTCGCGGACGCCGGCGACGAGACGACGGCGAAGATCTCGCTTTCCGACGTCGATGCCACGGACGCCGCGATGGCCGAGCTCGAAGAATCGGGCCTCGAGGCCCAGCCGAACTTCGTCTACCACCTGCTCGAGGACGTGGAGACCCCGCTCACGGCCGAGGAAGCCGCGGCAGCGGGCGTGGACGTGGACGCTAACGCCGCGACGAGCGACGCCAACGCGAGCGTGCAATACGTCACGAACGACCCGGCGAACGCGAACGACAAGCTTTACCACCTGTATCCCTACAAAACGACCACGAGCTACGCCGGCGCGAACGTGAGCGCGGCATGGGACATCGGCCGCGCGAACCACAGGGTGACGGTCGCAACGATCGACACGGGCTGCTATGCGGACCACCCGGACCTCAAGGGCAACATCGTCACCGACCTCATGACGGACGTGTACTACAACCCCACAAACCCCACGCCGGGGAAGATCACCGACGTCCACGGCCATGGCACGCACGTCGCGGGCATCATCGCGGGCGTCGCGGACAACGCCGTGGGCGGCGCAGGCACGAGCTACAACGCCAAGGTGCTTCCCATCAAGGTCTTCGACAGCAACGGCAGTGGCTCCACGTCCACCTCGAAGATGGTGGCCGCCTACGACTACCTCGATCAATGCATCAAGGACGAAAAGCTCACCGACCTCAAGGTCATCAACATGAGCGTCGGCGGTTACGGCACCCAGGGCGCCGACGACAAGGCGCTCGAGGAGAAGATCAACCACTTCAGGGATGACTACAAGGTGCTCACGGTGTGTGCCGGCGGCAACGGCGACAGCCTCGGCAGGCCCTACACCATCGCGTCCTATCCCTCTGATTACGAGGCGTGCCTCTCTGTCACCGCGCTCTCGAAGAGCGGCGACGATATGTACTGGTCAGACTACAACGAGGCCAAGGACATCTCCGCGCCGGGCGAGGAAATCTACTCCACGTACAACGACGGTGGCTACGCGATGCTGAACGGCACGTCGATGGCGTCGCCGCTCGTCGCGGGCATCGCGGCAACCATGTTTGCCGAGGTAGACGGCCTCACGCCCGAGGAGTGCATACAGTACATCACCACAAACGTGAACGAGATTCCTTCCACCGGAAACCATGCGGTCCGTGCGGGCGTGACGGGGAGTGCGGGCGCAATCGACGCGGAGAAGGCACTCAGAGCCGCGATGGTGGGCGAACACGTCGTTGCAGAAGACCATTTCATCACCGAGGCCGACGTGCATGTCGACGTTGAGCCTAGGGTGCATTACGAGCATGAGTACATCCGTCCCCCGGTCACCGTCACTGTCAACGGCCAGCGACTCACGCAAGACACGGACTACGAGGTCGCCTACTCAAAGAACCTCAAGCCCGGCATCGCCACGGTGAGCGTGAAGGGCATCAACGACTATCGCGGCTACGTGGACACGCACTTCGAGATCTGGATTGCCAACGATGAGCGCATCTCACTTGGCGAGGACAACACGGACATCATCATCGAGAACATGCCCAAGGAGTACACGTTCAACAACGTGTACTTTGAACCCCAGCCGACCGTCAAGCAGCAGAACGAGCTCCTCATCCTCGACGAGGACTACACGCTCTCCTATGAGAACAACAAAGACGCGACGCATGGGTCGCCGGCCACGGTCACCATCACGGGCATCGGCGTCTACACGGGAACGCGCACCCTCACGTTCGACATCGCGCAAGCCAAAGGCTCCATGAACCTCGATTCGCAGGTGCACCACGAGAAGATCGAGCTCGTGGGCGGCGGCGATCCGTACGACGAGCACATCTTCTGCTCGCCCACCATGAAATTCACGGTCAAGAGCGAGGACCCGGGCGTAGCGGAGGCCAAGGTCGTCTCCGAGTACCAAAACCTCATCAAGGTCGTCTACAACACGATTCACATCGAGCCGAAGGGCGAGGGCGAGACGACCGTCACGCTCGGGATCGACCCAGAAGGAAATTACAAGCCCGGTCAAACGATCAAGATCACGGTGAAGGTGCGCGATCCGAATCGAGACCTCTCGAACGCGACGATCGCCGCGGTTCCAGATCAGGAATACAAGCCCGGCGGCGTGAAGCCCAAGCCGGAGGTGACGCTTGGGGAAACGAAGCTGCAGGAGGGCAAGGACTTCACCTATTCCTGGTCGTTCTTCGACCGTGCGGGCACGGCGTACGTCTACGCGAAGGGCATGGGCGGCTACACCGGCGAGACCCATCGCAGCTACGTGATCCTTCCGGCGAAGGCCACGCTCAACCTTGGCGCAACGCAGCTGGACCTCAACGCTGGCGATTCGAGGACGATCGATGTGACGTACAAGGGCACCAACAGCTTGCCCATTGTGGACGTGAGCAACACCAGCCCGAATGTCGCGGAGGTGAGCCTCGCGGAGGCATACCCCACGAGCCGGCTCACAGTGAACGCGAAGAGCGAAGGCACCGCGATCATCACGCTGAACGTGTCGCCGTGGGGGAACTACTCCGGCGCTGAGGCGAAGCTCGCGGTGGTGGTGGGCGGCCAGACGGTGCACGTGTCGCAGGTGGACATCGAGCCAAGCACCGTGACCATGAAAGCCGGAGACACGAGGCAGCTCACCGCGAAGATCACGCCCGCAAACGCGATCGAGCAGGACGTGACGTGGAAGATCTCGGGTGATGGCATCGCGACGATCGATTCGACCGGCAAGCTCACGGCGTCGAAACCCGGAAACACGAGCGTGACGGCCGAGGTGGGAGGCAAGAGCGCCACCTGTCAGGTGAAGATCGAGGAGAACACGGATCAGGCGAAGAAGGGCGACATCTCGGGCGCGCTCGTCTTCGACGTGCAGCCCTCCTATCCCTATACGGGCCATGCGATCAACCCGACGCCGGAGATCTGGCTGAACGGCCACGAGCTGCAGAAATCGGCCGACTACACGCTGAGCTACGCGGAAAACACCAACGCGGGCACCGGCTACATCTACGCACGGGGTGCGAATGGCTACACCGGGGAGCGGGTCATCAGCTTCGAGATCACGCCTGCCAAGACCACGCTCACGGCCACGAAGGGGTGGACGGGGAACCTCAAGGTGGGCGCGTCCGGCACGATCACGGTTTCGGGCGCGAGTACGCAGCTTGCAGCGAAGAGCAGCGCGACCGGGGTGGCCACGGTGAAGGCGCAGGGTACGAGTAGCGTCACGGTGACGCCGATCGCGGCGGGCGATGCCACGATCACCATCACGTGCCCGGCCGACCAAAACCACGAGAGCGGGTCGACGACCGTCGAGGTGCATGTGGAGGCGGCAACCACGCCCGGTGGCACGACGCCCGGCGGCTCCGGTGGCGGCTCGTCGAGCGGGGGCTCGAGCGGCTCCAGCTCCGGCTCGAGCGGCTCCGGCTCCGGTGGCACCGGTTCGAGCACAACGCCCACGCCCGGTGGCACTAGCACCCCCGAGCCGCCGAAGGGCGAGGAGAGCGATGCCGGGCAGATGCGCGAGGAGGTCGTGGCCCCGAGCACGATCGAGGACATCAACAAAGCCTCAGGCACGGTGGCCGAGGTGAGCGCCGCGCCGAGCACGAGCAGCGGCTCCGACGAGGACTCCGGCGACGTCACGTGGACGGTGGCCATCGCCGACGAGGAGGCGCCGGTGGAGAAGGTCTCCGACGGCCCCGTGAAGGGCATCGTCACCGCGCTTCAGAGCTCGAAGGCCGAAACCGTCCAGCTCGTGGGCAACGCGCAGATCTCGATCACCCTCACCGGCGCGAGCTCGCGCGACATCGAGGCCTTCTGCGAGAGGTGCGTGAACGAGGCGCTCGCCAAGGCCGTGCGCACGCAGGCCGCCACTGGCCACACGGCAAGCGAACTCGCAAACGCGAGCTTCCAGCTCGCCATCACCTGCGCCGACGGCTCCACCGCCACGCACACCGTGCGTTTCACCGCCCCCACCACAGACCCGCACGCGAACGAGGTGGCGGTCCACCGCTACTACAACAAGTGGTCGGGCGCCCACCTCTTCACCGCAGACGAGGAGGAATGCAAGGACCTCGAGAAAGCAGGGTGGATCTTCGAGCACATTGGCTGGTATGCGCCCAAGTCGGGCGAGCCGGTCTATCGTCTCTACAACCCCTATAACTTCGACCACTACTACACGAAGGGCTACGGTGAGGCTAAAGACCTCGTCGACAACCACGGCTGGCGATGGGACTTCAAGGGCGAGCCCGCCTTCTACAGCGTCGATGCAACGAGGGCGAAGAGCGCTGCCTACCCCATATACCAGCTCTTCAACCACTACGTCACCGAGGGCACCCACCACTGGACCACGGACTACTCAGACGAATACCTCCCGCGTATCACCGACGGCTGGGAAGGCGAAGGCGAGAAGTTCTACGCCTCCTCCCTGCCGGAGAAGACGGATAAGTAGACCCCCCTGCCGAACCGAACGTGTCATCTGGCCTCGCGTAGCGCGGGGCCAGATGATTCAGGAAAGGCGCCGCGAGAACCCGCTTGCCGCGCGCCGCTTCGCGCCACACCGCGCAAGACAAAAGAACCGTCCCTTTTGTCTTGTTTGGACTCGGTGAACCATCGCGTTGAACACTTTGGCCCGATCGGGCAAAAGTGTTTACTGAACACTTTGGCCCGATCGGGCAAAAGTGTTCAACGGCCGCACGCCCGGGACCGTATGCGGCGTGCCATCTGGCCTCATGCCGCGCGAGGCGCCTCGCACCCTACGGCGCGAGGCGCGTGAGGTCTCGGGCGCCGTAGAGGAAGCGTCGGACCTCGATGGTGTGGTCGAGGACGACGAAGAAGGCCATGTAGTTGCCCACCCCGAACCATCGATAGGCGTGTGGGCGCCCTGATGCCGAGCGATACGCTGGCGCGGCGAACGGGTTCTCGCGATAGGCGAGCAGCTTCTGCTCGAGAGTGTCGACGAGCCTTTCGGCCGCGGCGGGGTTTCCGAGCACCTTCGCGACGTAGTGGACCGCGTCTTCCAAGTCAGAGAGGAAAAGGGGCAGGTAGCGAAGCTCGTAGGGCCCATCAGGCATGGCCAAGGCCCTTCCGCACCGCATCGAAGACCTCGCTGTGGGCGAGGCGAAGGTCCGTGGAGGCCGCTTGCGCATCCGCCACATCAAGCGCTGATTCCACGGTCCCGTTGAGGTGGTCGAACTGGTCGATGCTCATGATGACCATCGTCCCGTAGCCGTTCTTGGTGAGGAAGACGGGCCCGGTTTGCCGCACCTCCCGCTCGACGTCGGGGAAGTGATTGCGAAGATCGGATATGGGACGGATGTTCATGGCATGCTCCCCGTCTGTCGACAAAATATCAAAATTATGATACCCGTGTGCGAGACCTCATTGCAGGCGAACCGTCACGCCCTGCGCTGGGTGAGGCCAGTTGGCGCTCACCCGAGGAGCCAGCGCCACGCGGGGAGGCAGTAGATGCGCATGCCGTCGCGCTCGATGTCCTGTTCGGCGCCCTGGCCGACGATGAGCGTCGATTGCCGGGCGCCGGTCTCGGCCATGGCCTCCCAGAGCGCGCGGCATTCTCGCCGGAGCACCGTCGGCTCGCTCACGTCCCACGCCACCTGGTAAAGCCCGAGCCCCTCAGAAAAGAGCGAATCGCCCACGCAGAAATCCACCTCGTGGCGCCGCGATGAAATGGAATATGGTGAAGTAGCTTAGCCATGCTACATGAAACTGGATAAGCAAGAACGCCATAGTGATCAGATCGCGACGATTGCCGCGTTTGCCCTCGAGCTCTATGATTTCGTGGGCAGGAGACGAAGACATCGGAAACCACCCGCTAAAAGGCGCCGGGGCCGAGTTGCCGCTCGGCCCCGCAAATAGAAGCGTCGCCCGCTGACTTCATGACGACACAGGAGCGGGTCTCGCCTGTTGCCACAAGCATACCCGTCGCGCGCAATCCCGCGGCTCCGTGCCATCTTTCTGTCGCGATCCCGTGGAGCGCGAAGCCAGATGACGCTTCGCGCTGGCCCGCGTGCCCATAGCACGGCCGTGCGGCGTCGTGCGCGGGCGCTCCGTGATGTGTTTGTGTACTCCGGTGATCGGTTTTTGAATGCCACTTGCCGGTCGTCGTTCACGCCACGTACACTTCCCCTTATCTAAAAACCGCGCGCTGGGGTCTGGAAGCGCTTCGGCACGCGAGCGACTGCGGGGTGGGCGAAGTTTCCGCAGCGCTCGTTGCCTGTCCACGCCCCATGGCACTCCCCGAGAGGAGCCATCTTGAAACGCATGAAGAAAGTCCTTGCGGCGGCCTTCGCGGCCGCCCTCGTGGGCCTCGGCGCCTTCGCCGCCATCCAAGCGCCCACCCTCGCCGAGGCACAGACGAACGCTTCTCGCGAGCACACCGCCTACCCCATGGAGGCGGGGAAGGTCGAGGCGAGTACCGGCGAGGTGAACTTCGGCGATGTGAAGTACGACGAGTTTGACCAGCAGCCGGAAAAGACCTTCACCATCACCAACAACACGGAGGAGTACATCCAGATCACCCCTATCACGTCCGGCACCTTCTTCACGATAAAGACGGATAAGGGTTCGGTCGCGCCCAAGGATCATGCCACCATCACGGTGAAGCTTAATCCGGCAGGGCGTCCCTCCAAGCCTCTGGAGAAGGACGGCGAAATCTTCTTCGTGCGACTTTCGCTGGACCCGATCAAGATCAAGCTCAACCTCATAATGGACGAGCTCAAGATTCTCGACCCCGTAGTCAAGCACACGCGAAACTACGGTGCGAGCGTCAACTATTCCCGCGAGCAGGTGGATACCACCTTGGGAAAGATGACCCTCGGGGAGCTCGGCCTCACCGCTCCCACGCTGGAGAGGAAATCCATTAGCGGGAATTACAATCTCGTGGATAGCCATAAGTACAACATCACTGGCTCCCTCCCCACGCTCCAGGTCGAGGTGCTGCCATCGACGCTCTCCGTCATCGGAGACCCGGTGAAGATATCGCAGTTCCAAGCAGGGGAAACGCTTAATGAGCATCCTCCCACGGGCAGGATGGCGAACATGTGGGATCGAAGCATCGAGGTCGAGGGTGATTTCGAGTGGGTCGACCCCACGTTCTCCATGAGTCCCGTGAGCGGGAAGAGCACCACGTCCGTCCAGAGGTATCGGTTCGTGCCTAAGGGCAACGACAAGGACTACTACGTACCGTATGAGTCGTCCGCGACGGTCACGTGGGTCGGTCGCGACGGCACGCCCGCTGGCCTCAGCGTTGCCAGCGAAAGCTTCGTGTACGACGGCACCGCGAAGAAGGTCACGCCCAAGGTGACTTCCGACGGCACGATGACCATCACCTACAACGGCCTGCCCACTGAGCCCAAGGATGTGGGCGTCTATGACGTGGTGGTGAAGACCGCGGCCACGAAGGACTACGCGCCCGGCTACGCAACGGCCACGCTCACCATCACCCCGAAGCCGCTCACGTTCAGCCTCGATAAGTCGAAGGTATACGGCGAAACCGGGACGCTGCCCTCGAGCGTCCTCATCATCGAAGGAGTGGCACACGGGGACAACGTGAGCGCGGTGAACCTCTCGAGCAAGGCGACCGATCCCGGCGCGGCCGTGAACACCAACGGCTACGCGATCACCGCCAAGTCGAGCAATTCGAACTACACCGTCTCAACCTCGAGCCTCTACAAGGTGACGAAGGCCACCCCGGTGTTCGACGCCGAAATCGTGGCCGGCTCGGGCAAGGCGGGTACGCCGCTCAACAACATCGTGCTCAACATCGCCGGCAAGAATCCCCACAACGGCAACAGCGTGGCCGGCTATGCGAACTGGGAGAACGGGGATCAGGCAATCAGCGGCGCCTCTGGCCAAGCGGTCGAGTACCGCTTCACCTTCCATCCCGTCGATGTGACCAACTACACCACGACCACGGGGGTCGCGAAGGTGCACATCACCTCGAAGGACGCGGTGCAGGCCGACGTCACGGGCAAGACGGGCGACTACAACACCAAGCCGCATTCCGTGACGGTGACGCTCGTGCCAAACGTGAGCGAGGCGAGCTATGAGGTGACGTACGACCTCAAGGACAACAATGGCTTCCAGCATACGCCGCCCACGAACGCGGGCACATGGGACTACAAGGTCGTGGTGACCCTCCCGGACGGCCACCAGTACGAAGGGTCCGAGACCTCCGGCCAAATCGTGATCAACAAGGCCACGCCCATCGGCTATCCCACGGTCACCGGGAGCGGCCCGAAGCTCTCCGATTACCACCTCAGCGCAAGCACGTTCGCGGGCATCGGCAGCGAAAAGCTCAATGGCACGGTGGAGTGGGACACGCCGAACGAGAGCGTCGTGGCCGGCAAGTCCTATGGCTGGACCTACACGCCACACAACGACAACTACACCGTGCTCACCGGCACCTATAAGCCGTTGGCGCAATCGCCTTCGACGCCCGGCGGATCCGGCGGCTCTGGTGGTTCTGGTGGTTCTGGTGGTTCGGGTGGCTCTGGCGGATCCGACACTCCCACGACGCCAACGGAGCCGGAAGTCGTGGTCGAGAAGAGGGAACTCGGCGAGACCCTCCTCGCCGCGAACAACCTCATGAGCACCGCCGCGAGCTCCGAGGACGGCAAGGACGTGCCGGCCAACGTCGACTGGGTGACCCCTGAGGTGATGAGCGTCCTCGAGCGCTCCGTCGCGCACGGCCAGAAGGAGCTCGGTAACGCCGACGCCACGCAAAAGCACGTGGACCACACGAAGGCCACGCTCGACGCGGCGATGTCGTCGTTCAACTACTCCAAGGCGAAGGGCGGCACTTCGCTCAACAAGCCCGAGTCCTCGGTGGAGCTCGAAAGCCTGAAGCTCGAGCTCATCCCCGGCAGCAGGCCCACCACCATCTCGGTTGGCGGCGAGGGTGACGGCGCGATCATCGCCATCTCCAACGACCACGACATCGCGTATGCCGAGGTGGCGGGCAACGAGGTGACCATCACCGCACTGCGCCAGGGCACCTGCGAGTTCATCGTGGCCCGCGCCGCGACGGCCACGCACGCCCAGTCGATCTCCGGTTTCGCGGTGAACGTGGGCGAGGTGCCGGAGGGCTTCGACCCGAATAACCCCGAAGGTTCGCCCAGGGAGCAGTTCCGTCTCTACAACCAGTGGAGCGGCGAGCACCTCTTCACGACGAGCAGCACCGAATACAAAGATCTCGTGGGCCGCGGGTGGACCGATGAGACGGCGAAGAACCCGCTCTCCGTGCCCGCGTGGTCCGAGGTGCCCGTCTACCGCCTCTTCAACCCCTACAGCACCGAGCACCTCTATACCAGCAAGTGGTCGGAGGTCCAGGAGCTCTCGGATCTCGGGTGGCAGCTCGAATTCGAGGGACAGCCCGCGTTCTATTCGGACGCGGCGGGCGCGAAGCCGATGATTCGCCTCTACAACCCCTACGCCGTGGATGGTCCCGCCGCGCACCACTGCTCCACGGACAGAGAGGAGATCGACTACCTCGTGAGCCTTGGCTATCAAGAGGAAGATCCCGTCTGGCACGGCATGTACTAGCGCTCACGCGATCGCGTCCATGAGCCAAACGCGACCCCCGCGGCGGCCACGCGCCCCGCGGGGGTCGCGCTTTGGCTGCGTGAGGTGAGGTCGTGGCGGGGCGGCCCGGGGCTTTGGGCTACCCTCAAGCGCGATGGGACGCGAGCGAAGGAGGCGCCATGGCGAAGCGGGGACAGGTGAGCGCGCGGCTGGACGAGCTCGCGACCACCCTCATCGGGGAGGCCCTCGACGCGCTTGCGGAGAAGGGCGAGCTCGGCGTGGTGGCGAGCGTGGTAGACGGCGCCGACGAGCGCCTCACCTTCGCCTCCGAGGACGCGCCCGCGGAAGAGGGCCTCGAGTGGGCGCGGAGCTGGGTGGAGGGCCTCGCCGCGGGCACCGTGGATCGCGAGGCGCTTGGCGAGCCGGAGGCTTGGGCCATCTGCTACCTCGGCGCCGTCGCCGCGCGCGAGGCAGCCGAGGACGCCCCGAGTGCCGCCTCCGGGCTCTCGGCCGGCTACCACGACGCCCTCATCTGCGAGTTCGGCGAGAAGGGCGCGCCGGCGGCGTGGAGCTCCTACCAGCTCGTCTCGGGCTTGGGCGCCGGCGACGGCTTCTCCTTCACCGATCCCCTTCCCGCGGGCGAGGTCGAACCGCTCCTCTAGCTCGCGCATCACCGTTTCGCCACGCTCGCCTGCCCGCGCGGCGCCTCCATCCACTACCATTCCCGAGGGCAAACGAGGGGAGGCCAGGTGCTTCAGGAGCAGCTTAGGAACGTCGCCATCATCGCGCATGTGGACCACGGCAAGACCACGCTCGTGGACCAGCTGCTTCGCGCAACCGGCGCCTATCGCGAGAACCAGCAGGTGACGGAGCGCGTGCTCGATTCGAACGACCAGGAACGCGAGCGCGGCATCACCATCCTCGCGAAGAACATCTCCATCACCTACTCCGGCGTGAAGATCAACGTCATCGACACGCCGGGCCACGCCGACTTCGGCGGCGAGGTGGAGCGCGTGCTCAAGATGGCGGATTCCGCGCTCCTTTTGGTGGACGCCTACGAGGGCCCCATGCCGCAGACGCGCTTCGTGCTCCGCCACGCCATAGACGCGGGCCTCCAGGTGCTCCTCGTGGTGAACAAGATCGACCGCGACGGTGCCGACCCCGAGCGCGCGGTGAACGATTCGCTCGACCTCATGATGGACCTCGGCGCGAGCGACGAGCAGCTCGAGTTCGCGCTCGAGCACGTGGTCTACACCTCGGCCGCGCGCGGCTACGCGCGCCTCGAGCCGGGCGACGGCAACATGGACATGCTGCCGCTCCTCGACACCATCATCGAGTGGCTGCCCGCGCCCGACGCCGACCCTGCGGCGCCGCTCGCGATGCAGGTGATGACGGTGGACCACTCGAGCTACGTGGGCCGCATCGGCATCGGGCGCGTGTTTTCCGGCACCGTCCACGCGGGCGAGGGCGTGCTCGTCTTGAAGAACGACGGCGAGCGCGAGAGCGCCACCGTGAAGCAGCTCTCCACCTTCGACTACCTCGGACGCCAAGACGCGAGCGAGGTGGCCGCGGGTGACATCTGCGCCGTCGTGGGCATCGACGGCGTCGACATCGGCGACGTGCTCACGAGCTCCGAGGCCCCGCAGGAGCTCGCCCCCATCCGCATCGACCCTCCCACCATGGCCGTGATCTTCGAGGCCTCCACCTCGCCGCTCGTGGGGCGCGAGGGCTCGATCGTGGGCGGCCGGCAGCTGCGCGATCGGCTCCTTCGCGAGGCCGAGAACAACGTGACGATGGAGATCAGCGAGGTCGCGGGCGAGGCGGCGGGTGGTGGCGTCGGCGGCATCGAGGTCAAGGGCCGCGGCATCCTCCACCTCTCCGTGCTCATGGAGACGCTTCGCCGCGAGGGCTTCGAGTTCCAGGTGGCCCGGCCGCGCGTGCTCTTCGCGAAGGGCGAGCACGGCGAGCGCCTCGAGCCCATCGAGCAGGCCGTCATCGAGTGCCCGGACGACGTCTCGGGCAAGATGATCGAGATCCTCGGCGGCGCGGGCGGCCAGCTCGTGTCCATGGCCTCGAACGGCACCACGTGCCACCTCGAGTTTTCCATCCCCACCCGCGGCATCCTCGGCCTCAAGAACCGCATCTTGAACGCGAGCCACGGCGAGGGCGTCTTCTACCACACGTTCCTCGAATACGGCCCCTACGCGGGCGATTTCGAGAAGCGCTCGAACGGCGCGATGATCTCCATGGCCACGGAGAAGGCGGTGGCCTACGCGCTCGGCACGCTGCAGGAGCGCGGCCAGCTCTTCGTGGGCCCCGGCGACGAGTGCTACGAGGGGATGATCGTGGGCGAGCGCTCGCGCGCGGGCGACATGACCGTGAACGTCGCGCGCACGAAGAACCTCGGCAACCAGCGCTCCTCCACGGCCGACATCGCCGTGCAGCTCACCCCGCCACGCACCTTCACGCTCGAGGAGGCCCTCGAGTACATCGCTGACGACGAGCTCGTGGAGATCACCCCCGAGAGCATCCGCCTGAGAAAGCGCATCCTCGACACGAACGAGCGCAAGAAGGACAACGTGAGGCGAGGCCGCGTCGCCAAGCTCGCGTAACACAAGCCCGCGCCAGATTTGTTGACCCGCATAGCAAGGTTCCAGATGGCCGTGATCTTCGGCCGTCTGGACCGCCGTCTATGCGGAGGGCGAGAAAGCGGATCAAGGCGCGAGCCTTGATCCGCCACAAGGGCTTCTCGCGCCCTCTCGGGTTCGCGGCAAGGATTCATGGAGGGTCTTCGGCCAAATCAGCGCCCAGCCTGCGGCTGGGATTCTGTGGAGGGCGGAGGAGGGGGCTGAACGATCCAGTGGATCGTTCAGAGCGCGCAGCGAACATATTTAGGCTCTTAAGCTGCGCGCACAGTCGACGCGGAAATGCGCTTTTAGCTCGTGGCAAGGATTCATGAGTGGCTTTCGGCTAAATCAGTGCCCAGCCTGCGGCTGGGATTCTTTAGAGGGCGGAGGAGGGGGGATTCGACGCGGAAATGCTTCGCATTTCCGCTGAGCTCCGGGCCTTCGGCCCTCCACTCCTTGACGAGCCACAAGGGCTCGTCAAGCCCTCGCGGGTTCGAATCCCCCCTCCTCCGCGAGAAACAAAAAGCCGGCCAAAAGGCCGGCTTGTTGTTTCTGGCGGAGGAGGGGGGATTCGAACCCCCGTGACGCGAAAAGCGCCAAACGGTTTTCGAGACCGCCGCATTCAACCGCTCTGCCACCCCTCCGGAGGGAGCACGCGGCGCCCCCGGCCGGGGACGCCGCGAAATTGGCTGGCGGAGAGTCAGGGATTTGAACCCTGGAGACGCTTGAGGCGCCTACACGATTTCCAGTCGTGCTCCTTCGACCACTCGGACAACTCTCCTTAGCGCTGAACGAGTATACCCTACTCTCAGCACGAAGACCCCAAATCCCCAAGAGAGCGCGGGAGTGGCCATGGAAGAGCTGCTAAAACACATCTTCACCACCATGGAGCCTACGAACACCGACCTCGTGATGCCGGCTTGGCTCGACATCGCCGCCATCATCGTGGGCGCCGCGTTCGGCTCGCTCTCGGCGAAGGAGCACAAGCTCGATTTGCTCGGCTCGGTGGCGCTGGGGATCATGTGCGGCCTCGGCGGCGGCCTCATCCGCGACATGATCCTGCAGCGTGGCGGCGTCTACATGATCACCTCGCCGATCGCGATCCCGCTCTGCCTCCTCGCCACGCTCGTCGTGTTCTTCTTCAGCGGCCTCGTGCTGAAGCTCGAGAAGCTGCTGCCTTGGGTGGACATCCTCTCGGTGGTGCTCTTCGCGGCGTCCGGCACCGAGAAGGCCGTGCTCTACTCGCTCTCCATCTTCGCGAGCGTGATGCTCGGCACGATGACGGCCGTGGGCGGCGGCATGCTCCGCGACATGGTGCTCGGCGAGGTGCCGAAGATCTTCCGCCGCGGCAACTTCTACGCGCTCTGCGCCGTGGCGGGGTCGTTCGCCTACTACGTGTGCGTGCACGCGGGCATGGTGAAGGAGACGGCGTGCTTCATCTGCGTCGTCATCGGCATGGGACTCTGGTGGCTCTCGAGGAGGTACGACTGGCTCTCGCCGCAGGCCGTGGACCTCTCGCCCATCGTGGTGAAGCCCGTGAAGCGCATCGTGGCCGCCACGCCGGTCGTGCGTGACGTGGCGGACGTCGTGGCGAGCGTGGGGCGCACCATGGAGGCCGTGGGGTCCGGGGTCGAGCATGCGGCCGAAGGCGCGGGCCACACGGCAGAAGGCGCGGGCAGCGCGGCAGAAGGCGCGGGTAGCGCGGCTGAAGGTGCGGGCCAGGCGGCAGAAGGCGCGGGCCAGGCGGCAGAAGGCGCGGGCCAGGCCCAAGGGGACGCGAGCCCCGCGACGGCCGGCGTGGGGGCGGGCGCGGCATCGGACGATCCCGCCCAGAAGCCGTCCTCGGAGGATGCGGCGGACGAGGCGGACGCGCCCCCGCGCTAGAGTGGGAGTGGTACATCTCGCGCGAAGGGGGAGCGCCATGCCCGAGCACGCCCACGACCATCTGAACAACCAATGCGTGAACGACATGTGCTTCGTGTGCGGCACGGAGAACGTCGCCGGCTTGAAGGCGCAGTTCGTGGAAGACCACGAGAAGCACGAGCTCATCTGCATCTTCGAGGGGCGCGAGGAGCACCAGTCCTATCAAGGGCGGCTCCACGGCGGCATCGCCTCGGCGATCATCGACGAGACGGTGGGCCGCGCGTACCTGGTGGACCATCCCGGGTTCTGGGGCGTGACGGTGAAGCTCGAGACCCGCTACCGCAAGCCGACGCCGCTCGGCGAGCCGCTCTACTGCCACGCGCACATCACGCGCGACTCGCGGCGCCTCTTCGAGGGCGAGGGCACGATCGAGACGGCCGACGGCACGGTGTGCGTCACCGGCAAGGCCACGTACTACATCGCGCCCGTGGAGAAGATCATCTCCGAGATGGGCGGGGGCGACGAGGGCTACGTGTGGGAGCCCGACCCGCGCGAGATCCCGGAGATCCCAGAGATCACGGAGGCATAGGCCTCGGCTCTCGGGCCTGCGGCGAGGGGAAGTAAAGATAGAGCGCGCTGCCCACGGGGGATAAACCTTCGCATGGAGACACCGGGCTCGCGTTCGCCGCGGGCCGCCAAGCGAAGGGAACCACCATGAGCATCGAGGAAAGCCCGCGGCATCTCGCCCACGAAGAGCGACGCGAGGAGCGCCATGAGGAGCGCGAGGTCCTGCGCGATGAGCGCAAGCTCGCCCATGTGGAGCACGCGCAGGAGCGCGAGGAGGCCCGCGCCGAGCGCAAGGATGAGCGCGAGGAGGCCCGCGCCGAGCGCAAGGGCGAGCGCGAGGATCGCAAGGTCGAGCGCCACGACGAGCGCGAGGTGCGCCGCGAGGAGCGCGAGCTCGCCCACGACGATCGCGTGGAGGCGCGCGAGCTGCACCGCGAGGGCATTCGCGAGGAGCACATCGAGAACGTGATCGACCGCAAGGTCCGCGAGGCCGCCGCGGTGGAGGACTACGCCCGCCGCAAGGTGGCGAAGATCGAGGACGAGGCCGCCCTCAAGGTGGAGCGCATCGAGGACCGCGCGGACGAGATCGCCGCGAAGCTCATCGACGACGCCTATGAGGAGGCCGACAAGCTCTAGCCGCCGCCGGAGCGCGCATGGCGTGGGCCCATCGGCGTCCTAGAATGGCGCCGATGGGCCCACGCGGCCCAATGAGGCCTTCCCAAGGAGCATTCCATGCACGACACCGCATTCTTCGACGGCAGCTACCTTTCCCGCTCGTGGCGCATGCTCACGCAGGATCGCGGCTGGTACAAGCCGATCCTCGTCCTTGCGCTCGTGGCGCTCATCCCCATCGTGGGCATCTTCTGGACCCTCGGCTACTACCTTGGCTGGGCGCGCCTCACCGCGTGGGGCATCGATTCCGCTCCCAAGCAGCGCAAGGTGGACATCGGCGCCTGCTTCGTCGGCGGCTTCAAGGGATTCGTGGTGGAGTTCGTCTGGGCGTGCGTGGGCGGCGCCATCGCCGGATTCATCGTGGCCCTCACGGGCGCGTGGCTCGCGTGGCTCGTGTGGTTCGGCGTCGCGCTCTACTCGCTCGTCCTGAACGTCGCCGTGGTGCGCTCGGCCATCTACCAGCACGTGGGGCCGGGCTTCGGCCTCTCGCAGATATTCGACATGTGCGGGCGCGATTTCGGCGGGCTGATGAAGGTCTTCCTGATCTTCCTCCTGCGCGTGGCGGTGACCCTCTGCCTCACGCTCGCGGTCGTGCTCGTCACGTCGCTTGCGCTCGCCGGCCCCCTCGCGCAGATGGCCTCGCTCTACTACTACTCGGGAAACCCCGAGATCCTGCTCTCGAACAGCGTGGGGTTGGTGAGCTCCGCCATCTCGTGGTTGGGCCAGCTCGTGGTCGCCATCGCCTACGTCGGGAGCATCATCGGGGTCACCTTCGACCTCTTGATCTACAACGCGACGGCGCTTTGGATGCGCCAATTCAACGTGCCGGCTTGGGGCGGTCCTTCTGATCCCGTGCCGGCGAGCATCCCCTCGGCGCCCTTGGGCGGCCCCGACGCGTGGGCGGGCCCCGCTCAGGCGAACGGGAGCGGCATGGGGGCGGATCCTCGGGGTATGTATGGCTCTGAGCCTTGGAAAGGAGAGAGCCCCATGAACACCTCCACCCCCTATGAGCCTCCCGCGAGCGACCGCGCGGCAGGTGGCGTGCCCGCTGGCGCACCGCACGGCGCCGAGGCGGCGCCCTCCTCGCCCGAGTACGTGGGCGAGCCGGTGGTGCCCCCCACCCCGGAAGACCTCTACGACGACGCCACGAAGGCCACGACCAGGTGGACCGATGTGGTGAGCCCCACCCCCGATGCCACCTTCCACATGGCGTGGCCCGCGGACGGGGCCACGAAGGAGCCCGAGAAGGCGGACGAGCACGGGGTGCGGCCCCCCACGGCCCCCGAGCTCTACACCGAGGTGTCGAGCGACGTGGCGAGGACCTGGCCCGACATCGACCTCCAAACCCAAGACGCCGTCTCGCAGATGGACACGCCGGAGATGGCGGCCGCGGTGAACGCGGACATCGCCGAGGCGGCGCACGAGCTCGGCGTCGAGCCGCCCGCGCGCGAGGTGGCGGCAAGGCCCGTGTCCGAGGCCCCGAGGGCCGAGGTGCCGCAGACGCCCGTGAGCGCGCCCACGCCGGAGGACCTCTACGGCAAGGCCGTGGCGGCCACCACCCGCTGGACGGAGATCGTGACCCCGCCCGAGCCCGGCACGGGGAAGCTCGGCGCGCCCACAATTGAAGAAAGCGTGAAGTTCTCGAGCGACGTGGAATCGGAGGCGGACGCGGAGCCCGGCGAGCGCGAGGTCTACGGCAAGGTGTCCGCCGAGGTGGCGAGGACCTGGCCCGACATCGACCTCCGCTCCCAAGACGCGGTGCCCTCCATCGACTCTCCCGAGGTGAAGCAGGCCGTGGACGAGGCCATCGCCGAGAAGGACGCCGAGGACGGCGACGAGCGCGTCGACCACCTGATCTAGCGCAACGCGCCGCTCCGGGGCCGGCTTGTTGGATGGTGGTCGGCCCCCTGCCAGCCCCCGGCTGGCTCGCATGGTGATTCTTGCAAGGTGCGCCCCCTACGCTTCCATCGAACGGATTTCCGCTGATGGACGAAGGGGGCGCGATCCTTGTGCTAGGATGGCCGTCTTGACCTTCTGCCTCGGGCACTCCTTCTGTCCCGGGGCCGCTAAGCCCAGAGGAGGTGAACGTTGTGAAGGCTTATGAACTGCTGTTCATCCTCGATCCCACCCTCACAGACGAGACTCGCGCCGCCACCATGGCGCGCATCGACGCCGCCATCACCGGTGTGGGCGGCAAGGTGGAGGACGTGGACGAGTGGGGCCGGCGTAAGCTCGCCTATGAGATCGACCATCTCCAGGAAGGCGACTACACCCTCATCAAGTTCCAGGCGGAACCGGACCAGATCGAAGAGCTTGAGCGCATCCTGCGCATCACGGATGCGGTCAAGCGGTCCATGATCACTCGACAGGCAGCGTAGTCGAGTGACTGCCCGCAAGGCCCGTCGCCTTGCGAAAGAGAGGTGTACGCATGAGCATCAACCGCGTCCTGATCACCGGCAACCTCACCCGTGATCCCCAGCTTCGCATGACCACGAACGGCACCCGCGTGATGAACTTCGGGGTGGCCGTGAACGATCGCCGCCGCAACCAGCAGACCGGTGAGTGGGAGGACTTCCCGAACTTCATCGACTGCGTGCTCTTCGGCCAGCGCGCCGATTCGCTCTCGCGCTTCCTCTCGAAGGGCACGAAGGTGGCCATCGAGGGCAAGCTCCGCTACAGCACCTGGGAGTCCCAAGAGGGCCAGCGCCGCTCGAAGATCGAGGTGGTCGTGGACGACCTCGACTTCATCTCGCGCCGAAACGACGGCGGCCAGGGTCGAGGCGGCTACCAAGGCGGCCAGGGCTACCAGCCCAACCAGGGCTACCAGGGTGGTCAGGGCTACGGCGCGCAGAACCGCGGCTACGGAAACGAGAATTCCGGCGGCTACGGCCAAGCGCCCAGCTATTCGGTGCCGGCGCCCCAAGGCGATGGCATCGACGACGGAATGTCGGCAGGCTCTTCCCCGGCGGCGCCCCTGCCGCCCGAGGGAGCGGTCTACGACGAGGACATCCCCTTCTAAGGAAGCAGCATGCCACGTAAAGTTCGTTCGAAGACCTCTGGTGACTACCAGAGGCAACCGCGCCGCAAGGTGTGCCAGTTTTGCCGCGACGGCGTGAAGGAAATCGATTACAAGGACACGCAACTCCTGCGCAAGTACGTCACGGATCGCGGCAAGATCAAGCCGCGTCGCGTGACCGGCGCGTGCCGCCAGCACCAGAACATGATCCAAAACGCCATCAAGCGCGCGCGCACGATGGCGCTCATGCCCTACGCCGTGCCCGTGGTCACCAATCGTGGCGCCCGGAGGCGCGACTAACCGAAGGAGCCGAACATGAACGTAATCCTGTTGACCGAGCTCCGCGGGAAGGGCGGCGAGGGCGACGTGATCGACGTGGCCCAGGGCTACGCCGAGAACTACCTCTTCCGCCAGGGCATCGCGCAGCCCGCCACCAAGGGCAATTTGAAGCAGCTCGAGGAGCGCCGCCACAACATCCAAAAGCGCGAGATTCGCCGCGTGGAGGACGCCGAGGCCGTGCGCGAGATCCTCGAGGGCAAGCTCATCCGCATCGAGGACGTGCGCGTGGGCGAGGAGGGCCAGCTCTACGGCTCCGTGACCTCCACCATGATCGCGGACGCCATCGCGAGCCAGCTCAAGGTGACGATCGATCGCCGTCGCGTGGAGCTCAAGGCGCCCATCAAGCAGGCCGGCCTGCACGTGGTGGACGTGAACCTCTACCGCGACATCTTCGCCTCGCTGAACGTGCAGGTGGGCAAGCCCGAGGACCTTCCCGCGGCTGACGAGGCCGAGGAGGCCGACGAGGCGCTCGCCACCGAGGCCGACCTCGCGGGCGCGGTGCTCGCCGAGGACGCGCGCGATCTCGAGGTTGCCGAGGCGGAGGCCGCCCGGGCCTAGGGCGTCGCGCATCCCGCCCCGGCATCCGCGACCGATTCCGGGGCGCCGCTTCCAGGGGCACTTTCGACATGCCAAATCACCCGCGATCGCCCGCGATTCGCCTAAATACCTGCGAAAGCACAACGAGGGGCCGCTCGTCAAGCGCGACGAGCGGCCCCTCGCGTCCATCGACTTTTCGTGGATACACCCTTCTACCTGCGGTTTCTTCATATCGAGAATCAGGGCGCGTGGCGTAAGCCCATGTAGATGGACGTGTTTTTAGTTCTATGAATTTTTCGTGAAGCAAGTTCAAAACCAAAGGCCGAAAATCCCCGAAATTTGTAGAAAACGTCGAAAAGCCCCGTTTCGCGAGAAAGGGCGAAGGGACTTTGCACATCGTGGAGTCGAGAGGCGCATGGGGCCGAAAAGGCCGTGAATTGCCGTGAAGTTTCGGGTCTACCATCCTTCGTAAACGATGGATCGAGCGGAGCGAGCATGCCCGAATTTGCCGAAAAGCCACGTTTCTCGGAGGTGCCCTCGAGCGCCGCGCGCCGGGGCCTCGTGCTGAACAGCGGCCAGGCGCCGGATCTCATCCTGCCCCACGACGCCACGGCGGAGAGCTCGGTGCTCGCCGCCATGATCACCTCCGAGGACGTCCTGCACGACTGCATGATCGACCTCAAGAAGGAGGACTTCTACCTCGAGCGGAACCGCATCGTCTTCGAGGCCCTTGAGACGCTTTCCGGCAAGGGCTACCCCACGGACCCCATCTCCATCGTGAGCCACCTCCGCAGCCAGGGCACGCTCGAGCGCGCCGGGGGCGCCTCGTACGTGAACGACCTTGCGAACCAGCTCTTCTCGCTCGTGTCGTGGAGGCACCACGCCGAGCTCGTGAAGCGCGACAGCCTCCTGCGCTCGATGATGGTGGCGGCGGCGAACATCACGGCCCTCGCGGCGGACGCGCCGGAGGACCCCAAGGAGGTCGTGGACGCGGCCGAGGAGCTCCTCTTCAAGGCCACGGAGGGCGACGTGGGCAACGCCACCATCTCCGTGGGCGACGCCATGGTCGCGCTCTATAACGAGATCCAGTTCCGCAGGGAGGCCGGCGGCCAGCTCCTCGGCATCACCACCGGCTACGAGCGCCTCGACGAGACCCTCATGGGGCTCCGCGGCGGCCAGCTCATCGTCGTGGGCGCGCGCCCCGCCGTGGGCAAGACGTCCTTCGCGCTCAACCTCGCCGTGGAGGCCGCGAACCCCGACAAGCCGGACGCGCAGGCCTCGGTGCTCATCTTCTCCCTGGAGATGAGCTCGCTCGAGATCGCCCAGCGCCTCCTCTCGAGCGCCTCGAACGTGAGCCACTCGTCCATCGCGAAGGGGCAGATCTCCACCTCGGAGTGGCCGGTCATCACCTCCGCGAGCCAGCACCTCTCGCGCCTCGACATCGCCATCGACGACACCCCCGGCACCACCGTCACGGAGATCCGCGCGAAGGCGCGCCGGCACTTCCACGGCAAGGATCGCGGGCTCGTGATCGTGGACTACCTGCAGCTCCTCTCCTCCGGCAAGCGCTATTCGGACAATCGCGCGAACGAGGTGGCCGAGATGAGCCGCGGGCTGAAGATCATGGCGAAGGACCTCGACGTCCCCGTGATCGCGCTCTCGCAGCTGAACCGCCAATCCGCAAACGCCACGCCCCGCCGCCCCCAGCTCTACGACCTCCGCGAGAGCGGCGCCATCGAGCAGGACGCCGACGTCGTCATCCTCATGGACAAGTCGAACTCCCCCGAGGAGGCGGAGCGCCCGGATCGCCCGGACAAGAACATGACGGACTTCATCGTCGCGAAGAACCGCTCCGGCCCCACGAACATCATCACGATGGGCTTCCTCGACCGCATCACGAAGTTCTTCGAGATCGACCACCGCCACGACGAGTAGCCGGCCTCGCGCTTCCGGCGGGATTCGGGTCGATTGATGAAGGAGGTGTTGCGGCGCGCGGGGCATCGCGCCCCGCCGCAGCGGCTCTTCTATACTTGACGCCGCGGGCGGCGCTGGGCGGCGCGGTCCCGCGACACACGCAGGCCAACATGAGCGAGGAGAGAGCCATGGGCGTGACCGTGCTCGTGGGCACCCAGTGGGGCGACGAGGGAAAAGGCAAGGTCACCGACCTCATTTCCGGCGATTTCGACGTCGTGTGCCGCTATCAGGGCGGCGCGAACGCCGGCCACACCGTGATCGTGGGCGACCAGAAGTTCGGGCTCCACCAGGTGCCCTCCGGCGTGATGTACCCCGGCGTCGTGCCCGTCATCGGCAACGGCTGCATCGTGGACCCCGAGATCCTCGTGGGCGAGATGGACACGCTCGAGGCCGACGGCATCTCCTGCGAGCTCCTCAAGATCTCCGGCAACGCGCACCTCGTGATGCCCTACCACAAGGACCTCGACGGCGCGAACGAGCGGCGCCTCGGCAAGAACCTCATCGGCACCACGCGCCGCGGCGTGGGCCCGTGCTACGCGGACAAGGCCACCCGCATCGGGCTTCGGGTGCAGGACCTCCTCGACGAGAAGGTCTTCCGCGAGAAGCTCGAGACGGCCCTCGCCGAGAAGAACCCCATCTTGGAGCTCGTCTACGGCCTCCCCACGTACACCGTGGACGAGATCACCGAGCGCTACCGCCCCTTCGCGAAGCGCCTCGCGCCCTACATCGTCGAATCCTCGCGCTTCCTGAACGACGCCATCGACGCCGGCCAGTCCATCCTCTTCGAGGGCGCGCAGGCCACCATGCTCGACATCGACCACGGCACCTACCCCTTCGTCACGAGCTCGAACTGCACCGCGGGCGGCGCCGTCACCGGCTCGGGGGTGGGCCCCGTGGCCATCGACCGCGTGCTCGGCATCGCGAAGGCCTACCTCACGCGCGTGGGCTCCGGCCCCTTCTTGACGGAGCTTCCGCAAGGAGACGAGATCGGCGAGAAGCTCTGCGAGGTGGGCCACGAGTACGGCGTCACCACGGGGCGCAAGCGCCGTTGCGGCTGGTACGACGCCGTGGTGGTGAACTACGCCGCGCGCGTGAACGGCCTCACCGACCTCGCCATCACGAAGCTCGACGTCTTGGGATGCCTCGACGAGATCAAGATCTGCGTGGCCTACGAGGCGGACGGCGTGCGCTACACGACGGTGCCCGAGCACCAGTCCGTGTTCTACAAGGCCAAGCCGGTCTACCTCACGGTTCCCGGCTGGAAGTGCGACATCAGCGGCTGCCGCACGTTCTTCGACCTCCCGCGCGAGGCGAAGGACTACATCGACCTCATCGAGCAGCTCGCCGGCGTGCGCGTGTCCATCGTGGCCGTGGGCCCCGAGCGCGAGCAGACCATCGACCGCCACTGGCGCTGAGAAGCGAGCGGCATGACCCACCCCTTCGCCATCGTCTGCGATAGCTGCGCCGACCTCACGCTGCCGTGGTATGAGGCCAACGACGTGACGGTCGTGCCCTTCAAGCTGCGCTTCAACCAAAGCGTCTTGGACGATGTCCTCGAGCTCACCCCCGCGGACGCGACGAACCTCCTCGCGCTCGGCACGCCGATCTCCGTGCTCGCGCCCTCCGTGGCGGACTTCCGCGTGTGCTTCCAGCGCCTCGCGGAGGAGGGCTCCACGAGGATCGTCTGCGTGTGCGCCTCCTCGGCGTTCACCAACACCTGCACCACGGCGCGCCTCGCCGCGCAGGGGCTCGACCCGGAGCTTCGCGTGGAGGTGGAGGTCCTCGACACGGGAGTCGTGTCGGTGGGCGAGGGGATGGTCGTCTGCGACCTCGTGCGCACGCGCATCGCGGGCCTTGCCTACGAAGAGGCGCTCGGCCACGCGCGAGAGCTCGCGGAGCACCTCTCCATGCTCATGGTCTCGAGCCCCAAGAACGCCTTCTCGCTCACGCCCACCTTCACCCCCACCCAGCGCATCCGCGCGAGGTTCGACAAGCCGCTCGGGCTTTGGAGCCTCTGGGCCTTCGACGGCGAGGGCGCGCCGAACATGGTGGCGAGCACGAAGGATCCCGCGCAGCTCGCCGCCCTCGTGGCGAACCTCGTGACGGTGGACTGCGAGCGCGAAGGCTTCATGGTGCACGCGGGCTACCTCGTGGGCATCTCCGACGCCGCGCTCGCGCTCAAGGACACGGTGGTCCAGCGCCTCACGGAGGGCCGCTCGCTCGGCACCGTGGAGGCCTCGGGCGTCGTGGCCTACCGCGCGGGGCTCGGCGGCTTCGGGCTCGTCTACGTGCCCGAGCGCTACCTCTACCTCGGAGACGACCTCCCGAAGCTCGTCTTCGAGTCCGTCATCTAGCACATCCGCAGCCGAGCGCGGCTGCGCCTCGCACATCCACACCCGTTGGGAAGGGGAGCCATGACCACCGCCTCGAAGAGCACGAAGAACGTCCTCGTCTTGGGTTCGGGCGGGCGCGAGCACGCGATCCTCGCCAAGCTCGCGGCTTCGCCGAGCATAGGGCGCCTTTGGGCGGCTCCGGGAAACGGCGGCACGGCGGGGATCGCCACCTCCGTGGCGCTCCCCATCGAGGATGGCGCGGCCGTCGCCGCCTTCGCCAAGGAAAACGACATCGACCTCGTGGTCGTGGGCCCCGAGGCTCCGCTCGTGGCCGGCGTGGCCGACGCCTGCCGCGCCGAGGGCATCCCGGTCTTCGGCCCGAGCGCCGCCGCCGCGCGCCTCGAGGGCTCGAAGACCTTCGCGAAGGAGGTCATGGAGGCCGCCGACGTGCCCACCGCGCGCTGGGAGAGCTTCACGGACGCCGAGGAGGCCATCGCCTACGCGCGCGAGTTCGAGGGCGGCTGCGTGGTGAAGGCGGACGGGCTCTGCGGCGGCAAGGGCGTCGTCGTGGCGTCGAGCGCCGAGGAGGCCGAGGAGGCCATCCGCGCCTGCTTCGACGGCGCGTTCGGCGAGGCCGGCTCCGTCGTCGTGGTGGAGGAGCGCCTCTCGGGCCCCGAGTGCTCGCTCCTCTCGCTCACGGACGGCAAGACGGTCGTGGCGCTCGCCACCTCGCAGGACCACAAGCGCGCCCTCGAGGGCGACCTCGGCCCGAACACGGGCGGCATGGGCGTCTATTCCCCCGTGCCCGTGGCCTCGGAGGCCGACGTGGTGGCGATGGTCGAGGTGAACGAGCGCGTCGTGGCCGAGATGGCGCGCTCCGGCAACCCCTACGTGGGCTGCCTCTACGGCGGCTTCATGCTCACATCCGACGGCCCGAAGGTCCTCGAGTTCAACTGCCGCTTCGGCGACCCCGAGACGCAGGTGGTGCTGCCGCGCATGGACTGCGATTTCGTGGAGGTGCTCTACGCCTGCGCCACGGGCACGCTCGATCCGCAGATGATCCACTGGGACAGTGGCTGGGCGCTCTCCGTCGTGCTCACGAGCGCGGGATACCCCGGCTCCTACGAGGTGGGAAAGCCCATCACGGGCGTGGGGGACGCCGAGGCCGTGGAGGGCGTGACCATCTTCCACGCCGGCACGAAGCTCTCGGAAGACGGCGAGCTCCTCACCGCCGGCGGCCGCGTGCTGAACGTCACGGCCCAGGCGCCCACCTTCGAGGAGGCCCGCGAGCTCGCGTATCGCGCGGCCGACCTCATCCACTTCGAGGGCAAGGCGCTGAGGAAGGACATCGGCCATCGCGCCATGCGCTCGAAGGAGGCGTGGGACGAGTGAGGCCGACGAATCCCCTGCATGAGCAGCCTCTGGGCGAGGCCGAGGCCCGCGCCTTCACGCGCGGGGGCGACGGCGCGCTCGATTCCGCGCTCGAGGAGACGATCGTGGGCGAGAAGCCCGTCTTCTCGGGCCTCATCTTCGACGTCGATCGCATCAGCGTGGCGCTCCCCTCGGGAGCCCCCGCCGAGCGCGACGTCGTGCGCCATCCCGGCGCCGTGGCGGTGCTCGCGGTCACGGAGGACGCGGAGATCTACCTCGTGCGCCAGTACCGCGTGGCGCTCGATCGAGTGACGGTGGAGATCCCCGCGGGCAAGCTCGACCCCGGCGAGGACCCCCTCTGCGCGGCGCGTCGCGAGCTCGCGGAGGAGACGGGCCTCGAGGCGGCCTCCATGGCGAGGATCCTCACGATCGCCACGAGCGTCGGCTTCTCGGACGAGCTCATCCACCTCTACCTCGCAACCGGCCTCACGCGCGGCGTCGCGCACCCGGACGAGGACGAGTTCTTGAACGTGGACGTCGTGCCCGTGGCCGACTTCGTGGACGCCGTGCTCGACGGGCAGGTGGAGGACGCGAAGACCGTGGTGGGGGCGCTCGCGCTCGACGCCATCTCGCGCCGCCTCGCCCCGAGTGGTCTTGCGGACGCCGCCCTCGACGAGGTGATCGTCGAGGAAGCCGGCGAGGACGAGGCCTAGGACCTTGGCTTCCGTGGGCAAGGCGAAGGGCCCTTGGGCCACCTTCTTCGGCTACTTCCGGGCCGAGCTCCCGCTCTTCTGGGCGGACACCGCCTGCGCCATCGTGCAGGCCGGCTGCGACCTCGCCTTCCCGCTCATCCTCCGCACGCTCGCGGACGGGCTCTTCAGGGAGGGCGCGGAGGAGATCCTCGGCGCGCTCTGGATGGTCTGCCTCGGGATGGTGGTGCTCTACCTCGTGCGCTACGCGTGCAAGTGGTTCGTGTCGAAGTGGGGCCACATCATGGGCGCGCGCATCGAGAGCGCCATGCGCGAGGACCTCTTCGACCAATACGAGCGGCTCTCGTTCGCCTACTTCGACGAGCACGACACGGGCGACCTCTCGAGCCGCCTCGTGAACGACCTCTTCGACATCTCCGAGGCGGCGCACCACGGCCCGGAGTTCGCCGTCGTGTGCGGGATCGAGATCATCGGCTCCTACGCCATCATGTTCTCCATCAATTGGCAGCTCGCGGCCGCCATGGCGGCGGTGACGGCGGTGCTCGTGGCCTACAACTTCCACGCGAACAGGAAGATGCGCGAGGTCTTCAACGACAACCGCCGAAAGATCGCCGGCGTGAACGTGCAACTCTCCGATTCCCTTGCCGGCACGCGCGTGGTGAAGAGCTTCGCGAACGAGGGCGTGGAGCGAAGGAAGTTCCGCCGCTCGAACGACGCGTTCCTCTCGTCGAAGGCGCGCATGTATTCCGCCATGGGCTCCTACCAGGCCATGGCCGCGCTCCTCTCGGGCATCCTCTACACGATCATCATCGTCTTCGGCGGCTACCTCATCGCGCGCGGGCAGATGAACGCGACGGACCTCGCCACCTACGCCCTTTACGTGAGCCTCTTCGTGTCGCCGGTGGAGACGCTCATCAACTTCACGGAGACCTTCCAGAAGGCGCGGGCGGGCTTTTCGCGCTTCCTCGAGATCCTCTCCACGAAGCCGGACATCGAGGACGCGCCCGATGCGAAGCCGCTCGTGGTCTCCAAGGGCGCCATCCGCTACGCCGACGTGCATTTCTCCTACCACGAGGGCGAGCCGGTGCTGAAGGGCCTCACGCTCGACCTCGCGCCCGGCAAGACGTACGCGCTCGTGGGGCCCTCGGGCGCGGGCAAGTCCACGACCTGCGCGCTCCTCCCGCGCTTCTACGACGTGGATTCGGGCGCGATCGAGATCGACGGGCAGGACGTGCGCGGCGTCACGCAGGAGAGCCTTCGCCAGGCGATCGGCATCGTGCAGCAGGACGTCTACCTCTTCAACGGCACCATCGCCGAGAACATCGCCTACGGCCGCCCCGACGCCACCTTCGACGAGGTGGTGGCCGCGGCGAAGCGCGCGCAGATCCACGGCTACATCGCGTCGCTTCCCGAGGGCTACGAGACGCGGGTGGGGGAGCGGGGCTCGCACCTCTCCGGCGGCCAGCGCCAGCGCATCGCCATCGCGCGCGTCTTCTTGAAGGACCCGAAGATCCTCGTCCTCGACGAGGCCACGAGCGCGCTCGACAACGAGAGCGAGCGGGCCGTGCAGCGCTCGCTCTTCGAGCTCGCCTCTGGGCGCACGACGCTCATCATCGCGCACCGCCTCTCCACGATCCGCTTCGCGGACGTCATCTGCGCCATGCAAGACGGGCGCGTGGTGGAGATGGGCACGCACGAGGAGCTCCTCGCCGAGGGCGGGCTCTACGCGCGCTACCAGGCGATGTACGTGGAGGGCATGGTGGGCGAGCAGGCCGCGGCCCCCGAGACCGCCGCCGGCGCCACGCCGGATGCGCCGGGCGCGAACCCCGAGCATAAGGGGGGTGCGCGCGATGGCGAGGCGTAAGCCGCTCTCCGCGGAGGAGGCCGAGAAGCTCTTCGCGACCGTCGACGAGACGGGCCACGCGAACCCCGCCGAAGCCGAGCGCGAGCGCGAGAGCCGCCGGAAGTTCGGCGTCGGCCGCGCCGTGGACCCGCTCTCCGGGCTCGACCCCTCGGGCTCGAACGTGGGCACGGTCATGGCGCGCGCCTCCGTGCTCCTCGTCGCGGCGTTCGTGGCGGTGATCGTGCTCACGCAGGTGTCGAGCGGCTGCGTGCGCCGCGACGCCACCGCCGCGCTCGCGAACGAGGCGAACCTCCACACCGTCACCGTCGCGCTCGAGGACGGCGTGGAGTGGGGAAGCGGCTTCACGCAGTTCCCGCAGGACTTCACCGTGCAGGAGGCCGACCAAGCCACCGGCGTGATCGAGGTCTCCGTGATCGACACGCGCTACGCCACCGAGGTGGAGGCCCTCGCCGCAAGCCAGATCCAAGCCGCCGCGCTCTCCGTGAACGCCCTCATGAACCCGCAGATCAACGAGGTCATCTACAAGGTGAACGTGCACGTGGACGACGAGGGGAACCTCCTCCACGCCACGCTCTTCGACTTCCTCGAGCCCGCGGGGCAGGTGAAGCCCTTCGCCACCTTCACGTGGTCGAAGCAGGTGACGGAGGCGGGCGACATCAGCCTCTCCTGCTCCATCACGGGCATCGACGCCGAGACCACGGCGCGCCTGAGGGACCTCATCACCGGCGCCGACACCCCGCTCCTCGGCACCCTCGGTACCCTCGGAGTGGGCGTGTCCGCGGGCGACGAAGCGCAATAGGGCGCCTAGGCCTCGGCCTTCGCGCGCGCGGGGACGAGGGCGGCCACCTCGCCGAGCAGGGGCTCGAAGGAGACGCCGCGCACCTCGAAGTCCGGCTGCGTGGGCGTGAAGGCCATCGCGTCGCGCACGAACGCGGAGGCGAACTCCACCGCCTCGAGGAGCGTCTTTCCGCAGAGCACCGCCGCGAGGAGGGCCGAGCAGTAGAGGTCGCCCGTGCCGTGGAGCATGAAGGGCAAGAGCTCGCCCGCCACCTCCGCGCGCTCGAGATCGGCGCCGGCCACGTAGTTTCGCACGAGCCCATCTTCGCGGGCGATGCCCTTCAGCACGACGACCTTCGCGCCGGCGGCCACGAGGGCGTCGAGCTGCGCGTCCACGTAGTCGTCGTCCACGTCTTGCCCCGCGTAGGGGATGCCCGTGATGATCGAGGCCTCCGTGAGGTTCGGCGTGAGGAGGTCGGCCCCCGCCACGAGGCCGCGCATGGCGTCGCAGAGCTCGGGGGTGTAGGTGGGGTAGACCTGGCCGCCGTCGCCCATCACGGGATCCACGATGCGGAGCGCCTTCGGGTGCTCCGCGTAGAGGCGCTTGATGGAGGCCACCTGCTCCGCCGCGCCGAGGAAGCCCGAGTACACGGCGTCGAGCTCGATGCCCTCCGCCACCCACGCGTCGAGGTAGCCCTCGAGCATGGGGGTGGTGTCGTACATATAGAACGTCGGGAACTTCGTGTGGGCGGAGAAGAGCGAGGTGGGCACGGGGCAGGCGTCGCAGCCCGCGGCGGAGAGGACGGGGATCGCGACGCCGAGCGAGCACTTGCCATAGCCGCAGAGGTCGTGCACGCAGGCCACGCGCGGGATCACGGCGCCTGAGCGCTCGAAGAGCCGAAGCGTATCGGGATTTTGCATGGACGCTTCCTTTCCGCGGGGGCGGATCGATAAATCTTGTTGAATTCTACCCCTATACTGATTCCACGTGGGCACACTCGTGCCACGCGGTCGCATGGCACGGCCGCTACGCTGGGATTTTTCTCAAGGAGAGGAGGCCCGCATGGGCGAGCCCGTAGTCGGCATCATCCTCGGCTCCACCTCGGACGGCCCCGCCATGGACCCCTGCACCGAGGAGCTCGAGAAGTTCGGCATCGGCTACGACTACCTCGTGGCGAGCGCCCATCGCGCTCCCGAGAAGGTGGCCGAGTGGGCGGGGAGCGCCGAGGAGCGCGGGCTCGAGGTGATCATCGCCGCCGCGGGCAAGGCGGCCGCGCTGCCGGGCGTCGTGGCCTCGCACACCGCGCTCCCGGTGATCGGCGTGCCCATGAAGACGAGCGACCTCGGCGGCATGGATTCGCTCCTCTCCATCGTGCAGATGCCCCCCGGGGTGCCGGTGGCGTGCGTGGCCATAGGCGGCGCGCGCAACGCCGCGCTCCTCGCGGCGCAGATCGTGGGTGCCGCGCATCCCGAGGTGCGGGCGAGGTTCCGCGCGCTCAAAGAGGAGATGGCCCGCGCCTGATGGCACGCGCAAGGCACATGGCCGAGCAGGCGCCCGGCGCCGGGCGAGACGCCCCGCGCAGAGCGCCCAGGTGGCTTCCCCTCGCGCTCATCGCGGTGGCGGCGGTGCTCATCGGCGTGGCCGCGTGGCTCCTCATGGACGCCTTCGGCAAGTACTCCGCGCAGGATTCGCTCAACGCCGAGCTCCAGGCCCACGTGACCCTCTTCGACGACCCAAACGAGGCGCCCGAGGTGGACTGGGCCGCGCTCGAGGCGGTGGATCCGCACGTCTGCGCGTGGCTCGAGGTGCCGGGCACGAGCATCAACTACCCCGTCTACCAAGGCGAGGACAACGAGTACTACCTGAACACCACGGCGGAGGGCGAATGGGGCATCGGCGGGCAGGTGTTCCTCGATTGCGACAACACGAACCCCGGGCTCGTGGACGAGCAGACGATCGTCTACGGCCACCACCTGCAAAACGGCTCCATGTTCGCGCCCATCGCCGAGCTCGACGATCAGGCGAAGTTCGACGAGATCGGGCTCATCTGGTACGTCACGCCCGAGAGCGCCACGCAGCTCGTGCCGCTCCTGTGCTATCGCACGGTGGGCACGGACGAGGGCGTGCGCGCCTTCAACTGGCCGAGCGAGGCGGACTTCCACCGCTACCTCGAGGGCCTGGTGGACAAGGCCGAGGCGAGGGCCGAGGGGGCGAGCACCATGGCCGCGGGGGCGAGCCACGTGCTCACGCTCTCCACGTGCAGCTATGAAGAGGACAATGGGCGTACGCTTTTGGTGAGCCTCCCCGCAAGCGAGGCCGCCACCGCGCGCGCACACGCATGAGAGGAGGAGGCGAGTTGGTGAGCGAGAAGGTGAAACCCCTGCGTGGCCACGGATCCGCGAAGCCCGCTGGCCCCGACGAGCTCCACGACGAGTGCGGCGTCTTCGGCGTATGGGCGCCGGGCGCGGACGTCGCGCGGCTCACGTACTTCGGCCTGCGGGCGCTCCAGCACCGCGGCCAGGAGAGCGCGGGCATCGCGGTGGGCGATGGCTCCACCGTGCTCATCCGCAAGGACCTCGGCCTCGTGGAGCAGGTGTTCTCCGAGGCGGACCTCGCCGCGCTCCAGGGCAAGGTGGCGCTCGGGCACGTGCGCTACGGCACGAGCGGCGGCAAGGACTGGGAGGGCGCGCAGCCGCACCTCTCGGCCATCGACGACGTGATCATCGCCCTCGCGCACAACGGCACCCTCGTGAACACCGAGAGCATCCGCGACGAGCTCATCGAGCGCCACATCGACTTCCGCTCCACCACGGACACCGAGGTGGCGGCCAAGCTCATCGGCTACTACACGCAGAAGACGCATCGCCTGCGCGACGGCATCGCGAAGACGATGGCGCTCATCGAGGGCGCCTACGCGATGGCCCTCATCCGCGAAAACGCGCTCTACGCCTTCCGCGACCCGAACGGCATCCGCCCGCTCGTGCTCGGCGAGCTCAGCGGCGCGCGAGGCTGGGTGGTGGCGAGCGAGACCTGCGCGCTCGAGATGGTGGGCGCGCGCTACGTGCGCGACGTGAACCCCGGCGAGGTGATCCGCATCACCGACAGCGGCCTCAAGACGATGCAGGCCATGCCGCCCGCGGTGCCCGCGAGCTGCATCTTCGAGCAGGTGTACTTCGCGCGTCCCGATTCCGTGGTGAACGGGCGCTCGGTCTTCTCCACGCGCTTTTCGATGGGAGAGCGGCTCGCGAAGGAGGCGCCGGCCTCGGCCGACATCGTCGTCGGCGTGCCGGATTCGGGGCTCCCCGGCGCCGAGGGCTACGCGAACGCCTCGGGCATCCCCATGAAGACGGGCCTCATCAAGAACCGCTACGTGGCGCGCACCTTCATCCAGCCAGACCAAAGCCTCCGCGAGCTCGGTGTGAAGCTCAAGCTGAGCGCGCTTGCCGACGTGCTCGCCGGGCAACGCGTGGTGCTCGTGGACGATTCCATCGTGCGCGGCACGACGATGGGGCAGATCGTGAAGCTCTGCCGCGAGGCGGGCGCCGTCGAGGTGCACGTGCGCATCAACTCCCCCGAGGTCACCTGGCCCTGCTTCTACGGCATCGACACCGCCACGCAAGACCAGCTCATCTCCGCGAACATGTCCGTCGAGGGCATTCGCGAGGTCATCGGCGCCGATTCGCTCGCCTTCCTCTCGGTGGGCGGGCTCATCTCCGCCTGCCCGAGGAGCGCCGGCCACTGCGCCGCGTGCTTCACGGGCGAGTATCCGGTGGCCATTCCGCCGGCGTTTTCCGAGGGAAGCTTCCTCGAGGGCTTCGAGCCGAAGGCCCTCTCGCGGCGTTCGGCGAGCCTGCAGATGAGCCTCGAGGACATCGCGCGCATCGTGGCCGAGAAGGAGGGGGTCGTATGACCTTCGACCGCACGCCCCGAGAGATGACCTACGCCGATGCCGGCGTGGACACGGCCGAGGGCGCCCGCGCGGTGGACGCCATCAAGGACGCCGTGGCCAAGACCGCGCGCCCCGGCGTGCTCGAAGGGCTCGGCGGCTTCGGCTGCCTCTTCGACGGCGCGGTGTTCGCCGAGATGGAGCACCCCATCCTCGTGTCCTCCACGGACGGCGTGGGCACGAAGCTCGCGCTCGCCCAGCGCCTCGGGCGCCCCGAGGGGGTGGGGCGAGATCTCGTGGCCATGTGCGCGGACGACGTGGTGGTGTGTGGCGCGGAGCCGCTCTTCTTCCTCGACTACGTGGCCATCGGCAAGCTCGAGGCCCCCGTGATGGCGAAGATCGTGGGCGGAGTCGCGAAGGGGTGCGAGCTCGCGGGCTGCGCCCTCATCGGCGGCGAGATGGCCGAGCACCCGGGCGTGATGGCGCCTTCGGACTACGACCTCGCGGGATTTTGCGTGGGCGTGGTGGACGAGAAGAACCTCCTCGGGCCCGCGCGCGTGCGCGAGGGCGACGTGATCCTCGGCCTTCCCTCCTCGGGCATCCACTCGAACGGCTACTCCCTCGTGCGCGCCGCGCTCACGGACACGCTCTCCGACGAGGAGCTCCTCGAGCCCCGCGCCGAGCTCGCCGGCGAATCGCTCGCGGACGCCCTGCTCGCCCCCACGACCATCTACGCGAAGCCGCTCGTCGCCGTGCTTGCCGAGGGCGCGCCCATCCACGCGCTCGCGCACATCACGGGAGGCGGCATCACGGAGAACCTCGATCGCCTGCTCCCCGAGGGCCTCGACGCCGAGGTGGACTGGGGTGGCGGCACGCCCGCCTGGCGCATGCCGCCGGTGATCGGGTACGTGTGCGAGGCCGCGCAGCTCTCGGCCACGGAGGCGTGGAAGACCTTCAACATGGGCGTGGGCATGGCGCTCACGTGCGCGCCGAAGGACGAGGCCGAGGTCGTGGCGGCGCTTCGCGCACAGGGCATCTCGCCCTTCTCCATCGGGCGCATCGTGAAGGGCTCGGGAAAGGTGGTCTACGCATGAGCCTCAAGCTGGGCGTCCTCATCAGCGGAAGCGGCACGAACCTCCAAGCGCTCATCGACGAGATCGACGCCGGGCGCCTCGACGCCACGATCGAGCTCGTGGTGTCCTCGCGCGCCGACGCCTACGGCCTCCAGCGCGCGAACGCCGCCGGCATCCCCACCCTCACCCTCTCGAAGGACCTCTACGCCGAGCCCGGCGTGGCGGATCAGGTGATCGCCACCGAGCTCAAGCGCGCGGGCGTGGAGCTCGTGGTGCTCGCGGGCTACATGCGAAAAGTCGGCCTCGCGGTGCTCCTCACCTGGCCGGACAAGGTGGTGAACCTCCACCCTGCGCTCCTCCCGAGCTTCCCCGGCGCGCACGGCATCGCCGACGCGTGGCATCGCGGCGTGAAGGTCACCGGCGTGACGGTGCACATCGCCAACGCCGACTACGACGCGGGCCCGATCGTGGCCCAGGAGCCGGTGCGCATCGAAGAGGGCTGGAGCGAAGAGGTGCTCGAGGCGCACATCCACGAGGTGGAGCATCGCCTGCTCCCCGCCACCATCCAGCTCTTCGCCGAGGGACGCGTGGAGGTGCTCGAGGATCGTCGCGTGAGGATCCTCCCCGCGCCCGGCGAGGGGGCGTAGGGGCGATGGATCGCGCGCGCATCGAAGAGGGCGTCCGCCTCATCCTCGAGGGCGTGGGGGAGGATCCCGCCCGCGAGGGCATCAAGGACACGCCCCGCCGCGTGGCGCAGGCGCTCGAGGAGTGCCTCGCCGGCATGGCGCAGGACGCCTCCGAGCTCTTCCGCGTGGGCTTCGACGCGGACTGCCACGACATCGTCGTCGTGCGCGACATCCCGTTCTTCTCGCTCTGCGAGCACCATCTGCTGCCGTTCTTCGGCTCGGCGCACGTGGCCTACATCCCGGGCGAGAGCGGGCGCGTGTGCGGCATCTCCAAGCTCGCGCGCACCGTGGACGTCTACGCGCGGCGCCTCCAGCTCCAGGAGCGCCTCTGCGCGCAGGTGGCGGACGCGGTGGACGAGGCGCTCCACCCGCTCGGCGTGTTCGTGGTCATGGAGGCGGAGCACCTCTGCATGACGATGCGCGGCGTGAAGAAACCCGGTGCCATCACCACCACCTCGGCCGTGCGCGGGGCCTTCCAGAAGAACGCCGCCACGCGCGCCGAGGCCATGAAGCTCATCTTCGACGGCAAGGCCTCCGGGCTCTAGCGAGGCGAAGGCGCTAGGCTAGGGACTGGCGAGCCCGAAGGGGCATACGGCGGCACGCCCGAGGAGGCACGAAATGCCCAGGCGCAACGAGACGATCTGGCACATCGGCGATGCGGAGCTCTCGCTCGAGCGTCCGCGCGTGATGGGCGTGGTGAACGTCACCCCCGATTCCTTCTCCGACGGAGGCGAATCCTTCGACGAGAAGGCCGCGCTCGATCGCGCGTTCGAGTTGCTCGACCAAGGCGCGGACATCATCGACGTCGGCGGCGAGTCCACGCGTCCGGGCTTCTCGCCCCTCACGCCCGAAGAGGAATCGGGGCGCATCGTGGGCGTGGTCCGCGAGCTCCTCGCCGCGGGCGCGCTCGTCTCGGTGGACACGCGCCACGCGCCCACGGCCAAGCTCTGCTGCCGCCTCGGCGCGCACATCGTGAACGACGTCACCGGCTTCATCGACCCCGCGATGGTGCAGGTGGCGGCGGAGACGATGTGCGGGATCATCGTCTGCCGAAGCGTCATGGCGCCCGCGCGCACCGCCTCCACGGGCAGGCGTCGCCGGGCCTACCTCGACACCGACCCGCGCGCGCACCAGCCAGAGGCCGTTCGCGAGGAGGCCGAGGCATCGCTCTTCCCCGACCTCCCCCAGCCCGAGCCGAGCGCAGGCGAGGACCCGCTCGCCGCGCTCATGGACGAGGACGCGCATCGCACCTCGGGGATCATGGGCGTCCACCGCCCGCTGAACCGCCGCTTCCCCCTGCCGGAATCGGCGCCGGTGATGCGCCAGGTGATGGGCTTCCTCGGCGACCAGGCGCGCATCCTGCGCCGCGAGGGCGTGGAGGCGGACCGCATCGCGCTCGATCCGGGGGTGGGCTTCGGCACCACCACCGACGAGGACGTGATCATCTGCCGCGCGATGGGCCAGATGGTCTCCATGGGATATCCGCTCGTGTGCGCCGTCTCGCGCAAGCGCTTCGTGGGCGCCATCTCCGGCGTGGGCGCGCCGGCGGAGCGCGACGCGGCGAGCCTCGGCGTGGCGCTCGCGGCGGTGGAGGCGGGCGCGCGCATCGTGCGCACCCACGACGTGGCCGCGCTCGTGCAGGCGCTCGACGCCTGGCGCGCCATCTCCACGGATTCCATCTCGCGCGCCTTCATCTCGCTCGGATCGAACGTGGGCGACCGCGTGGCCTACCTCGCGCGCGCCGTGAAGCTCATCGACGAGCTGCCCATGACCTGCGTCTTCGCCGTCTCGAACGCCTATGAGAGCGATCCCGCGCTCGGCATCGCCACTCCGGTGGCGAACGCCGTCTGCGAGATCCGCACGGAGCTCGACCCGCGCGTGCTCCTCGGGCATCTACTCGACATCGAGCGCACCCTCGGGCGCATCCGCAAGCCCGGCGTGGGCGGCGCGCAGCCGCGCACGATCGACCTCGACCTCGTGTTCTACGAGGACGAGCGCTCGGCCGGCAAGCGCCTCGTGCTCCCGCACCCGGGACTTCCCGAGCGCGACTTCGTGCTCGTGCCCATGGAGGACCTCATGAGCGATCCCGAGCGCTACTTCGCGAGCGTGGGCATCGAGGTGGCGCCGCGCGAGGAGCGCATCGGCATCGTCCGCGCCGACCTCGGCCCCATCAGCTGGGACGCGTAGCCTCTGGGGTCTCCCGCGCCCCAAGGGCAAGCAGGCGGATGCCCCGCAGCGTGAGGTGCGGGTCGACGGCGGTGAAGCACTCCGTCGCGAGGCCCACCGTGCGCGCGAGGCCGCCCGTGGCCACCACGGGGCACCCCTCGATGTCGAGTTCTCGCTGGATGCGGGCCACGAGCCCCTCGGCCGACGCGGCGGCGCCGATGACGAGGCCCGCTTGCAGCGCCTTCTCCGAGGTGTTGCCCACCACCCTCTTGGGACACTCCACCGCCACGTTCGCGAGTTTGGCGGCGCGCGCGAAGATCGCCTCGGCCGAGAGCATGAGCCCCGGGCTGATCACGCCGCCCACGAAGCGGCCCTCGCGATCCACGACGTCGATGTTCGTCGCGGTGCCGAAGTCCACCACGAGGACCGGCGCGCCATAGGCCGCCTTCGCCGCCACAGCATTCGCCAAGCGGTCGGCGCCGAGCGTCTCCGGCTGGGGAATCGCCACCTCCACGCTCGACGGCATGCCCGGCCGCACGATCGTGAGCTCGCATCCGAGGCGCGAGAGGGCGCGATTCCAGCTCCGCTCGAGCGCCGGCACCACCGAGGCCACGGCGCAGGCGTCCACGTCGGAGGGCCCGAAGCCGCGAAGCGCGAGGTAGCCCGCGAGGCGGAGGGAGAGCTCGTCCGTCGTCTCCCCGGGATCGCTCTGGCAGCGCCAGATGGCCGCGGGGCTTCCCTCGGCGTCCAAGAGCCCGAAGGTGGTCTGGCTGTTGCCGACGTCTATGGCGAGGAACATCGCGCCTCCTGTGGACGAACGTTGATGGCCGCTAGTGTGCACCATCCGCGCAGCTCACGCGGTGCCTCGCGTGCTATCATCTTCGGGCTTCGCCTTGGTCGGAAACCAAGGGAATGAGGAAGGAAGAGCCATGAAGCCCAACATCCACCCCAAGTACATGGAGTGCACGGTCCGCTGTAGCTGCGGAAACACGTGGAAGACCCGCGCCACCGTGCCGAGCATGACCCTCGACCTCTGCAACAAGTGCCACCCGTTCTACACCGGCACGCAGAAGCTCGTGGACACCGGCGGCCGCGTCCAGCGCTTCGCCAACAAGTTCGGCAGCGCCGCCGAGAACCAGCTCAAGCGCGAGGCCGCCGCGAAGGCCGCTCGCGCCGAGGCCGCCGCGAAGGCCGACGCCGCGCGCCACGAGAAGATGGCCGCCCGCGCCGCCGAGAAGGCCGCCCGCGCCAAGGCCTACGCCGCGGAGCAGGAGAAGAAGAAGCGCCTCGCCGAGGAGGCCGCCAAGGCCGCGGCTGAGAAGGCCGAGCTCGAGGGTGGTGCCGCCGCCGCGGAGTCCCCCGCCGCCGCGCCGGCCATCGCCGACGCGCCGAAGGCGGAGGCCAAGCCCGAGGCCGCCAAGGACGACCTTGGCGAGGCCCCGGAGGCCTAAGGCCCAAGCCTCACCCCCTCACACCAAGTGGAGATCGGGACCCTCGGACCCAGTGTCCGAGGGTTCTTCTCGTTGCGCCGCGCGCTCGCGCATCTGGCCGAGGGCCTCGCGCATGGCCTGGAGGCGCCTCGCCGCGTCCTCGGGCGATTCGGCCACGTAGACGCAGGCGGCCTCCGCGGCGACGACGCGCGCGGCCTTCGTGAGGAGGCACTGGAAGCGCAGCCCCTCGAGCGCGCCCTGCCGCTTCATCTGCTCGAGGTAGGCGGCTCCGCGCACGGGATCGCTCCCCACGAGGTAGGGGATCTCGCTCTCGTCCACGGAGAGCGCGCGCTCGGAGGCGAAGGCCGAGAGCGCCGCCTCGCGCTCCGCCTCGGCGAGCGCCTGCTCGTCCAGGGTGCGGTCGAACTCCGCGCGGCTCGTGCCGAGGCGGAGCAGGAGGTCGTCGAGCGCGAGGCCGAGCGAGCCGGCCTCGAGCTCGTTCGAGCGCAGGAGCATCGCGCGATAGCGTGCGACCTCGTCGTCGGGCACCCTCTGGGCGAGGCGCTTCGCGAGCTCGTCCACCGTGGCCGCGTGGCGGGCCTCCTCCGCGTGGTTCGCCACCGCGCGATCGCGCTCCCGGGCAAGCGAGGCCTTGAGCTCGTCGAGCGACGGCGCGCCGGTGTGCTCGCGCGCCCATTCGTCGGTGAGCCCGGCGACGTCCACGCCCGAATCGACGGCGAGCGATTCCAGCGTGAGTTCGATCTCCGCGTCGCTCGCCTGCTCCACCGTCACCTCCACCTTCACGGGCTCGTAGCTCGAGAGCGTGTAGAGGTAGCGGTTGCCGAGGCGGATCGGCTCGGGCTTGGCGATTTCAATGCCCATTTCAGGTCCCTTCTTCTAAGGGTTTCGAGGAGGAGCGGCGGGGCGCCGCTCGCACGGAAACCCCATGGTACTATGCAAGGTTGGCTCACTGGAAAGGGCGAGGTATGGACGACAAACTCCAAAAGCTTCTCGATGCCTACGCGGAACTCACCGCCAAGCTCTCCGATCCCGCGGTCTACAACGACCAGAAGGAGTATGCCCGCTTGGCGAAGGAGCATGCCAAGCAAGGGCCCCTCGTGGAGAAAGCCGAGGAATACCTCAGCGCGCAGGCGGACATCAAAGCCGCGAAGGAGCTCCTCAAGGAGGAGAGCGACCCCGAGGCCAAGGCGATGCTCCAGGCCGACATCGAGGCGAACGAGGCCATCCTCCCCGCGCTCGAGGACGAGATCAAGGTCATGCTCATCCCCGGCGACCCGAACGACGAGAAGGACACGATCGTCGAGATCCGCGCCGGCGTGGGCGGCGACGAGGCAGCCATCTTCGCGGGCGACCTCTTCAAGATGTACGAGCGCTTCGCCCAGCTCCGCGGCTGGAAGGTGGAGGTGCTCTCGAGCTCTCCCTCCGAGGCCGGCGGCTTCAAGACCATCGAATTCAAGGTCACGGGCGACCAGGTCTACTCGATCATGAAGTACGAGAGCGGCGTCCATCGCGTCCAGCGCGTGCCGAAGACCGAGAGCCAGGGCCGCATCCAAACCTCCACGGCCACCGTGGCGGTGCTCCCCGAGGCAGACGAGATCGACATCCAGATCGACCCCTCCGAGCTCAGGATCGACACCTACTGCGCGAGCGGCCCGGGCGGCCAGTGCGTGAACACGACGTACTCCGCCGTGCGCATCACGCACCTCCCCACGAACACCGTCGTGCAATCGCAGGACCAGCGCTCGCAGATCCAAAACCGCGAGGTGTGCATGCAGATGCTCCGCGCGCGGCTCTACGAGCGCGAGCTCGAGCGCCAGCAGGCGGAGATGGGCGCCGAGCGCCAGAGCCAGATCGGCCACGGCAACCGCTCGGAGAAGATCCGCACCTACAACCAGCCCCAGGACCGCGTGACGGACCACCGCGTGGGCTTCAACGGCACGTACAACGGCGTGCTCCTCGGCGACACGCTCCCGAGCGTGATCGAGGCCCTCGCGGCGGCCGATCGCGCCGAGCGGCTCGCGGCCGCGGTCTGAGCGCCGGGACGCGCGGTGGCTGCGGGAGAGACCCTCGGCGATGCGCTCTTCAAGACGCGGCGCATGCTCGAGAACGCGGGAGACGAGCACGCCGAGGTGAGTGCCGAGTGGCTGCTCGAGTGGGCGAGCGGCAAAAGTCGCGCGGAGCTCCACCTCTCCTTCGATGAGCCCCTTGACCTCGCACGGCGCTTCCAGCTGATGGCCGTGACGGCCAAGCGTTGCGCCGGCGAGCCCCTCCAGTACCTCACGGGGAGCGCCCCCTTCCGGCGCTTCGAGATCATCTGCGAGCCGGGGGTCCTCATCCCGCGTCCCGAGACGGAGCTTCTCGTGGAGCTCGCGCTCGACGCGCTCGATGCGCGCGTGGGGCGGGCCGGCTCCGCGCGCGTGCTCGACCTGTGCACGGGCACGGGCTGCATCGCCTGCGCGATCGCCGCCGAGCGCGAGGGCGCCGAGGTGTGGGCGACGGACGTGGCGCCCGAGGCGGTGGCGCTCGCGCGAAGGAACGCCGAGGCGCTCGGGGTCGACGCGCGCGTGCACGTGCGCGAGGGAGATCTCGCCCGCGCGGTGCCCGAGGAGCTCTTCGGCGCCTTCGACCTCGTGGTCTCGAACCCGCCCTATGTGCCGAGCGCCGTGATGGACGAGCTTCCTCGCGAGGTGCGCGACCACGAGCCGCGCCTCGCGCTCGACGGGGGAGAAGACGGCTTGCGCCTCGTGCGAAGGATCGCACACGAGGCGCCTCGGCTCCTCGCGCCTAGGGGCATCCTCGCGCTCGAGCTCTTCGAGGGCCATGTGGACGAGGCCACGGAGCTCGTGGAATCCGCGCGGGGCGCGGACGGCGCCCCGGCCTTCCGGACGGTGCGCGCGGAGCGCGATCTCGCGGGGCGTCCCCGCTTCCTCCTCGCCGAGCGCACGTTTGGGCAGGGAGGCACCACGTGCGCGCCCTGAGGCTCGGCGGCCAAGGCAGCGCGCTCGAGGAAGCCGCGCGCGAGGTGGCGGCGGGGCTCGCCTCGGGCGACGTGGCCATCATCCCCACCGATTCCGTCTACGGCATCGGGTGCGCCGCCCTCGGGGGAAATCCCGCCCATGCGAGGATCTTCGAGCTCAAGGGGCGCGAGCGCAGCCAAACGCTCCCGCTCGTGCTCGGCTCCGCGGACGATCTTGCGCGCTATGCCGAGGAGGTGGCGCCCTCCGCCCTGCGCCTCGCGAAGCGGTTCTGGCCGGGCGCGCTCACGCTCGTCGTCCGCGCGTCGGATGCCGTGCCCGCCGGCTACCGCGCCCCCGATGGCACCGTCGGCCTCAGGGTGCCCGACCACGCCTTCGTCCGCGCCCTCTGCCGCGCCCTCGGCGCGCCCCTCGCGCTCACGAGCGCAAACCTCCACGGCGAGCCTCCCGCGCGCGGCGTCGAGGAGCTGGATCCCCAGCTCGCGGCCTCGGTGGACTGGGTGGTGGATGGCGGCCCCGCACCGCTCGGCGTGGCGTCGAGCGTGGTGGACGCCACGGGGCGAGCTTTAAGGATCCTTCGCGCCGGCGCCCTTCGCGAGGAGGATCTCCTCGCCGCGCTTTCCTAGGACTCCGCTCGGCGAGGCGTGCCTCGACGGCAATCCAACATATCTATAATCATCGAACGGTTCGCAGCAGCCCTTCGCGTGTCCGGACGTCGACCATGGTCGTGCCCCGTCCACGTGTCGCGTGCCCCCGTCCGGCATACGCGAAGGGCTCTGCGGGCTATTTGTGGTTGGGCCGAGGGTTCACACTAGTGGCGACAGCGCGGCGCCTTCCCCGCACGCGCGCGGCCGATAGGAGATCCCCATGGCAGTATCCCCGGGCACGGGCAATCGCGGCTACATCCTCTCGCTCGATGCGGGAACCTCGAGCGTACGGGCCATCCTCTACGATTCCTTCGGCGTCGCCGTGGCCATGGCGCAGCGTCCCCTTCGCCTCGGTTTCCCCGAGGCCGGGTGGGTGTCGCAAGACGCCATGGAGATCCTCTCGCGCTCCATCGCCTGCATGGTGGAAGTGCAGGTGGAGAGCGGCATCCACTCCGACGAGATCCGCGCGGTGGGCATCGCGAACCAGCGCGAGACGGTCGTCGTGTGGGACAGGGCCTCCGGCCAGCCCATCGCGGACGCCATCGTGTGGCAATGCCGCCGCACGGCGCCCGAGGTGAGGAAACTCGTGGACGCCGGCTACGGGCCGCTCGTCCAGGAGAAGACGGGGCTCGTCATCGACCCCTACTTCTCCGCCACGAAGATCGCCTGGATCCTCGACCACGTGGAAGGCGCGAGGGAGCGGGCCGAGCGCGGCGAGCTCCTCGCCGGCACCGTGGACACGTGGCTCGTCTACAACTTCACGCATGGTGCCGTCCACGCCACGGACTACACGAACGCCTCGCGCACGATGCTCTTCGACATCCACACGCTCTCGTGGTCAGACGAGCTCTGCGAGCTCTTCCGCGTGCCGCGCGCCATGCTCGGCGAGGCGCGGCCCTCCGACGGGGATTTCGGGCGCGTGAGCTCGGACATCTTCTCCCACCATCCGCCCATCGCGGGCGTGGTGGGCGACCAGCAATCCTCGCTCTTCGGGCACCTCTGCTTCGACGCCGGCATGGCGAAGAACACCTACGGCACCGGCTGCTTCCTGCTCATGAACGTGGGAGACGCGCCCGTGGCCTCCACGCACGGCCTCCTCTGCACCATCGGCATCGCAGCCGGCGGGCGGGTGTCCTACGCGCTCGAGGGCTCCGTCTTCCAGGCGGGAAGCGTCGTCCAGTGGCTGCGCGACGAGCTCGGCCTCATCAAGAGCGCCGAGGAGAGCGCCGAGGTGGCGCGCTCCGTGCCCTCCACGGGCGGCTGCTATCTCGTGCCCGCGTTCACCGGGCTCGGCGCGCCGTGGTGGGCAAGCGACGCGCGCGGCACGCTCACGGGCCTCACGCGCTCCACGAACGGCGCCCAGATCGTGCGCGCGGGGCTCGAATCGATCGCCTACCAGTCCTTCGACGTGCTTCGCGCGATGGAGGCGGACTGCGGCATGCCGGTGCGCGAGCTTCGCGTGGACGGAGGCGCCGCCACGAACGACTTCCTCATGGGCTTCCAGGCGGACATCCTCTCGCGCCCGGTCGTGCGGCCCGGCGCGGCGGAGCGCACGGCTCTTGGCGCCGCCTACCTCGCGGGACTTTCCGTGGGCTACTGGCAGGACGTGGACGACCTCGCCGCGCGCCAGGCGGGCGAGCGGCGCTTCGAGCCCTCGATGGGCGACGCCGAGCGCGAGGAGCTCCTCGCCGGCTGGGACGACGCGGTCCATCGCACCCTCGCCTAGCCTCGTCATCAACCGATTTCCCCTTGAAGGAGCACCCATGAAAATCGCCATCGCCTCCGACCACGCGGGCTTCGAGCAGAAGGCCGAGCTCGTCCCCTGGCTTGCCGAGGAGGGCCACGAGGTCATCGACTTCGGCCCCGCCAACGACAGCCGCGTCGACTACCCCGACTTCGCCTACAAGGTGGCGAGCGCGGTGGCGGCCGGCGAGGCCGAGCGGGGCATCCTCGTGTGCGGCACGGGCCTCGGCATGGAGATGGGCGCGAACAAGGTGCCCGGCATCCGCGCCGCCGCCGTGCAGACGCCCGAGTTCGCTGAGCTCATGCGCGCCCACAACGACGCGAACGTGCTCTGCCTCTCCGGGCGCTTCGTGAGCCTCGAGGCGAACGAGGAGCTCTGTCGGATCTTCCTCGCCACGCCCTTCGAGGGCGGACGCCATGCGGGCCGCACCGCCAAGCTCGATTGCGGCTGCATGGTCGAGCCGCGCGTGCAGGTGGTGCGCCATCCGCTCGTGGCCCACAAGCTCTCGATCCTCAGGAGCGAGGACACGCCGACGAAGCTCTTCCGCGAGCTCATCCGCGAGCTCGCGCTCTTCCTCGGCTACGAGGCCACGCGCGATTTCCCGCTCGAGGACGTGGAGGTCACGACGCCGCTCGAGACCATGGTCGCCAAGCGCGTGGCCGGCAAGAAGGTGGCCATCGTGCCGATCCTTCGCGCCGGTCTCGGCATGGTGGACGGCCTCCTCGTGCTCATCCCGTCGGCCAAGGTGGGCCACATCGGGATGTATCGCGACGAGGAGACGCATGAGCCGCACGAGTACTACTGCAAGCTCCCGCCCGACGTGGACCAGCGCACCTGCCTGCTCGTGGACCCGATGCTCGCCACCGGCGGCTCGGCCACGATGGCCATCGACTTCCTCCGCAAGGCCGGCGTCTCGGACGTGCGCCTGCTCTCCATCGTCTCCGCCCCCGAGGGCCTCGAGGAAGTGCTGGACAGCGACCCCACCGTCCGCGTCTACACCTGCGCCATCGACCGTTGCCTGAACGAAAACGCCTACATCCTGCCGGGTCTTGGCGATGCAGGGGATCGCATCTTCGGCACTCTGTGATGGGGTACTATGGGCAGACGTTCGCGATCCCTTTTGAAAGGCGGCTTGCGTGCTGGTGTTCGTGCTTGGTGTGGCTTCGGGCGTCGCAGGCGCCCTGCCGGGCCTTCTCCTGGCTCGCCATGCCCGCCACGGCAAGCACGCCTCCATAGCCTCGGGACTCGCGTCGATCATGGGTTCGTTCGCCCTGCTCATGATCCTGCTCGGCATGGGCTCCCTGCGCTTGGGAAGCGCGTTTCTGCCCTATGCCTGCACCACCATGGGCACCTTCCTCGCGCTCTTCGGCGCGGAGTCGGTCGTCGCCTGGCGCTGGATGCGCCCGTTCAGCTCTAAGGAGGTGGGGGCGTGAGCGAGTTCGAGCAGTTGCCTGATGCCGTCAACGAGCTCGTCGACAGCTTCGTCGCGCAGCCGATCATCGGCGACGAGTACTTCGGCTTCACGCAGTACACGTTCTGGATGGCCGTCGCGGTGGTGATCCTCGTGATCCTCCTCTTCGCCTTCAAGAGGCGCCAGGCGGCGCACCTCGTGCCCGAGGGCCGCTTCGTGAACGCGATCGAGTATCTCGTGGAGTTCGCCCGCAAGGACCTCGTGATCGACCTCCTCGGCGCCACGTGGCGCCAGCACTTCCCGTTCATCGCGACGGTCTTCTTCTTCATCCTCATCAACAACCTCATCGGCCTCGTGCCGGGCGCGCACCCGGGCACGGGCACGATCGGCGTCACGCTCGCGCTCGCGCTCATGACCTTCGTGTACTTCATCGGCGTCGGCGTGAAGAAGCACGGCGGCTGGGGCTACCTCAAGAGCCTCAAGCCCTCCGGCGTGCCCTTCCCGATGGACTGGCTCGTGTGGGTGATCGAGCTCTTCTCGACCTTCCTTCGCCTCATCACGCTCGCCGTCCGTCTCTTCTGTAACATGTTCGCGGGGCACGTGGTGATGGGCACCTTCGCCATCCTCGCGTCGCTCTTCATCCAGCGCCTCGCCCAGGGCATCACCCTCGAGGCCATCACCGGCACCGGCATCAGCCTCATGTGGATCCTGCTGCTCATCATCATCTACCTCGTGGAGATGCTGGTGGCGGCCATCCAGGCCTACGTCTTCGCCATGCTCACTGGCGTCTACGTCCAGTTGGCCGAGGAAGAGGAATAAAGGAGGAATCGTGGGAGTTATCGGATACGGCCTCGGCGTCATCGGCGCCGGCATTGGCATTGGCATCGCGGCCTATGGCGCCACGACGTCCATGGCGCGCCAGCCTGAGGTGCAGGGGCGCCTCTTCACCGTCTTCATCCTCGGCTCGGCCTTCGTCGAAGCCCTCGCTCTGATTGGCTTCGTGGTCGCGCTCGTCGTGTCGTAGCGAACCGGGAGGTTCCCACTATGCGTCGCTTCCCGAAGGGCGCGGCACTCGTCGCCCTGCTCGGGGTGCTCCTCTGGCCCCGTCCCGCGTTGGCGGTCACCGCCTTCGACATCCTCATCCCGAAGCCGGCTGAGTTCTTCCCGGCGCTCATCGCCTTCATCGTCATCTTCGTGGTGCTCGCGAAGTTCATCTGGCCGAGCGTCCTGAAGACGCTCGACTCGCGCCAGCAGACGATCCAAGACAACATCGACGAGTCCGAGAAGACGAAGCTCGATGCCCAGAACGCCTTGAAGAAGTCCGAGGCCACCATCCAAGAGGCGCAGGCGAGGGCCGACAGCATCATCGCCGAGGCCAAGAAGAGCGCCGAGGCCACCAAGGCCGAGATCATCGACGACGCCCGCAAGCAGGCGGCGGAGCTCACCGAGCGCACGCGCACGGCGCTCGCCGCCGAGCGTGACGCCACGATGGACGAGCTCACCGAGCAGGTGGCCGACATCTCGGTGGACCTCGCGGCGAAGATCATCGGCGAATCGCTCGACGAGGACGCGCAGAAGCGCATCATCGAGCGCTACCTCGCCAAGGCAGGGGACGTCGATGAGTCTTAGCGCCGAGGACCACGCCAAGGTGGAAACCTACGCCGCCACGCTGCTCGAGGCCGCGCAGGCGGAGGGCCGCGAGCTCGAGGACCTGAACGTCATCGAGCACCTCGCCGAGAGCCTCGACGAGGTGAACGACACGATGCGCGTGATCCTCGAGCGCGGCGACGACAAGCTCCTGCCGCTCATCTCCGCGCGCTACAGCGACCTCTTTCGCGCGCAGGGCGAGGTGACGGTCGTGGACGTGACGACGGCGATCCCGCTTGACGACGACCTCCGCCAGGAGGTGAAGGAATTCCTCAAGGCCGAGTACTCGGGGCCCATCCAGCTGGTGGAGAAGGTCGACCCCGCGATCATCGGCGGGATCATCGTGAACGCGCGCGGCGAGCGCAAGGACGCCTCCGTGCGCACGCAGCTCGAGAACGCGCGCCGCGCCTTGAAGAACTCAGGTAGTGAATCTTAGGAGGGCAATGGACGCGACGATCGACATCAAGCCCACCTCCATCGCCGATTTGCTCCGCCATCGCTTGGACGCGGTGGAGCCCCACGTGGACACCACGGACGTCTCCACCGTCACCGAGATCGGCGACGGCGTGGCCCGCGTCTCGGGCCTCAAGCGCGCCATGGCCGGCGAGCTGCTCGATTTCACGAGCTCGAGCACGAAGAGGCACGTCTTCGGCCTCGCGCAGAACCTCGACGAGGACGAGGTGGGCGCCGTGCTCTTCGGCGACGTCGACTCCATCCGCGAGGGCGACGAGGTGCGCACCACGGGGCGCGTCATGGACATCCCCGTGGGGCCGGCCATGCTCGGCCGCGTGGTGAACCCGCTCGGCGAGCCCATCGACGGCCTCGGCCCCTTGAACACCGTGGCGAGGCGGCCGATCGAGTTCAAGGCGCCCGGGATCATGGCGAGGAAGCCCGTGTGCGAGCCGGTGCAGACGGGCCTCATGGCCATCGACGCGATGATCCCCATCGGCCGAGGCCAGCGCGAGCTCATCATCGGCGACCGCAAGACGGGCAAGACCGCCATCGCGGTGGACACGATCATCAATCAGGCCTCGAGCGACATGATCTGCATCTACGTGGCCATCGGCCAGAAGGCCTCCACCGTGGCCACCATCAAGGAGACGCTCGAGCGCCACCACGCCATGGACAAGACGATCATCGTCTCCGCCACGGCCGCGGAATCCGCGCCGCTCCAGTACATCGCCCCGATGGCCGGCGCGGCCATCGGCGAGTACTTCATGTACAACGGCAAGGACGGCATGCCCGCGGGGCCGGACAACCCCGGCGGCTCGGTGCTCGTGGTCTACGACGACCTCTCCAAGCAGGCCGTGGCCTACCGCCAGATGTCGCTCACGCTCCACCGTCCACCCGGACGCGAGGCGTACCCCGGCGACATCTTCTACCTGCACTCTCGCCTCCTCGAGCGCGCGTGCAAGCTCGACGACGCCAACGGCGGCGGCTCGCTCACGGCGCTCCCCATCATCGAGACGCAGGAGGGCGACGTCTCCGCCTACATCCCCACGAACGTGATCTCCATCACCGACGGGCAGATCTACCTCCAGTCGAACCTCTTCTTCCAGGGGCAGCGCCCGGCCGTGGACGTGGGCATCTCCGTCTCGCGCGTGGGCGGTTCGGCGCAGATCCCCGCCATGAAGCAGGTGGCGGGGAACCTCCGCCTCGACCTCGCGAGCTACGCCGAGCTCCAGAGCTTCGCGCAGTTCGGCACGGACCTCGACAAGGCCACGACGGCGCAGCTCAGGCGCGGCGCGCGCATGACGGAGCTGCTGCGCCAGGGGCGCTTCTCGGCGCTCGCGGCGTGCGACCAGGTGGCGGCCATCTACGCCGGCAACCACGGCTACCTCGACGACATCGAGGTCACCGACGTCCTCGCCTTCCGCGACGGCTTCGTGCAGTACTTGAGGAACTCGCGCGACGCGCTCCGCGAGAAGCTCGCCGAGGGCGGCAAGATCGGCGACGAGACGGCCGAGGAGCTCGATGGCGCCATCAAGAGCTTCAAGGACCGCTTCATGGCCGCCCTCGCCGCGCGTCGCCACGCGGCCACGGTCGCCGCGGCCCAACAGGGCGAGATCGACGTCGAGCAGCTCTCCGAGGAGCTCGAGAACTCGGCCGGTAGCGTGCCCGAGACGCCGGGGGAGCCCGCCTAGCCCATGGCGAGCCTTCGCGACATCAAGCGGCGCATCCGCTCGGTTTCCTCCACCCGGCAGATCACCCACACGATGGAGATGGTGTCCACCACCAAGATCATGCGGGCCCTGCAGATCGCGGCCGACGCGGCGCCGTACAAGGAGGCCATCCAGGCGATGATGGAAAACGTCGCGCCGCTCGGCGCGAACGTCGGACAGGCCATCCTCGCCTCGAGCGGCGGGAGCGACGGCGCCCTCATCATCTGCGTGGCGTCCGACCGCGGGCTTGCCGGCGGCTTCAACGTGCAGGTGCAGCGCGCGGTGCAGAACCGCATCGCCGAGCTTCGCGCCGAGGGCAAGAAACCGCAGGTCATCACCTGTGGCAAGAAGCCCACGGAGTTCTTCCGCTTCCAGGGCGTGGAGCCGGTGCTCTCCTACGAGGGCATCTCCGCCGACCCCACCTACCAAGAGGCGAACCAGATCGCGCACTACGCCATCGAGGGCTACATGCACGGCGACCTCGGACAGGTGGAGATCTGGTACCAGCACGCGAAGAGCCGCGTGGAGCAGGTGCTCACGAACGAGGACATCCTGCCGATCTACCGCGAGACCCTCTCGATGCCGAACGAGCCGCGCCACGAGGAGGCCGTCTCGCCGCTCGAGATGGTGCACAACACCAACGTGACCTTCGATCCCTCGCCGCGCGAGGTGTTGGAATATCTCATCCCCGCCTACATCCGCACCGTGATCCACCACGCGCTCATCGATTCCGCCGCCGCCGAGCACGGCGCGAGGCGGCGCGCGATGCAGGCGGCGACCGAGAACGCCGACGAGATCATCAACACGCTCAGCCGCGAGTACAACCGCATCCGCCAGAGCTCCATCACCACCGAGATCAACGAGATCGTGGGCGGGGCCCAGGCGCTGGAGGAGGAGCAATGAGCACGAAACTCTGGGGCTCTCAGGGCCAGCAGCCCCTCGCCGCCTATGCGGCGTCGCGCGAGGAGGACCTGCCGGAAGGACGGGTCGTGGGCATCGTCGGGCCCGTGGTGGACGTGAAGTTCGAGCACCACATGCCCTCGATCTACTCCGCGCTCACGGTGGACGGCGAGACGCCCTTCGGCCCCGTGCACACGGTCCTCGAGGTGGAATCGCAGCTCCACGGCGGCATCGTGCGCACCGTCGCCATGAGCTCCACGGACGGCATGATGCGCGGCATGACCGTGGTGGACACCGGCCACCCCATGCAGATGCCCGTGGGCGCCTCCACGCTCGGGCGCGTGTGGAACGTGCTCGGCGAGGACGTGGACGGCAAGGGCATCCCCGACGACGTCGAGTACTACCCGATCCACCATCCCGCCCCGCGCTTCGACGACCTCACCACCACGGTCGAGGTGTTCGAGACGGGCATCAAGGCCATCGACCTCCTCGAGCCCTACATCCGCGGCGGCAAGACCGGCCTCTTCGGCGGCGCCGGCGTGGGCAAGACCGTGCTCATCCAAGAACTCATCAACAACCTCGCGCAGGAGCACGGCGGCACCTCCGTCTTCACGGGCGTGGGCGAGCGCACGCGCGAGGGCACCGACCTCTACCTCGAGATGAGCGAGTCGGGCGTCATCAACCGCACCTGCCTCGTCTACGGGCAGATGAACGAGCCGCCCGGAGCGCGCCTGCGCGTGGCGCTCGCGGGCCTCACGGAGGCCGAGTACTTCCGCGACCAAGGCCAGGACGTGCTGCTCTTCATCGACAACATCTTCCGCTTCTCGCAGGCGGGCTCCGAGGTGTCGGCGCTGCTCGGCCGCATGCCGAGCGCCGTGGGCTACCAGCCCACCCTCGCCACCGAGATGGGCGACCTCCAGGAGCGCATCGCCTCCACCAAGGAGGGCTCCATCACCTCCGTGCAGGCCGTCTACGTGCCGGCCGACGACCTCACCGACCCCGCGCCGGCCACCACCTTCACGCACCTCGATTCCACGACGGTGCTCTCGCGCTCCATCTCCGACCTCGGCATCTACCCCGCGATCGACCCGCTCGCCTCGTCCTCCGACGCGCTCGACGCGGAGGTCGTGGGCGAGGAGCACTACCGCGTGGCCATGGCCGTGCAAGAGGCGCTCCAGGCCTACTCCGACCTCCAGGACATCATCGCCATCCTCGGCATGGACGAGCTCACGGAGGAGCAGAAGGCCACGGTGAACCGCGCGCGCAAGATCCAGCAGTTCCTCTCCCAGAGCTTCCACGTGGCCGAGCAGTTCACCGGAAACCCCGGCGTCTACATCTCCGTGGCGGACACGGTGCGCTCGTTCGCGGCGATCGTCGACGGCGAGTGCGACCAGATCCCCGAGCAGTGCTTCCGCTACGCCTCCACCATCGACGAGGTGCGCGAACGCTTCAAGAAGATGCAGGAATCCGGCGAGGCGTAGGCTGCGCGATGAGTGAGTAGGCAAAGACCTTGGACACCTTCAAGTACCAGATCGTCCGGCCGGACAAGCTCCTCAGCGAGGGCGACGCGCTCTCGGTGACGGTGATCACGCGCACGGGCGAGCTCGGGATCCTCCCACACCACGCGCCCGAGATCTGCGCGCTCGGCGAGGGCGTCATGCGCATCAACCACGTGCCGGACGAGGCGGGCGAGACCACGACCCACATCGTCATCTCCGGCGGCTACTGCGGCATCTCCGACGAGCGCGTGATCGTCCTCGCGGATCACGCCCGCAACGTGGACGACATCGATCCCGACGTCGTGGAGGACACGAAGGACGATGCCGAGGACGCGCTCGAGGAGCTTGCGGCCGACGACCCGGGTCGTTCGTACTTCGAGAGCAAGATCCGCTGGTGCGACCTCCTCTTGAAGGTGGACGAGAAGTACCACGCCCGCTAGGGCGCGCGGCTCGACCACGCGGACTTCACATACGCTCCACTAGAATGGGGCCCGCAAGCGGGGCACGCGAGACCAAGGAGGGGGCGTGGAGGCAATCCGAGTCGTTGGCGGCCCGCCCGTGCGCGGCACGGTCCGCGTCGAGGGCGCCAAGAACTCAGCGCTGAAGCTCATGGCGGCCACCTTGATGGCGCCGGGCGTCTCCCGCCTCACGAACGTCCCGAACATCTCCGACGTCCACGTGATGGGCAAGGTGCTCACGCGCCTCGGGGCCTCCATCGAGGTGGAGGACGAGCACACGCTCGTGATCGACACCTCGGGCGTGGAGAGCTGGGTGACCCCCTACGAGCTCGTGGCCCAGATGCGCGCCTCCACCGCGGTGCTCGGCCCCCTCATCGCGCGCTTCGGCAAGGCGCGCGTGGCCATGCCGGGCGGCTGCAACATCGGCGCGCGCAAGATCGACATGCACCTTCGCGGCCTCTCCGCGCTCGGAGTCACGTTCTCGCAGGACCACGGCGACATCGTGGCCAGGGTGGACGGCGAGCTCACGGGCGCGTTCGTGCCGCTCGACTTCGCGAGCGTGGGCGCCACGGAGAACCTCCTCATGGCCTCGGTGCTCGCCGAGGGCGAGACGACGATCGAAAACGCCGCGCGCGAGCCGGAGATCTGCGATCTCGCGACCATGCTCTCGGAGATGGGCGCCGAGATCGAGGGCGCCGGCACCCCGACCATCAAGGTCAAAGGCGTCTCGGCGCTGCACCCGGTGGAGCACGAGGTGGTGGGTGATCGCATCGAGGCGGGCACCTTCCTCGCGGCGGGCGCACTCACGGGCGGCCCCGTGACGGTCACGGGCTTCGACCCCGAGCACCTCGGCCTCGTCCTCCGCAAATACGAATCAATGGGCATGCAGGTGGAGCGCGGCGAGCGCTCCTGCACCATCAGCCGCGAGGGGCCGCTTCGCGCCCTCGACATCCAGACGCTGCCCTTCCCGGGCTTTCCGACGGACATGCAGGCCCAGACGATGGTGCTCCTCTCCGTGGCCCGCGGCAGCTGCGTCGTCACGGAGAACATCTTCGAGAGCCGCTTCATGCTCGCGGCGGAGCTCTCGCGCATGGGCGCCGACATCATCATCGAAGGCCACCACGCCATCGTCCGCGGCGTGGACGGCCTCTCCGGCGCGCCGGTGACGGCGCCCGATCTGCGCGGCGGCGCGGCACTCGTGCTCGCCGGGCTCGTCGCGGACGGCTACACCACCGTGAGCGACATCCACCACATCGACCGCGGCTACGAGGACTTCGTGCCCAAGCTCCAGGGCCTGGGCGCGGAGGTGAGCCGCGTGGACCTCTAGGGCACGAGGGGGAAGCGATGGCGACATCGAGCGAAGTGGCCGACCTCCACAGCCTCACGATGGCAAACGAGGACTACCTCGAGGCCATCTGGCGCATCATGCTCGACGAGGACGGCGCCGAGGCCGTGCGCTCGGTGGCGGTGGCGGAGCTCCTCGACGTCTCGAAGGCGAGCGTCGCGAAGGCCCTCGTCACGCTGAAGGACAAGGGCTACGTCGTCCAGCACCGCTACGGCCGCGTGGGGCTCACGGACGAGGGCCGCGCCTACGCCGAGCTCCTCTGGAAGTGCCATCGGATGCTGCGCACCTTCCTCGAGGAGGACCTCGGCGTGGAGCCGAAGGTCGCCGACGCCGAGGCGTGCCTCATGGAGCACGCCCTCTCCGAGGACACGATGCGCCGCTGGACCCTCTACCTCGAGGGCCAGGGCATGCAGGTGAAGGAGTTTTCCGAGGGCAGCGTGCACGGCACGCACCTCCACGAATAGCCGCGCAGATTCGAGAAAGGGTTTCGCATGAAGGCCATCATCCCCGCCGCCGGCTTGGGCACGCGCTTCCTCCCCGCCACCAAAGGCGTGCCGAAGGAGCTCCTTCCGCTCCTCGACACCCCGGTGATCCAGCACGTGGTGGAGGAGGCGCTCGACGTGGAGGGTGTGGACGCGGCCATCATCGTGAACTCGCGCGAGAAGCCCATGCTCGAGGCCTACTTCTCCCCGGCGCCGGCGCTTGAGGACTTCCTCCGCGCGCATGGTAAGGCGCCCCTCGCCGAGAAGGTGGGGGAGGCGGGGTCGCTTCCCGTGGCCTTCGTCTACCAAGACGAGCCGCTCGGGCTCGGCCACGCCGTGCTCCAGGCGGCGAGCGAGGTGGGCGACGAGCCGTTCTTCGTGCTCCTCGGCGACTACGTGGTCCCCGCGCACGGCATGAACCCCGCCATGGCGGCCGTCTCGGCCGCGCACGGCGGCGCGTCCGTGATCGCCGTGGCGCCGGTGGACCCCTCGACCACCGGGCGCTGGGGCATCGTCGCGGGCGAGCTCGTGGCCGGCGATGACGAGAACGCGCCCGGCGCGGTGCTCAAGCTCTCCGGCCTCGTGGAGAAGCCATCTCCCGAGGAGGCGCCCACGAACCTCGCGATCGTGGGTCGCTACCTGCTCTCTCCCCGCGTGATGGAGCTCCTCGAGGACCAAGGCGAAGGCGCGAGCGGCGAGATCCAGCTCACGGACGCCCTCGTGCGCCTGCTCGAGGAAGAGGAGATGTACGCGCTCGTCATCGACGGCCGCGACGGCCTCGACACGGGCACGCCCGCCACGTGGGCCGCGGCGAACGCGCGCATGGCGCTCGCGAGCGAGGCCGCGAAGGGCGCCTTCCTCGAGGAGCTCGGCGACGACGCCTCGCTCATCGCGTAGCCCCGCCGCATCCGAGATCCGCCGAGAACGACCCGAAGGACCACCCGCCCATGGCCTACATCCGCTTCACGAACGACGGTTGGTATTCCCGCTGCTCCCTCGCGGAGGCGAAGGAGGTGGCGCTGCGCGTGGCGTCGGCGTGCGCGGAGATCTGGGCCCACGACGATCGCGGGAGCCGCGCCTACGTGGCCTTCGACACGCGCGCCGGCTCGGCGGAGATCGCGCGCGCGGTGGCCTCCTTCCTCGGCTCCGAGGGCCTCTCGGTGCACCTCGCGGAGGCGCCCACGCCCATGCCCGCGCTGAACCTCGCCCTCGCCGAGGACGCGGGCGCCGCGGGCGGCTTCATGGTGGGAGCCGACCACCGCTCTTCAAACTACCTCGGCATTCGCGTGCGCGATTCGCGCGGGCACGCGATGGGCGCCGAGGAGGCCGCGCTCGTGGAGCGCATGGTCCCGGCGAAGGTGGAGCCCAAGCGGGGCCACTTCAACCTCGTGGACCTCACGGGCCCCTACCTCACGCACCTTCGGAGCTCGTTCACGATCGGGCAATCGATGGCCCCCTCGCTCTCCATCGTGGTGGACCCGCTCTACGGCACGGCGCGTGGCATCGCGCGCGCCTACTTCGCCGGCCTCGGGCTCGCCGTGCGCGAGATCCACGGGGCGAACGTGGACGATTTCGGCGACCTCCATCCCGCGGCCATCGAGCCGTGGGCAGACGATTGCGAGCGCGCCGTGCGCGTGGGCGGCGCGGACATGGGCTTCGTCTTCGACGGTCCCTCGAACCGCCTCGCCGTCATCGACGAGCACGGCTCGCTCGTGCCCTCGCCGAAGGTGCACGCCCTCGCCATGGCGCACCTCGTGGAGGATCGCGGTCTCAGCGGCCGCGTGGTGGTGCCGAGGACCGCGAGCGTGGTGGTGGAGCGCCAGGCCAGGCGCCTCGGCCTCGAGCTCGTGCGCGTGGGCGACGAGCGCGCGTGGGCGCGCGACGAGGTGAACACGGGCGGCGTGCTCTCCACGACGGACGTGCTCGGTGGCCTCACGGTCCCCGCCTTCGGCGAGAGCCGCGACGCCTTCGTGGTGGCGCTCTGCGTGCTCGAGCTCACGTGCCAGGCGGCTCGCCCTCTCTCCGAGCTCGTGGCCGAGCTCGACGCCACGCTCGGCACGACGTCCTACGGCCTTCGCGCCGTGCCCGTCGACGTGGCCACGAAGGCCATGCTCAAGAACCTCCTGCCCGGCGTGAACCCGGGCGCCGTGCTCGGCAAGGCGCCCACGCTCATGAGCCACGCGATGGGCCTCGAGATGCACTTCGAAGACGAATCCTGGTTCCTCGTGCGCACCTCGGAATCAGAGCCCCTCGTGCGCATCTTCGCCGAGGCGCCCACCAAGCAGGAGCGCGACCGGCTCCTCGACGCCGCGGAAGATGTGGTGGAAAGGACGACTTCGCGTTGAGCGCTTGATCGCGCCGCCCGGCGTGCTATATTGCTCCCGCGCCTGCGCGTGCCACGGTTGTGGAGAAGCCGTGAATGCAAATTTCCGGTAAAAAAGTGTTGCATCCGGGAAGAGAGGGCGCTATAGTTGATCTCCGCGCCCAAAAACGCGAACAAGCCTCCAAGGGCTTGGGCACGGGGCGCCGCGAACCTTGAAAACCGGATACTGTGGCTGCATTGAGCAGCCAAGACAGCAAACCAGCGAATGCTTCGCCAACCATCACGGTTGGATGTAAGCCTTTGTTTGATGTCGATTCCTTATTCAAGGAAACTCGAATCTTAAAGGCTGGGGCTGGACTTTCCTTTCAAACATCTCACATTGCACGTTCGAAGGCCCAAGGCCTTCACAAACTTTTTTGAACGGAGAGTTCGATCCTGGCTCAGGATGAACGCTGGCGGCGCGCTTAACACATGCAAGTCGAACGAGAAGCATCACTTCGGTGGTGTGGAAAGTGGCGAACGGCTGAGTAACACGTGGGCAACCTGCCCCTTTCATCGGGACAGCCTCGGGAAACCGTGGTTAATACCGAATAACCCGTGCCTCGCGCATGCTTCGCACGGAAAAGCTCCGGCGGAAAGGGATGGGCCCGCGGCCTGTTAGCTTGTTGGTGGGGTAACGGCCTACCAAGGCTCTTATGGGTAGCCGGGTTGAGAGACTGAACGGCCAGATTGGGACTGAGACACGGCCCAAACTCCTACGGGAGGCAGCAGTGGGGAATCTTGCGCAATGGGGGCAACCCTGACGCAGCGACGCCGCGTGCGGGATGAAGGCCTTCGGGTCGTAAACCGCTTTCAGCAGGGACGAGGGCGTAAGCTGACGGTACCTGCAGAAGAAGCTCCGGCTAACTACGTGCCAGCAGCCGCGGTAACACGTAGGGGGCAAGCGTTATCCGGATTCATTGGGCGTAAAGCGCGCGTAGGCGGCTTGTTAGGTCGAGGGTCTAATCCCGGGGCTCAACCCCGGGCCGCTCTCGAAACCGGCAGGCTTGAGTCTGGTAGGGGAAGGCGGAACTCCCGGTGTAGCGGTGGAATGCGCAGATATCGGGAGGAACACCGGTGGCGAAGGCGGCCTTCTGGGCCACGACTGACGCTCAGGCGCGAAAGCTAGGGGAGCAAACAGGATTAGATACCCTGGTAGTCCTAGCCGTAAACGATGGACACTAGGTGTGGGGATTTTCATCTCCGTGCCGCAGCTAACGCATTAAGTGTCCCGCCTGGGGAGTACGGCCGCAAGGCTAAAACTCAAAGGAATTGACGGGGGCCCGCACAAGCAGCGGAGCATGTGGCTTAATTCGATGCAACGCGAAGAACCTTACCAGGGCTTGACATATAGGTGAAGCGGTGGAAACACCGTGGCCGAAAGGAGCCTATACAGGTGGTGCATGGCTGTCGTCAGCTCGTGTCGTGAGATGTTGGGTTAAGTCCCGCAACGAGCGCAACCCCTGTCGCATGTTGCCAGCAGTTCGGCTGGGCACCCATGCGAGACCGCCGGCGTCAAGCCGGAGGAAGGTGGGGACGACGTCAAGTCATCATGCCCCTTATGTCCTGGGCTGCACACGTGCTACAATGGTCGGCACAACGGGCCTGCAACCACGCGAGTGGAAGCGAATCCCTCAAAGCCGGCCCCAGTTCGGATCGGAGGCTGCAACCCGCCTCCGTGAAGTCGGAGTTGCTAGTAATCGCGGATCAGCACGCCGCGGTGAATGCGTTCCCGGGCCTTGTACACACCGCCCGTCACACCACCCGAGTCGTCTGCACCCGAAGTCGCCGGCCTAACCTTTTGGAGGGAGGCGCCTAAGGTGTGGAGGGCGAGGGGGGTGAAGTCGTAACAAGGTAGCCGTACCGGAAGGTGCGGCTGGATCACCTCCTTTCTAGGGAGCACGCATCATGCGTGTGTCCCGCCCCATGAAGCATTCGTCGCTGTCTTGGAAAACCGCAGTATCCGGTCTTCAGGGTTCGCCCTGTGTACCTTGAGAGCCGCATAGCGCAATGGATTCTTCGAATCCAAGACAATCCATTAAGGATTGAGAGATCGCATCTTGAGATTTGACGTAGGTCAATCTCTACCACCATCTATCGCCTGTTCGTCCCCTTATAAGGGGGAAGGGAAGACGGTAGGAGCACACGGTGGATGCCTTGGCACAGGAGAACGATGAAGGACGTGACAAGCTGCGATAAGCCGCGGGGAGGTGCACATACCCTTTGATCCGCGGATTTCCGAATGGGGAAACCCACCTGGAGTTATGTCCAGGTACCCATAGCTGAATACATAGGCTATGGGAGGCCACCCGGGGAACTGAAACATCTAAGTACCCGGAGGAAGAGAAATCAACCGAGACTCCCCTAGTAGTGGCGAGCGAACGGGGAAGAGGCCAAACCAGCGAGCGTGTGTATCTGGCAGGAGTTATGCCGCTGGGGTTGTGGGACGCTGCATTGAGGTGCTGCCACCCTCTACACAGTAAGAAATCGACGTGCTAGCCGAACTGCCTGGGAAGGCAGGCCATAGCGGGTTACAGCCCCGTAGGTTAAAGTGCGTCGACTGTGGCGGATGTTCCCGAGTACCGCCGGGCACGTGAAACCCGGTGGGAAGCTGGGGGGACCACCCTCCAAGCCTAAGTACAATCCTGTGACCGATAGTGAACCAGTACCGTGAGGGAAAGGTGAAAAGT
>CANQNP010000001.1 GCA_947625235.1 uncultured Atopobiaceae bacterium | reverse complement strand
ACCGGAAAAGGGGAGCACCCCACCCTCACGCTCTATGACGGCAGCCACAAGAACGCCGCCATCTCGATCATCGCGCGGAACCTCACGGTGGGCACGTTGTCAGCGGCTGGTCCCACCATCAACGGCCTCCTCCTCGGCGGCACGCTCAGCGGCACGAGCACGTTCCTCACCGGTTCCCTCACGATCAACAGCGGCACCATCAATGCCGAGAACGAGGCCAATTACCAGCAAGCCCTCTCCGCCGGCACCCTCACGATCAACGGCGGCAAGATCACCGCCACGATGAGCGGCACCAAGTCAAACGCCATCAGCGCCACGAGGCTGATCGTGAATGACGGTGCGGTCAAGGCGAGTGCCACGGGCCCCTCCTCAAACGCCATCAACGCAGGGAAAGTGACCATCCAAAACGGTGCTGGCGTCGACGACGATGGTCCCACGCTTGAGCTTGCGAGCGCTACCAGCGCCATCGGATGTCCGGTGATCTTCATGTCTTCGACCGCCGATTCCACGGCAAACGATTTCTATCCCTGGCTTGCGCAGGGTGGCGACACCTCTGAGAACCTCCACGTCCTCAGCTTCGCGGGAGCGGGCAACGCGCAGACGGCCGCCACGACGGGCATCTCCCTCGGCACGAAGTACGTGAAGATCCAGCCCGCCAAGCTCGAGAAACTCGCCTTCACGCCAGCGGAGAGCTCGAGTGCGCCCCAAACGAACGGGGTGCAGGCGGGTGATTCGGTGAAGCTCGAGCTCGAGTATCAATTCGAGGGCTTTGAGAGCGAACCTTTGAACTTCAACAATGCGCCACTCACGACGTTCTTCCCGGTGACGGGTGATGCGATCTCCCCGTCCGGCAACGCGACGACGACCTACACGACTGGCGAAACGCAAGGCTCCATCAGCTTCAATTCCGGTGCGACGGGACGCACCACCTCCATCGAGCCGGAGCCATGGCCGCTCCTTGCGCAGGTATACGGCTCCACTGTGAATGAAGTGATTGCGCCGCTCGCCTTCCCCATGAAGTACAAGGTGACGTTCACACTCGGTGAGAGTGCCACATGGTCAGGTGAAGACGTAAGTTCGCTGATCACTAATAAGGATGGAAATATCAGCCTCACCAGTACTCCAGAAAAGAGCGACTACACCTTCAGCTATTGGCAGGATGGCAGCACCGCCATTACCAGCGAGAATCTCTCGTCCTACGTCTTCAACAAGGACACCACGCTCACTGCCGTGTTTGCTCAGAACGCAGCAAGCGTGACATTCAATGCGAATGGCGGAGCGTGGGGAAGTAGCGACACGCTGGAAATGTCCGTAGGTCAAGACGCGCAGTTCGACGCGCCTGCAACATCTCCGACACAACCTGGCAAAATCTTCCTCGGCTGGGCTACTGACAAGAACGCCACAGCTGGACTCGTTACGTTTCCAACGTCGGTGAGCGGCGCTACTGCCACTTTCTACGCACAGTGGGGAACGCCGAATCTTTCGCTCTCGACCGTAAACGAAACAGTTGCTCCAGAAGCATCCGTAACCTTTACGGCATCGGCGTCCACCGATCCGACTGCCAATCCAGCTATCTCTCCTGAGGGGCTCACCGTCGAAACGAACCCTCCGTGTAGCGTGTCCTTTCCTGTTATCAGCGCAGGTCAAGCGACCTTTACCGTGACCGCGCCCAAGATGAATGGTCCGGTTGAAGTATCGGCCAGTTGGGCAGGCGTACAAGCTACGAGTCAGTTCACCGTGACCGGCGGTGTTGACATGGGCAATTCGTTCTACGTGACCTTCCAAGGGAACGGCGGAGTGTGGGATGACTCTATTCCGTTCAAGACATTCGAACTATCAAAGAAGGGTGAAGTTCTTCCTTCCGATGATGCTACGCAGCTGACTGGCATCAAGAATGGTGAACTCAAGCTTCTTGCGTGGTATGAGTGGATTCCAACCGATGAGCCGACTAACAGTGTCGATGCACCCTCAGAAGGAGAGGGAAACGGTGTTACACCGGTTTACGGTTATTGGCATAGCGTCGACCTCGCCACGAAGACGTTCACCCAGTCCACTACGCTCACGGCGATGTGGGCAGACACAAACAAGAAAACCCTCGTCCTCTGGCCGCCCTCGCAGACGACAAAACCGTCGGTGCCCGTGACGTATACGGCGGCGATCCTGCCGGAACCGCTCCAGACGGGTGTGCTTCCGCCGTACAACTATGAACCGGGCGAGGGGAACGCGATTACGCCCGGCAACCTCGCAATCAGCTTTGCCGAGAACGCGACCTACGGCGCCACTGCGTCCACGCCGGTCGCGGGTGATCCCACGAGTGTCGCGACATTCACCGTTACGGCGCCGAACGCGACGCCCGCGGACTCGAATGGCGTCGTGATCCAAGCGCGCTATCCCAAGGACGCGAGCGCGGGCGGAGAGCAGCTCACTGCCACGGCGACGCTCGTGGTGGAGCCCAATCCCGCGCCGCCTACGCCCCCCGCACCGACCTACACCGTGACGCTCGACGGCAACGGCGGCCTTTGGAACGGCACCGTGCCCTCGCAGAAGGTGAACGTCTCGAGCGGCGGCAGCGTGCGCGTGCCCGCGGGCCTTGCGAACGAGGGGCTCGAGCTCCTCGGCTGGTACCAGCAGGGCAAGGACGGCGCCTGGCAGGAGGTCGACCTCGCCACGTGGCGCGTGACCTCGAACGCCACGCTCACCGCGCAGTGGGCCGAGCCGAGCCTCGCGCTCACGCCCGCCGTGCAGGTGGCGAAGCCCGGCGCCACGGCCCTCTTCAACGCGGCGCTCGCGCTCACGCCGCTCGAGGAGGCCCTCGAGCCGGAGCAGGGCGCGATCATCCCATCGCAGCTGCGCGTCACCGCGAGCAGCGCGTGCGAGGTCGGCGTCCCCGCTTCCAATGGTACGGGCGTCGTCTTCTCCGTCACCGCGCCCGCCTCCGAGCGCTCGATCACCCTCACGGCCGCCTACGGCGAGGCGATCGGCACCGCGCGGCTCATCGTCACCACGAGCGCGCCCGTGGCCGTGCATCGCCTCTACAACCCCTACGACGGCTCGCACCTGCTCTCCTCGGACACCGCCGAGATCCTCGGCCTCACGCCACTCGGATGGATCGACGAGAGCGTGAAGTTCTACGTCTTCGGCGTGGGCGCCGAAGGACGCGAGCCCGTGACGCGTCTCTACAACCCCTACAACGGCGACCACGTCTACTCCACGAACCCGCGCGAGGTCGACGACCTCACGCCGCTCGGATGGGTGGACGAGGGGGTGAAGTTCTACGGCGCCGCGCCCGAGAGCGCCACGCCGATCTATCGCCTCTGGAACTCCAAGCAGACGGCCAACGGTGGCCTCGGCAGCCACCTTTGGACCTATGAGCTCGAGGAGTACGAGACCCTTCCCACGCTTCCCCCCGTGGGCGCATGGAAGCAGGAGGGGACCGCGTGGTACGCGGCCTACGTGCCGGAGGTCGAGGAAGCCGAGGCCACTGGCTAGCCGTCCTTGGAGGAGTTGAGGAGGCCTGGCGCGCTTCGATTTGCGAAACGGGCGCCAATGCCGTAGAGTGATCCCGCTTCGCGCAGGACGTCCACTTTGGGATGTCGTCTAACGGTAGGACAGCGGATTCTGGTTCCGTCAATGGGAGTTCGATTCTCTCCATCCCAGCCACCGTCCTGCCGCACATAACCGGCCCGTTCGTCTAGCGGTTAGGACATCGCCCTCTCAAGGCGAAGATCACCAGTTCGAATCTGGTACGGGCTACCAGCGAATAAGGCCCCCCGACGCAAGCCGGGGGGCTTTTTACTCGTAGCTCCCATCGTGTTCGATCTGCGGGTGCCACGGAGGCTCGACGATAATCCGCCGCTTCGGTGCGCATAATTGGCATCGATGCCGACGCATGCGCTAGGGGAGGGTCGATGGACGAGAGGGTCAGGGAGTTCTACGAGGCGGTTTCCGCAGATGGCGCGCTCCAGGATGAGTTCGTGGCGGTGATGGGCGACCTGGACCTCGAAGGCGTCTCCGAGGAGGAGGCGCGCCACACCACGGCCGACGCCGTGGTCGCGTTCGCCGCGGATCACGGGTATGGCCTCGCCGTCGAGGACCTCCTCGCGGCTGACGCGGATGTTGCGGAGGGCGCGCTTTCCGAGGGCGAGCTCGCGGCCGTTGCGGGCGGGGGCAAGTGCGCCTGCGTCATCATCGGGGCCGCCAAGGGATGCGGATGCTTCATCTACGGGGGCAAGTCGATGGGCGGCATGTCGCCCTATGGCGAGGGCGGCCTGCCCTTCGTCAATCCTGATGCGTGCTACGTGCTCGGCGTGTAGCGAGGAGCGCCTGCGCCCAAGGGGTGCGTGCGCACAAGCCCGTCTTCCCCATGTCGCGTGCACCCCTGCTCTGGACTTTACATAACATCTCAGAATTACACGGCCTCGCGGCAGGAAGGCTCAGAAACTCCCCGCCCCGTGCCATCGGGTGGCATGAGGCGAGGAGTTTCTGATGTGGATTCCGCTCGAATCTGGCATAAGGGCAGGAGTTTCTGAGTCTCCATGGCACGAGGGCCACTCTTTCTGAGATTTCGGCCCTTCGAATCGAGATTCGAGTCAGAAACTCCTGCCCTCGCGGCATGAGAGCGAAACCAAAGGGCGGCTAGTGCGGCTCGCGCCGGAAGAGCTCCCAGAAGAAGACGGAGGCGGCGCTCGCCACGTTGAGGGAATCGACCGTGCGCGCCATCGGGATGCGAAGCGCGAGGTCGGAGGCCGCGATCGTCTCTGGCGCGAGGCCCTCTCCCTCGGTGCCGAAGACAAGCGCGAGCCGCTCGTCCGCGCTGCTTTCGCGCCGGGCGCGGGCATAGTCCGCGAGGTCGAGCGCGGTGGGGGAGAGCGCGCAGGACGCGACGGTGAAGCCCGTCTCGCGAAGCTCCGAGATCGCCGGCTCGGGCCAGCGTGCGAGGCGCGCCCACGGAAGCTCGAGCACGCATCCCATCGACGTGCGAAGGCAACGCCGCTCGAGGGGATCGGCGCAGGTGGGATCGATGAGGACGCCGTCGGCGCCGAGGGCGGCGGCCGAGCGGAAGATGGCGCCCACGTTCGTGGCGTCAACGCTCGCCTCGAGGACGCAGAGCCTCGAGGCGAGCGCCACGACGTCGGCCACCTCGCGCGGTGCGGGCCTGGCGAAGGCGCCGAGCACGCCACGATGCACGCGATAGCCCGTGATGCCGGCCACCACGTCGTCCTCGAGCGCGAAGACGGGCGTGGCTTCGGGAAGGCGATCGAGGAGATCGCGCAGGGCCTCCACCCGCCGCCTCGCGACGAGGAGCGCCACGGGCGCGAGCCCCACGTCGAGGGCCTTCTCCACCACGAGCGCGGATTCGGCGATGAGCACGCCGTGATCGGCCTCGAGCGAGCGCCGGAGCTGGCGGTTCGTGAGCTCGGTGAAGAGCTGGAGCGTGGGATCGCCCGGCTCGGGATGGGTGACGAGCGTGGCCACGGGAGGCTAGGCGCGAAGTAGCAGGTCGCGTGGGACGAGCCCTCGCGACCACAAGTCGGAGAGGCCGTGGAAGAGGTTGCGCTCCTCCTGGTCGAGGAGGCCGTTTTCCGTGAGCTGGATGAGGCGTCCGGCGATGGTGGCCATGGGGAGGCCGTAGACCCTCGCGTTCCAGCCGTCCTTGCGAAGCGCGCGGTGCGCCTCGGTGATGTCGGCATCGGCGCGTCCCTTGGCGAGGAGCGCGTAGGCCGCCTCGAAGGACTGCGAATTGTAGAAGATGCCCTTGGCGAAGGCGGCGAACGCCGCGGCGAGGCGCGGGGGAAGCGAATCCGCGTCGCGGATCTCCACGAAGCCCTTGAGGCGCGTGGAGGGAAAGACCATGGAGAGCACATGCGCGAGCTCGGAGGGGGCGAGCTCGCGGAGCGCCATGATGTCGCGCGTGGTGGCGTCGCCGGTGGCGATGGTGCGTCCGCCCTCGCTCGTGAAGAGGATCGGCTTCACGCCCATGAGCCAGTCCACGTAGGTGGCGGCGGAGAAATCGCGGGAGAAGGTGCCGGGCACCGTGCCGCAACGGGCGGGATCGACGCTCTCCCAGATGCGCGAGCGCGCCATCGTCGGCGTATCCTCCGCCACGAGGCCGCGCCAGCTGAGCACGTTGTCGGTGAGGAACGAGAGGATGGGCCCGAGGGCCACCGCGAGTTGGTAGATGCGCGCGAGCTCCTCCGGCGCGCCGCTGTCGATGGAGACTTGCGTGGAGGCCGAGCAGCGCATCATGTCGCGCGCGTAGAAGCCGTGCTCGGAGAGGTAGGCGTCCATGAGGCGGTAGCGCTCCTTGGGGATGAGCGCCACGTCGCGCGGATCCACCGCCACGGGGTTCAGCCCGAGGGCCGCGAGCTGCCAATCCACGCCGATCATCGCGCACGCCTCGGCGAATTGGTCGTCGAAGGCCTCGAGCGCGGCCATGAGCGAGAGCGGCGACGTGGACGGCCCGAGGGAGGCCTCGAGCTGGCTTCCCGGCTCGAGCGTGATCGAGATGCCCACGGGCCCGCGCGGCGTGTCGATGGCGCCCTGCATGCCGAAGAGCCGTCCGTCGATGTAGACCGGCTCGTTTTCCGGCACGAGGTTCGTCCATGCCTCGAGGAGGTGGTGGACGCCGGGATCGTCGAGGTAGGAGACGATCTCCCCGCTCGCCACGTCCACGACGAGCCGCTCGAGCTCGAGGCCGAGGGTGCGATCCTTGCCCCTTCGGCGCGGCTGCTCGGAGCCCTCCACGATGTGGATCAGGCGCTCACGATTGGCTTCGATGAGGGCGAGCTCCTCGGGTGTGTAGATCTCGTTCACGTCCCCAGCTTTCGCAGGATTGGCACGATGGGCGCTGACCTCGGCGATTTCCCCAAAGTCCACTACACTTGAGGATTGCCGCACGGGGATCTGCCCCGTCATGGCGTACCGTCCTTTCAGGATAGTAGCGCCTTGAGGTGGATGAGGGGAGGTTCAGGGTGAGCTCCAGCCAGCCGGACAAGCGCTCCGACAACGCTCGCCTTCGCCTCGTCCCCTCCAAGGACGGCGCGCAAGATCCCCCCTCGCAGCCCCTGCGCCCAAGCGGCGCCGAAGAGGCGGGCGGGATCAGCCCCGCGGCCCTCGAGCTGGTCGAGGCGCCCGTCGAAGATCTCCTCGGCGCCTATGAGGTGGAGCCGAGGGACGTGGCTTCGGATGGGCTCGAGGAGCACGCCGAATCCGCATCCGCCGCACCGCCTGCTCCCGGGGAGGGAGCGGAACCCTCCGCGTCCGCGGGCGCGGCAGCCCACGCGCCCGGCGTCGCGCAGCCCCAGGCGCTGCCCGCCCGCAAGGCGCCGTCCGTGCACGTGGGCAAGGCGGCTCCCCTGCGCGCGACCCCGCGCACGCAGGTGGGCGAGGAGGAGGCGGCGGATCGTCGCAAGGCCCGCAAGGGCGCCGTCTTCATGGGGATCCTCTTCCTCGCGTACCTCGCGTGGATCGTCGTCTCGGGGCAGTTCGACGAGTTCGTGACCTCGCTCGCCACGGCGGACTACGGCTGGCTCTGGCTCGGCCTCCTCTTCATGACCGTGCGCTTCGGCTTCGGCACGCTCGCCTACGTGTTCGCGGTCTACATCGACCCCGCGAGCCCCGTGGGGGTGCGCGACTGCATGAGCGTCGAGGCGTCGGGCACGCTCTTCGGAAACCTCACGCCCATGAACTCGGGCGCGGTGCCCGCGCAGATCTTTCGCCTCACGCGCGCCGGCCTCACGGTGGGCGAGGCCTCGGCCACGCAATTCACGCGCTTCATCTTCTACCAGGCGGGCGAGGTCGTGGTCGCGGCCGTGCTCCTCTGGCTGAAGTTCGATTTCTTCCTCGAGCACTACGGCAACTTCGTGATCTTGAACCTCGTGGTCTTCGTCATCCAGACCATCCAGGCGCTCGCGCTTCTCGTGGTGTGTCTCTTCCCGAGGATCGTCGTACGCGGCGGAAACTGGGGCATCCGCTTCGCGCAGAGGCATGGATGGATCAAGCCGGAGACCGCGCAACGCTACCTCCACGTGGTGAACGTGCAGGTGCAGGAGTTCTCGACGACCTTCAAGGAATCCTTCAAGCACAAGTCGTCGCTCTTCCTCACGTGGCTCGTGACGCTCGGGATGCTCGTGTGCTTCTACTCGGTGCCGTGGTGCGTGCTCAAGGCCTTCGGGGGCGACGCGGACTTCGTGGAGTGCCTCGCCGCGGGCGCGATGGTGCAGATGATCGGCAACTCCGTGCCGCTTCCGGGTGGCGCCGGCGGAAACGAAGCCGGCTTCGCGTTCTTCTTCGGCCCGATCTTCGGCGCCTCGGCGGCCGCGGGCTTCGTGGTGTGGCGCCTCATCACGTTCTTCATCCCCACGGCCGCGTGCCTTCCGCTCTCGGCGCTGCGCTCGACGTCGAATCGCTCCATCTACCAGCGGTGGAATTCCTTCCGCAGGAACTCCTCGAGGCGCGCGACGTACACGTTCAAGGGGTAGGAAAAGCACGACGACGCACGGCCGGGGGAGGTGAGCGCACTGCCAGACGAGGAGAAGAAGGCACTCGCCGACGGTGCGGGCACCGCCGGCGCACCCAAGGCCGAGGCACCCGTGGCGCCGTCCTCGCCAAAGACTGCGGGCCAGTCGGGAAAGCCCGAGGACGACAAGCCGAAGACGAACCGCAAGACGGCGATCATCGGCGCGCTCTTCCTCGCGGTCGTGCTCATCGGCAACATCGTCTACCTCTATGTGACGCACCAGGTGGACGAGGCGGGGGAGGCGCTTTCGAAGGCCTCCGTCGGGTGGCTCGTGGCCATGGGCATCCTCATGCTCGGAAACCTCGTCTTCGGCGGCGCGGCCTACCTCATCACGGCCTGGCTCGACCCGGAAACGACGATGGGCGTGCGCGATTCCATCTCCGTGGAGGCGTCGGGCACCTTCTTCGGCAACCTCACGCCGCTCTCCGTGGGCGGCCTGCCGGGGCAGATCTGGCGCCTCTGCAAGGCCGGCTACACGCCCGGCGAGGCCACGGCCGTGCAGCTCGCGCGCTTCTCCGTCTACCAGCTCGCGCAGACCATCGTGGCCGCGGTGCTCCTCCTCGCGTACTGGGGCCCCATCCAGGCGCAGTATGGCCGCATCATCTGGGTGGCGTTTGCCATCGTGGGCTTCAAGGTGGTGCAGACGGCGATCATCGTGCTCCTCTGCCTCTTCCCGAACTTCGTGATGCGCGCGGGAAACTGGCTCATCTCCGTGCTCAAGTTCTGGGGCCTCACGAAGAAGCTCATCGGCGAGGCGAGGCTCGAGGCGTGGCGTCTCGGCATCCACGAGGAGACGACGAAGTTCGGCATGGCGTTTCGCCAGCTCGCCGGCGCGTGGCGCCAGATGCTCATCGTGCTCATCGTCTCCATCCTGCAGGTGGGCTGCTTCTACGCCACGGATTGGTTTGCGCTCGAGGCGTTCGGCGTGCACCTCGGCTTCGGCGAGACGCTCTGCCTCGGCACGCTCGTGCAGCTCGTGGCCACCGTCGTGCCCACTCCCGGCGGCACGGGCGGCATCGAGGCGGCGTTTCTGTACTTCTTCTCGGGCGCGCTCGGGAGCGCGGCGCTCTCGTGCTTCCTCGTGTGGCGCGTGGTGACGTTCTACGCGTACACGGGCGTGTGCGGTGCGCTCACGTTCATGAAGTCCTCGCACAAGGGCACGAAGGTCTACGCCCCCATCCAGCGCTTCATCGGCAGGAACGCCGTCGACTTCGCCGGGAGCGATCCGAAGCGCTAGCGCGCGAGCTCCATCGCGGCGTCGAGCCGCTTGAGGGCGCGCTCCTTGCCGAGGAGCTCGAGCGAGGGGCCGAGGGGAGGAGAGGCGAGGCTTCCCGTTTCCGCAGCTCGGATGGCCTGGTAGAAATTGCGCTTCGACTGGCCGAGTTCCTCGGGAAGCGGCTCGAGGGCCACGTCGATCTCGTCGCCCGTAAACGAATCGAGCTCTATGAGCGCCGCCTTCGCGGCGGTAAGCGCGGCCTTCGCGCCCTCCTTCTCGAGGGCCTTCGCGCGCGCCTTCTCGTCGATTGCCACCTCGTCGCCGAAGAGGAAGCGCGAGAGCCCCACGACGTCGGGTGCGAGCTTCGCGCGCGGCTTCAGGATCTGCGCGAGGAGGGCGAACCACTCGGGATCGGCGCTCGCGGCCCCCTCCTCCACGAGGCCCGCGGCCACGAGTTCGGGCTCGAGGACCTCGCGGGCGAACTCCTCGTCGGTCTTGGCTTGGAGGTACTCGGCGTTCAGCCAGAGGAGCTTCTTCGGGTCGAAGACCGCGGGGTTCTTGGAGATGCGCTCGAGGGAGAACTCGCGGCAGAGCACCTCGCGCGGCACGACGGTCGTCTCGCCGTCGAGGGACCAGCCGAGGAGCGCGAGGTAGTTCACGAACGCCTCGGGGTCGTAGCCCTCGTCTCGCCATTCCTCCACGCTCGTCGCGCCGTGGCGCTTCGAGAGCTTCTTGCCATCGGGCCCGCAGATCATGGGCACGTGGGCGAAGAGCGGCGGCTCGAGGCCGAGCGCCTCGTAGACGAGCACCTGGCGCGGCGTGTTCGAGAGGTGGTCGTCGCCGCGCACGACGTGCGTGATCTCCATGGCGGCGTCGTCTGCCACCACGCAGAAGTTGTAGGTGGGGGTGCCGTCGGTGCGGCGGATCACGAAGTCGTCGAGCTCCTTGGCGTTGAAGGTCACGTCGCCGTGGATGAGGTCGTGCACGTGGACGTCGCCGCGATCGAGCGGCACCTTCAGGCGCACGATGCACGGCTCGCCCGCCTCCGCGCGCGCCTTCGCCTCCGCGGGATCGATCGAGCGGCAGGTGCGCGGGTAGCCCTGGAAGGGATCCTTGCGCGTGCGAGCCGCCTCGCGATCCGCCTCGAGCTTCTCGGGCGAGCAGAAGCAGTAGTAGGCCTTGCCTTCGGCGAGGAGCCGCTCCACGAGCGCGTCGTAGCGAGCGAAGCGCTCGGACTGGCGATAGGGCCCAAACTCGCCGCCCACCTCCGGGCCCTCGTCCCAATCGAGCCCGAGCCAGCGCATCGCGCGGAGGATGACCTGCTCGTTTTCCTCCGTGGAGCGCTCGGGATCGGTGTCCTCGATGCGCAGGATGAACGCTCCTCCCGTCGCGCGGGCAAAGGCCCAGTTGAAGATGGCCGTGCGGGCGCCTCCCACGTGGAGCTTCCCGGTGGGGGAGGGGGCGAAGCGGACGCGGGGGGGTTTGGAGGGCGTGGTGGCCATGGGGCTCCTTCTCGTCGGCGACCCCACGAGTCTAGCGTGTGCCGCGCCCGCCGGACCATCGTGGGCCTCGGTTTTCAGGTTCCGCGAATTGTCGTGAGGTCGTTGGGCTATCGTAGGCACGCGAACGAACGCGGAGTGAAAAAAAGGGGGCTTTCCATGGCCAAAGAGGTGCACTACTTCACGAGCGAGAGCGTCACGGAGGGGCATCCCGACAAGATGTGCGACCAGATCTCGGACGCCGTGCTCGACGCGCTCCTCGAGAAGGAGATGAAGCTCGAAAGCGAGGGCTATGTTGCGCCGAACGGGCGCAAGGCCGATGTGAACGAGGTGCGCTGCGCCTGCGAGACCTTCACCACCACGGGCACCATCATCGTCGCGGGGGAGATCCGCACGCAGGCCTACGTGGACGTCCAGCAGATCGCGCGCGACGTGGTGCGCGACATCGGCTACACCGACGCCTCCTATGGCTTCGATGCCACCACCTGCGGGGTCATCAACATGATCCACGACCAGTCGCCCGACATCGCGATGGGCGTGGACGAATCGCACGAGGCCCAGCTCGGCGAGGCGGGAGACCTCCTCGACCGCATCGGCGCGGGCGACCAGGGCATGATGTTCGGCTACGCCACCGACGAGACGAGCGCGCTCATGCCCATGCCCATCTACCTCGCGCAACGCCTCGCGCAGCGCTTGGCGCAGGTGCGCAAGGACGCCGTGGTGGGCTACCTTCGCCCCGACGGCAAGACGCAGGTGACCGTGCGCTACGAGGATGGGAAGCCCGTGGCCGTGACGTGCGTCGTCATCTCCACCCAGCACGATGATTCCGTGCGCGACATGGAGAAGGTCAAGGCGGACCTCGTGAAGCACGTCATCACGCCCGTCTTCGACGAGGAGGGCGTGGAGTGGTCCGACGCCGAGATCCTCGTGAACCCCACCGGCCGCTTCGTCGTGGGTGGCCCGATGGGCGACACCGGCCTCACGGGCAGGAAGATCGTCGTGGACACCTACGGCGGCATGGGCCGCCACGGCGGCGGCGCCTTCAGCGGCAAGGACCCCACCAAGGTGGACCGTTCGGCCGCCTACGCCGCGCGTTGGGTGGCGAAGAACGTCGTGGCCGCGGGCCTCGCGCACACCTGCGAGGTGGAGCTCGCCTACGCCATCGGCGTCGCGCGCCCGCTCTCCGTGCTCGTGGACACGCACGGGACGGGCACCGTCTCCGACAGCGTGATCGAGGAGGCGGTGAAGGAGGTCTTCGACCTTCGCCCCGCGGCCATCATCGACACGCTCGCGCTTCGTCGCCCGATCTATCGCAAGACCGCGGCCTACGGCCACTTCGGCAGGAACGACCCCGACTTCACCTGGGAGGACACCTCCGTGAAGGCCCCCGAGCTCAAGGAGGCGGTGAAGGCAAGGGTCTAGCGCTTTCCGGAGCGCGCGACATGGCCATCGCCTCGGTCGTCCTCGACATCCACACGCGATCCCTCGAGAGCGCCTACTCCTACCTCGTCCCCGAAGATCTCGAGGGCGAGGTGGAGGTGGGGCAGGCGGTGCTCGTCCCCTTCGGGAGGCGCCCCGCCGTGGGCTACGTGGTGGGGCTTTCCGTGACCCTCGACCCGAAGGTCGAGGTAGAGAGGCTGCGCCCGATCGAGAGGATCCTCGCGAAGAGCGCCTTCGACGAGACCTCCGCCGAGCTCGCGCTCTGGATCGCAAGGGAGTACGCCTGCCCGACGGTGGCCGCGGTCAGGCTCTTCCTCCCGCCCGGCTCGCTCCCGAAGGCCCGTAAGGCCGATGACGGCTCATGGGAGCTCACGTCCAAGAACCTCGGCGCGCTGGAGGGTCGTTGGGTGAGGCTCGGCGAGGGGGCTCGCGAGTTCAAGCCGCGCGCGGACGCCTATCGCCAACGCGAGCTCGTCGATGCGCTCTCGAAGGGGCCGCTTCGGCTCTCCGAGCTCAAGGCCACCCTTCCCGGCGTGGCGCCCACGCTTCGAAGTCTCGAAAAGCGTGGGGTCGTCGAGGTCTTCGAGGGCGAGAGCGAGCTCGTGCGATCTCCGGCCACGACGCTCGCCTCGGCCGACGCGCCCCTTCCGGAGCGTCTCACGAAAGGCCAGGAGAGGGCGCTCGCCACCATCAGCCGCGCGCTCGGGAGGGGCGACGGTTCCGTCGTGCTCGTCGACGGCGTGACCGGTTCCGGCAAGACGGAGGTCTACCTCGAGGTGATCGAGGCGGCGCTCGCGCTCGGCAGGGGCGCCATCGTCCTCGTGCCCGAGATCTCCCTCACGCCGCAGACCCTCGGGCGCTTTCGCTCGCGCTTCGGTGACGAGGTGGCGCTCATGCACTCGCGCCTCACCCCCGCGGAGCGCCGGCGGCAGTGGATGGCGGTGCGCGAGGGCAAGGCGCGCCTCGTGGTGGGCGCGCGCTCGGCGCTCTTCTGTCCCGTGCGCGACCTCGGCCTCGTGGTCATCGACGAGGAGCATGAGTTCACCTACAAGCAGGAGCAGGCGCCGCGCTACCACGCGCGCGACGTGGCGGCGAAGCTCGTGCAGCTGAGGCGCGCCTCCCTCGTGCTGGGAAGCGCGACTCCCTCGCTCGAGAGCCTCAAGCGCTGCCAAGATGGCGGCTACCTCGGGGCATCGTGGGAGCGCGTGCGCATGCCGGAACGCGCGACCGGAGCGCTCCTTCCCGACGTGACGCTCGTCGATATGCGCGGAACCCATACGGAGGGCTCCAGCGTGTTTTCCCCGGAGCTCGCGGACGCGCTTCGCGAAACGCATCGCGCGGGGGAGAAGTCCGTGCTCCTCATCAATCGGCGCGGATTTTCGCCCTTCCTCATCTGCGAGGACTGCGGCTGCGTGCCCGAATGCCCGCACTGCTCGAGCTCGCTCACCTACCACGCGCGGCGCCGCGAGCTCGTGTGCCACAGTTGCGGGTCCATCTGGCCGCTCAAGCCCTGGCCGGATCCCACCTCGCTCTGCCCGCATTGCGGGAGCCGCTACCTGAGGGCTCCCGGCGTGGGCACCGAGCGCGTGGAGGACGAGGTGCGGATGCTCCTTCCCGATGCCGAGGTCATCCGCATGGACGCCGACACCACCTCGGGCGCGGGCGCCCACCAGCGCCTGCTGGAGCGCTTCGATGCCAAGGCGGGATCGGTGCTCGTGGGCACGCAGATGATCGCGAAGGGCCTCGACTTCCCCGAGGTCACGCTCGTGGGCGTGGTGAACGCCGACACCTCGCTCAAGCTCCCGGATTTCCGCGCGGCCGAGCGCACCTACGACCTCCTCGAGCAGGTGACGGGCCGCGCGGGGCGCTCGAGGCTGCCGGGGCGCGTGATCATCCAGAGCTATTGGTCCACGCATCCCGCGGTGGCCTGCGTGGCCACGAAGGATCGCGATTCCTTCGTGGCCACCGAGCTCGAGATCCGAAGGGAATCGCAGTACCCGCCCTATGTCCGACTTGCGAACATCACCGCCTCGGGAATCGACGCGAGGCGCGTGGAGACGACCATCGCCGAGCTTGCGCGGCGATTGCGCGAGGCGGCTCCGGGGGCGGGATGGCAGGTCGTGGGCCCCGCGGAGTGCCTGCGTGCGAAGGTGCGGGATCGCCATCGCCACCATGTGCTCGTGAAGGCGCCCCTCGGCGCGTCCCTCGGCGAGGCGCTCTTCGACCTCGCGCGCGGCCTTGGAGGTTCCGGGGTTTCGCTCGCCATCGACGTGGACGCCTACGAGGTGCTCTAGCATGGTGGGGCTTGCGAGCGCCGGATGCGCGCCATGCGCCGCGTGCGCAGGGGGAAGGGAATTGCCATGAGCTCCATGGACGACATTCGCATCACCGGAGACCCGATCCTCGAAGAGGCCTGCGAGCCCATCGAGGACATCGACGACGAGGTGAAGGACCTCGCCCGCTCCATGCTCGAGACGATGTACGAGGCGGAGGGCTGCGGCCTCGCGGCGCCGCAGGTGGGCGTGAAGAGGCGCCTCGTGGTGGTGGACTGCGAGTGGGGATCCGGCAAGAAGACGCCCTACGTGCTCATCAACCCCGAGATCGTGGAGGCGTCCGACGAGACGCGCACCACGGGCGAGGGGTGCCTCTCCTTCCCCGGCGTGACGGTGCAGGTGGAACGGCCGCGTCGCGTGGTGGTGCACGCCACGAACCTCGACGGCGACGTGATGCGCTACGAGGCCGAGGACAGCCTCCTCGCCGTGTGCCTCCAGCACGAGATCGACCACCTCGACGGCAAGACGCTCCTCGACCACCTCGGCCCCATGGGGCGCATGCGCGTGAAGAAGCAGGTGAGGGAGGCCATCGAGGCCGGCGCGAAGCCGGGCGACGTGTCGAAGCCCGAGAAGGCCTCGAAATCGAAGGGGAAGTAGGCCATGCGCGTCGTCTTCATGGGCACCCCCGAGTTCTCCGTGCCCGTGCTCTCGCTCCTCGCGCGCTGCCACGAGGTGGTGGGCGTGCTCACGAGGCCAGACGCGGTGCGGGGACGCGGCAAGCGGCTCGTCCCGAGCGCGGTGAAGGAGAAGGCGAGGGAGCTCGGCATCCCCACGATCGAGTGCGCGCGGATGGCTCCGGAGGTCGTGCGGGCCATTGCGGAGCTCGCGCCCGACGTGGCGTGCGTGGCCGCGTTCGGCTGCATCCTGCCGAAAACCGCGCTCGGCATCCCGCGCCTTGGTTGCGTGAACGTCCACGCCTCGCTCCTTCCAAGGTGGCGCGGCGCCGCGCCCATCGAGCGGGCGATCCTCGCGGGCGATGCGGAGACGGGCGTTTCGATCATGGCCATGGAGGAGGGCCTCGACACGGGGCCCGTTGCCTGGCAAGCGAGCGTGCCCTGCGCGGGCCGCGCCTTCGCCGACGTCGAGCGCGACATCGCCTATACGGGCGGCTACGGCCTCCTCGACGTGCTGGAGGCGCTCGATGGCGGCGGCGTCGAATGGCAGCGGCAAGACGACTCCCTCGCCACCTACGCGGCGCGCATCGGGAAGGGCGAGCTCGACCTCTCTCCCGCGCTCTCCGCCGAGGAGAACTGGCGCCACGTGCTCGCCTCGAGCGATGCGCACCCCGCTCGGGCGCTCGCCGCAGGCAAGCTCCTCCGGGTGCGAGGCGCGCGGCCCTCGTCGCATGCGTGCGAAACGGGTGCGATTTCCGTGGCGTCCGATGGAGCCGTGACCTTGGGCTGCGTTGACGCGGCCCTCGAGCTCCTCGAGGTCACTCCCGCGGGCAAGAAGCCGATGGATGCGGCGAGCTGGGCCCGCGGCCTCCATGGCTCGAGCTTCGCGTGGGAGCGCCCGTAGATGCCCACCTCGCCCGCGCGATTGCTCGCGCTCAGGGCCTTCGGGCGCGCACGACGCACGGGGTGCTGGATTCGCGACGCGCTTCGCGATTGCGCTCGAAATCGGGCGATCTCACGCGAGGATCGCGCCTTCGCGTGGCGCCTCGCCATGGGCGCGACGCTCGCACGGGGGTCAGTTGAGGCGCGCGTGGTCGAGCTCGTGCGACGCCCCTCCTCGCTCGAACCGAGGGTTCGCGATGCCCTCATTCTCGGCGCCTATGAGCTCGGCTACTTCTCCACGCCTCTGGGCATCGCGGTGGACCAGTGGGTGGATGCCGTGGGTGGCGTGGCGTCGCGGGCGAGAGGGCTCGCGAATGCCGTGCTCCGCAACCTCGTGCCCCTCCGGACGGAAGTCGAGGGGGCGAGGGGGCGCGTGGCAGCCGGAGGCTATGGTGCGGATGACCTCCAGCGCGCGACCGGGCTTCCCGCGTGGCTCTCCGAGAGGTTGCGGAATGAGATGGGCGCCCAGGACGCCGCGCTCCTCGCGCTCGGCCTCATGGAGGCGGCTCCCACGTGGCTCGTGGCCACCTCGCCGTGTGCCCGCGAAGATGCGCTGGATCGCGCGGGGCTCGATCCCCGCCCCGAGGGCATCCCTGGCATATGGCGGCTCGACGCCCCGTCCAAGCTCGAGGAATCCGACGCGCTCTCCAAGGGCTTTTCCGTGGAGGACCGTTCGGCCTACGAGATAGCGCTCGCGAGCGTGCCAAAAGCCGGGGGTTCGCGACTCGAGGTGGGCGTGGGACGGGGCACGAAGGCGCTCGTCTGCGCCACCGCCCTCTCTCGATTGGGCATCCATCCGCGCCTTACCTGCGTGGACGCGAGCGCGCATCGCCTGGAGGAGGCGCGAGGGCGATTCCGCCGCGAGGGCGTTGACGCGACTTTCATCACCGGGGACGGGCGCGACCTCGACGCGCTCGTGGGACGCGAGCGCTACGACCTCGTCTTCATCGATGCCCCTTGTTCGGGGACGGGGACGATGCGCCGCCATCCCGAGATCGCGTGGAACCTCGACCCATCGAGCATTGACGCCTCGAAATCCGATTCCCTTCCCGCGCTCCAACTCGAGCTCCTCGAAGCGGCCGCGCGCCACGTGGGCCCCAGGGGCCACCTCCTGTACGCGACGTGCTCCGCGCTTCGCGAGGAGAACGAGGAGGTGGTGGGGGCGTTTCTCGAGGGGGCGGCAGGCGCGGATTTCGAGCGCGTGGCGCCCAAGGACCTTCCCGGCATCTCATCGCTCGACGAACTCGCGAGAGGGCAGCTCGCACAAGACGGCTGGTCGGACCGCATCTTCAAAACCACGCCGAGGCTCGATGGGCCGGACCTGCACTTCCTCGCGGCGTTTCGCAGGAAGGACGCCTGATTGCCTCATCTATGCATCGGGCGTGGCGCTACTGCGAAGCCGCGGCGCTCGCGCCCTCGGATTTCGGGGTGCCGGATGCGTCGTGGGACGCGGAAGCGGCGCCCGCGCTCGAGGGGGCGTCGGCTGACGCGGCGCCTTCCGCGCCCTTCTCGCTCGCGGTCTCGCTTGCGGGATGCGGGGCGCTCGAGCCCGTGCTCCCCTGGCCATCGCGCATGTCGGTGTTGTAGAAGCCGGATCCCTTGAGCGTGATCCCCGTCGCTTCGAATACGCGCGACGCCTCCGTCCCGCATTGGGGACACACGACCTTGGGCTTCTCGTTCATTCCGTGCTCGACCTCGAAGACGAGGTGGCAGGCGGGGCAACGATAGTCATAGCGGGCCATGGGGATCCTTTCAGCGGGGACGCGGGGAAGAAGTCTAGCCCGAACGCGCGGAAGATGGCACGCCTGTGGGAAACTTCTCGAGGGACTGCGAGAGGGAGGGCGAGCGATGGACGGGAACTCCTTGCGGTTGGGCGGCGCGCATGGGACATTCGGCTACCTTCTCGTGGGAGGCTCACCCGAGCCGAGTTCGCCTCGCCTCGTGCACGCGCTCGCCTCGCGCGCCGAGCGGGTGATCGCCATCGATCGAGGCGCGGAGGCGCTGGAGGCGGCGGGCGTGGGTCCTTGGGCCTACGTGGGCGATTCGGATTCCGCGAGCGCGGAGGCGCGGAAATGGGCCGAGGATCGCGCGAGCTTCGAGCTCCTCCGTCCCTCGCACAAGGATCAGACCGACCTCGCCCTCGCCCTCGACGTGGTGGCGGAGCGCGCCGGGGATCCACACGGCCGCACCTGCTGCGTCACCTGCGTGACGGGCGGGCGGCTCGACCACCAACTCGGGGTCATCGGCACCCTCGCGGCGCACGCCAAACTCCAGCCCGTGATCGTGGAAGACGGCTTTTGCGCCTGGCTCCTCGATCCCCGTGCCCGCGCGCAGGTGTCGTTTTTCGAGGATGAGGTGGGAAAGACCCTCTCCGTGCTCGCCCTCGAGGGCGCGACGGTGGTCTCCGAGCGCGGGTTCACGTGGAATCTCGAGCACCACGCGCTCGCCGCGCTCTCGGATCTCGGCGTGTCGAACGTGGTCGAGGAGGCTGGCGCAACCGTCACCTGCGAGGAGGGCCGCTGCCTCGTGGTGCTCAATGAGCGCGTGTAGCCCGATGAATCCGCGCTTCCCGACGCATTCCTCGAAAAGCGGGCACCTCCCGCGGGCGGGAAACGGCACATGAAAAGGCACCGGAGCTGGCAGGCCCCAGTGCCCTCGAAGTCAGGGAGGCGTGCAGCGCTAGCCGCGCTGGAGGTTGCCCTTCTTCAGGCAGCGCGTGCAGACGTTCATCTTGCGCTTGCGGCCGTTTTGCACGATGGTCACGCGCTGGATGTTCGGACGGAACGTGCGGTTCGTCACACGGTGGGAGTGGCTCACGGAGCGCCCGGCCACGGGGTGCTTGCCGCAGATCTCGCAGACTTTCGACATTGGGCTCCCTCCCTAAGGGAAGCGTGGGCATTCTCAAGAACCCGGAAACTATAGCACAGCCATCGGCAAATCGAACTTCGAAGGGCGCCGGTGCGTGCGCGTTCTGTGGGTATACTTTGAACGTTCAGTCAACCAGGCGCACACCGCGCATGGCGGCGCGATGCCTAAAGGGGAGCGGGAGGACATGGCTATGTCTGTACCTGGAACCTTGCGAGTGTCCAACGAGGTCATCGCGGACCTCGCCGGTTATGCGGCCATGGAGTGCTATGGCGTCGTGGGCATGGCCTACACCGACGACCAACAGCACATCGTCGACCTGCTCTCGCTTCGGACCCTCAGGAAGGGCATCGAGGTCAAGGTCGAGGACGGCAAGGTCGTCGTCGTGCTCCACGTGGTCGTGAACGCCCAGGTGAACATGCGCCAGGTCACCGAGAACCTGAAGAGCACGGTGAGCTTCGTGCTCAAGACCATCGCCGAAATCAAGGACGCCGAGGTGCGCGTCTTCATCGAGGACATCCGGGCCCGCTAGCAGGCGGCCGCTTTCAGACGGGAGCCATCACCCATGATTGCCGATGTGATCCGCCGCTGCTTCCCCATTGCGGCCAAGGCCGTGTCCGACAGGGCCGAGGAGATCAACAAGCTGAACGTCTTCCCCGTGCCCGATGGCGACACCGGCACGAACATGAGCCTCACGCTGAAGACCGTGGTCTCGGACGTCGAGGCGCTGCCCGCCGACGCATCCATGGCCGACGTGGCCAAGGCCATCACGCACGGTTCGCTCATGGGCGCGCGCGGCAACTCGGGCGTCATCACGAGCCAGATCCTGCGCGGCTTCGCCGAGGGCGTGGTCGAGGTGAAGGACGATCCGATCACCACCGACGACTTCGCGGCGTGCGCGAGGCGCGCGAAGAAGGTGGCCTTCCAGGCGGTGCGCAAGCCCGTGGAGGGCACCATCCTCACGGTCGTCTCCGACCTCTCGCAGAAGGCCGACGAGCTCGCGAAATCCAAGGTCGGGCTCGACGACGCGCTGAAGGAGCTCGTCACCCAGGCCTATGAATCGGTGGCGCGCACGCCGGACCTCCTCCCGGTGCTCAAGGAAAACGGCGTCGTCGACAGCGGCGCCTTCGGCTTCGCGGTCTTCTTCGAGGCATTCGTGAACGCCGCGCTCGGGGAGGATGGCAAGCTGCGCGACTTCCAAACCACCGTGGACGCCTCCTCGCACGAGAACGCGAAGGCCCAGGTGGCCAAGAACGTCCACTTCGTCATCAACGACGACTGGGAGGGCTCCAAGTACCGCTACTGCACGGAGTTCCTCTTCAAGGCCGACCACGAGGACTTCGACCAGAAGGCGAATCTCGACTTCCTCGCGTCCATGGGCGACTGCGAGCTCCTCGTGGGATCCTTCCCCGACTACAAGATCCACGTCCACTCGAACGAGCCGGACAAGGTGCTCCACCACATGCTCCAGGAGGGGCAGATCTTCGAGGTCTTCGTGCACAACATGGACCTCGAGGGCAAGGAGCGCACGGCCATCCTCGCCCGCGACGCCGAGGCCGCGGAGCAGGTGCACGAGGACGTGATGGAAATCCCCGCGAAGAAGCCCGAGAAGAAGGACCTCGGATTCGTGGCGGTGGCCGCGGGCTCCGGCGAGGTGGACATCTTGAAGTCGCTCGGCGTCGACCAGGTGGTCTCGGGCGGCCAGACCATGAACCCCTCCACCGCCGACATCCTCGGCGCCATCGAGAAGACGAACGCGAAGAACGTGATCGTGCTCCCCGATAACGGCAACATCCGCATGGCCGCGGAAGCGGCGGCGTCGGCAGTCGAGGACTGCAAGGTGACGGTCGTGCCCACCAAGACCGTCCCGCAGGCGTTCGCGGCCATGTTCGTGGTGGAGAACGACAAGGACATCGACACCATCGCCGACGCCATGAACGAGGCCATCTCCGAGATCCACGACGGCGAGGTCACCGAGGCCATTCGCGATTCCCAGGCCGCAGACGGCACGCCCATCAAGAAGGGCGACGTCATGGGCATCCAAGACGGCGACATCACCGTCGTGGGGAAGAGCATCGAGGACGTGACGCTCGAGCTCGTGAAGAAGATCCAAGACGCGAACGAGGGCGATACGCTCACGATCCTCGCCGGCGCCGACATGCCCGAGGATCGCTTCGAGGCCCTCTGCGCAAAGATCGAGGACGCCGAGCCCGACCTCGAGATGGACCCGCACCGAGGCGAGCAGCCGCTCTATCCGATCATCTTCTCCATCGAATAGGCCGCGCCGTTGAGCGCACGTCCGCTGGCGGTCCCCCTGGCCCATCCTCGGCTCTCGGCCACGGCGACGCTCTCGTCGCCCGTGTCGGGCCTGCGCTTCGCTCGCGGGAAGCGCAGGGAGGCGCTGGAGCGGCTCGGCATCCACACCGTGCGCGACCTCTTCCTCCACGCGCCCACGCGCTACCTCGACTTCTCCCAGGTGAGCCGCATCGGCGAGGCCGAAGTGGGGCAAAGCGCGACCATCGTGGCCACCATCGACCGCGTGAATCTCAAACGCCCCCGCCCCAGGCTCGCGATCGTCGAGGTCTTCCTCGTCGATGAGACCGGCGTGCTGAGGATCTCCTTCTTTCGCCAGCCGTGGCTGAAGGACAGCCTCAAGAAGGGCGACGTCCTCGCCGTGTCGGGAAAGATCGGCTTTTCCTACGGCTACCGCACGATGACGCCCCTCTTCCACGAGGTGGTGGGCTCCGCCGATGACGCGACGGAGACGTATGCGCGGGTGATGCCCGTCCATGCCACGACGGAGGGGCTCTCCCAGGCGTGGATGCGACGCATCCTCTCCTCGGCCCTCGCCGACGCGGGCGATGTCGTGGACTTCATGCCCGCGGCGCTCGTAGCCGCCCATGGGCTCATGGGTGAGGCCGCGGCGCTCCGCGCGGCGCACTTCCCCCCGAGCTTGGCCGCAGCGTCGCGCGCGAGGAGGCGCCTCGCCTTCGACGAGCTCCTCTGCCTGCAGGTCGGCCTTCGCCTTCGCAAGGCGCAGGCACCGGGAGCGCTCACGGGGATCTCGCATGCGGTGGATGGCCCCTTGGCGCGCGCGGTGCGGCAGAGCCTCCCCTTCGCGCTCACCGCCGACCAAGAGCGCGCCACGGCCGAGATCCTCTCGGACATGGCCTCCGGAGAGCCGATGAATAGGCTCCTCCAGGGCGACGTGGGGACGGGCAAGACGGCCGTCGCGGCGATTGCCTGCGCCGCCGCGGCTGATTCCGGATTCCAAGCGGCCATCATGGCCCCCACCTCGGTGCTCGCCTCCCAATACGCGGCGAGCCTCGGGCCCGTGTTCGATCGCGCGGGCGTGCGCTGGAGGATCGTCACGTCGAAGACGCCCAAGGACGAGCGCGCGGCCACGGCAGGGGCCCTCGCGCGCGGGGACGTGGACGTGGTCTTCGGCACCACGGCGCTCCTCTCCGGCGACCTCGCCTTTCCTAAGCTCTCGCTCGTCGTCGTGGACGAGCAGCATCGCTTCGGCGTGAACCAGCGCCAGGCGCTCGCGGGCAAGGGCGAGGCGCCCGACGTGCTCTCCATGACCGCGACCCCCATCCCGCGCACGCTCGCCCTCTCGCTCTATGGCGACGTGGCGGTGTCCTCCATGTCCGAGCGCCCCGTGGCGGGCGCCGGCGTGGCGACGAAGGTGCTCTCGTGGGCGCGCGTGGACGACGCGTGGAAGGCCGTGGACGAGGCGGTTTCCGCGGGCCAGCAGGCCTATGTGGTCTGCCCGCTCGTGGACGATGCGGACACCGGGGGCGCGCTCGACGACGTGGCGGGCGAGGCATCGGGCACGCTCGCCTCGACGACGGCGATGTACGCCGAGCTCAAGGGGCGCGTCTTTCCGCGAAGCCGCGTCGGCCTTCTCCACGGGCGACTCTCGGCGCAGGAGAAGGACGAGGTCATGGTCGCCATGCGCGCGGGCGAGATCGACATCCTCGTCTGCACGACCGTGGTCGAGGTGGGGGTGGACGTGCCGAGGGCCTCGGTGATCGTCATCCTCGACGCCGATCGCTACGGGCTCGCCACGCTCCACCAGCTTCGCGGCAGGGTGGGGCGCGGGCACATCCCGGGCCGAGCGCTCCTCGTCACGCGCGCCAAGCGCGGCTCCGCCGCCCAGAAGCGCCTCTCGGCCCTCGAGAAGAGCTCCGATGGCTTCGAGCTCGCCGAACTCGACCTCAGGCTCCGCCATGAGGGCGAGGTGCTCGGCTACCGCCAGTCGGGCGACGTGGCCTTCCGCTTCGTGGACCTCATCGCCGATCGCGATCTCGTGGAGGCCGCGCACGCCGACGCCGAGGAGATCTTCCGCACCGATCCCACCCTCGCGTCCCCCGAGCTCGCGCCCCTCGTCTTGGAGGTGCGCGAGCGCTATGGGGATCGCCTGAGGCGAACCGAGGGCTAGTGCGAGTCGTCGGCGGCATATGGCGGGGAAGGCGCCTCCTCGCTCCCGAGGGCGCCGAAACGCGCCCCACCACCGACAGGCTTCGCGAGAGCCTCGCCTCGATGGTGCTCTCCGCGAAGGGGCTCGACCTCTCCGGCGAGCGGATCCTCGACGCCTTCGCCGGCTCGGGCGCGCTCGGGTTGGAGCTTCTCTCGCGAGGCGCCCATCACGCGCTCTTCATCGATCGCAGTCCGAGGGCCGCGCGCGTGGTGGCGCGCAACGTGCGCGACCTCGGCGCGCGCGCGAGGGTGGTCACGGGCGACGCCTGGGGCGTGCTCGCCCGTGGCGGAGGTGGCGGGGGCCCCTTCGGGATCGTCCTGCTCGATCCGCCCTACGCGACGCCCGCGGAGCGCGTGGCCGATCTCGTCTGCGCGCTCGCGGCGCAAGGCATGCTCGAGGACGGCGCCGTCATCGTGCATGAGCGCGCCGAGCGAGCGGAAGGGCTCGATGGGGCGCGCCTCGCCGCGTACGGCATCGCGAGGGCCCGCACGCGCGCCATCTCCCAGAGCGCCATCGACCTCTGGCGCTACGATGGGGCGGCGCGCCAGGACCCCAGTGCCCCGTAAGGAGGATCGCATGGCCCACGAGGGCATCGAGAAAGTCGTGGTACCGGGCACCTTCGATCCGGTGACCCTCGGCCACCTCGACGTCATCTCCCGTGCGAGGCGCATCGCGCCCCACGTGGTGGTGGCCGTGGCGGCGTCGGCGCAGAAGCACGGCGTGGGTACGTCGTTTGCGCTCGGGGATCGCGTGGCGCTCGTGCGCGAATCGCTCGACGACGCGGGCCTCGCCGATGTGGAGGCGAAGCCGCTCGAGGGCCTTCTCGTGGATTTCTGCCACGAGGTGGGCGCGCAGGCGGTGGTGAAGGGGCTCAGGGAGGCCGCGGACTTCGAGTACGAGCTCCAACAGGCCGCGATGAACCAGATCCTCGCGCCCGACATCGAGAGCATCTTCGTGATGAGCAAGCCGAAGTTCGGCTTCGTGTCGAGCTCCGTGGTGCGCGAGATCGCGAGTCTCGGCGGCGACGTGTCGCCCTTCGTGCCCGCCTGCGTGCTCGAGAGGTTGCGAAGCGCCCGCCCATAGGGTTCTACCTCAATGTTTCCGGACTGCATGCTAGTATTGCGGCGTGTTTCGGGCATTCTTGCCATCGCAACACGTCCCAGCTCGCTTGAAAGGAGCAAAAATGCAGCCGGGTGAAGAGCTGGAAAACCTCCTCCAAGACCTCGATGACCTCGTGGAAGACGCTAAGCCGGTCTTCGGCGGCGGGGGGCGCAAGCAGGTGGACCCCGAAGACATCTTCGCCATCACCGACGAGATCCGCGACCTCTTCGATCGCGAGTTCACGGAGGCGCGTCGCGTGCGCAAGGCCGAGGCGGAGATCCTCGCCCATGCCGAGCAGCAGGCGGATTCGATCATCAGCGACGCGCAGCAGCAGGCGCTGATCCTCGCGAGCGACCAGGAGATCGTGCGCCTCGCCAACCAGCAGGCCGAGGAAGTGCGCAACCAGGCGCAGGCCTATGAAAGGGACACCCGCTACAACGCGGAGGAATACGTCGAGAGCCTGCTCACGCGCCTCGAGGAGAACCTCAACTCCGTCGTGTCGTCGGTCTCGAGCTGCCGCGCCACGCTCACCCAGACCGCCTACGACCGCTCGCAGGGTTGGTAGGCGTGGCGGACACCCTCACGGTGCGCCTCGATAGCAAGCTCGCCGAGGCGGGGAGCGCCCTCGACGTGGAGGGCGTGCTCGCGGTCGACGATTTCGTCGTCGGGGACCGCGTGTTCAGCGCGCCCGATGGCATCGCCTACGAGCTCACCATCACGAACACGGGCGAGACGATCCTCGCGATGGGAAGCGTCGAGGCCTGCCTCCAGGGCACCTGCGACCGTTGCCTCGAGGAGGCGCGCCTGTACCTCTCGGGCGACGTCGACGCGCTCTTCGCGGACGACCCCGAGGCCTTCGCCGAGGGCGACGACGAGCGGGAGATCGAGGTGCTCCCGATCGTGGAGGACGTGATCGACCTCACGCTTCCCGTGCGCTCGGCCATCGCGGTGGAGATCCCCTTCAAGGTGCTCTGCAAGCCGGATTGCAAGGGGCTCTGCCCGCACTGCGGCCAGAACCTGAACGAGGGCACCTGCGATTGCGAGGCGCGCCTCGCGGCCGAGGGCGACCCGATGAATCCGATGAGCGCCCTCAAAGCCTTCAAAACCAAGGGCGGCGCGAAGGAAGAGGGCTGATGCCGGTGCTATAATCGCCGGCTGTTGAAGATCGCACGCGCGGCCCTCGGGCCGTCATTCGATGGAAAGGCACCCCATGGCAGTCCCCAAGCAGAAAAAGGGCAGGATCGCAACGCACCACCGTCGCTCGGCCAACAGCGTGGCCGAGACGCCGTCCCGTTCCACGTGCCCGCGCTGCGGCGCGGTGAAGCTCCCGCATCGCGTGTGCCCGAGCTGCGGCTACTACCACGATCGCGAGGTCCTCATCGTCGAGTAGGGGAGCGCGCTTCCCAGCGGACGTTTCGAGGCCGCCCGATGGCGGCCTCTTTTGTGGGGCGAGCCCAAGGGACCGAGGGGGTTTCAGATGGCGAAGGTCTGCATCGATGCCGTGGGCGGGGACGAGCCGAGCGACGTGGTGCTCGCCGGGTGCGAGGCGGCGCTCAAGGCCTCTTCGAGCCTCGAGATCCTCCTTGCGGGGCCCGAGGACGTAGTCGCTCCCTTCTGCGCCTCCCACGAGCGCACGGAGCCCCTCGTGGCCACGGAAACCATCGGCATGGGGGAACATCCCACCCGCGCCGTGCGCACGAAGCGCGATTCCTCCATCGTGCGCGGCTGCAAGGCGGTGCGCGAGGGCGAGGCCGACGCCTTCTTCTCGGCCGGTTCCACGGGCGCCATCCTCGCCGCGGGGACGCTCTTCGTTGGCCGCGTGAGGAACTGCGCGCGCCCGGCGCTCGCCTCCGTGGTGCCTGGCCTCGACGGCGCGCGCCGCGTGATGCTCGACCTCGGCGCGAACGCGGACTGCCGCCCCGAGATGCTCGTGGAGTTCGCCCTCATGGGGCAGTGCCTCGCCAAGGCCGCGCTCGGCCTTGCCGCGCCGCGCGTGGCGCTCCTCTCCAACGGCACCGAGGACACGAAGGGCTCCGAGGCCACCATCGCGGCGCACGAGGCGCTCGAGGCGGCCTCTGCGCGCGGCGTGAACTTCCAGGGGAACTGCGAGGGCTCCGACATCCTCCTCGGCGAGGTGGACGTGATCGTCTGCGACGGCTTCACCGGCAACGTGGCCCTGAAGAGCATGGAGGGCACGGCGAAGTACATCGCGCGCCGCCTGAAGGCGGCCGCCAAGGCCAATCCCCTCACCGCCCTCGGAGGGCTCCTCGTGAAGGGCGCCATGAAGGACCTCGCGGGCGATCTCTCCGGGGATGAATACGGAGGAGCCCAGCTCCTCGGTCTCAAGGGTCCCGTCTTGATCGGGCATGGCGCCACGAGTGAAGAGGCCGTGAAGAACGGCGCCCTCGCGGCCGAGCGGGCCGCCGAGGCGCACATCGCCGATGACATAGCGGCGGTTTTGGCATAGGGTAGGCTCGAAGCGAGCCAAGGGGCCGAGGCCCCTCGTCGAAGGAGGTCCCATGGACCGCGATCAGGTGCTTCAGAAGGTGGCCTCCGCCATCGCCGAGGTCATGGACCTCGATGTCGATGCCATCGACGAGGACACCACGTTCAAGTCCATCGAGGCGGATTCACTTGATCGGATCGAGATCATCACCGACCTCGAGGACCAGCTCGAGATCGTCGTGGACGACGATGACCTCGACGAGATCGAAACGGTGGGCGACGCCGTCGACGCGATCATGAGGATGCTCTAGCCGCCCATGACGGTTGAGGAAACGCTCGAGCGGGTCGAGGGGCTCATCGGCTACACCTTCGAGGACCCCTCGCTCCTGCGCAAGGCCCTCACGCATCCGTCCGCCGTGGAGGGCCATGCGATCGAGGATTCCTACGAGCGCCTCGAGTTCCTCGGCGACGCGCTCCTCGGCTCGATCGTCTCGGTCTACCTTTACGAGCACAACCCCGAGATGGACGAGGGCAATCTCACCCGTGCGAAGACCTCGCTCGTCTCCGGCGAGCATCTCTCCCGCGTGGCGGATGGCCTCGGGTTGGGGCCGTGCATCTTCCTCGGCGAATCCGAACACGGGACCCACAACCGAGGCTTGCGCTCGGCGCTCGAGAACGTCTACGAGGCGCTCTGCGGCGCCATCTTCCTCGACGGCGGGCGCATGGTGCTCGAGCGGTTCGTGCGGCGCACGGTGCTCGCGAAGCCCATCACGCCCGATGCGTTCCTCGAGACCTCGCCGAAGTCGCTCCTCCAGGAGTTCTCGCAGCAGCATCTCCACAAGTCGCCCGCCTACCAGCTCGTGGGCCGCGTGGGGCCGCCCCATGCGCCGACCTTCACCTTCGAGGTCTACGTGGGGGATCGCAAGCTCGGCGTGGGCGAGGGTTCGAACAAGAAGGAGGCCGAGAAGGCCGCCGCGAGGGTGGCGCTCGAGGTCCTCCTGGCGGAATTCGAGACGAGCGAGGAGCGTCCGTGTACCTGAAGACGCTCACCCTGAAGGGATTCAAGTCCTTCCTCGATCGCACGCGCCTCGCCTTCGACCCCGGCCTCACCGTGGTCGTGGGGCCGAATGGCTCCGGGAAATCGAACATCTCCGACGCGATCCTCTGGGTGCTCGGCGAGCAGAGCGCCAAGACGCTTCGCGGCCAGGCCATGGAGGATGTGATCTTCGCCGGCTCCGCGCAGAGGCGGGCCGTGGGACTCGCCGAGGTCACGCTCGTCCTCGATAACTCGGATCACGAGCTCGCGCTCGACTTCTCGGAGATCGCCATCACGCGCAGGATGTATCGCTCGGGGGAGAGCGAGTACCTCGTGAACGGCGCGCAGGTGCGGCTTCGCGACGTGCGCGACCTCCTCCACGACGTGGGGCTCGGGCGCGACACCCATACGATCATCTCGCAGGGACGCCTCGGCGAGGTGCTCCAGAGCCGCCCCGAGGACAGGCGCGCCCTCATCGAGGAGGCGGCGGGCATCGCCAAGCACCGCCAGCGGCGCGAGCGTGCGGAGCGCAAGCTCTTGCGCCTCGACGAGGACATCGTGCGCATCCGCTCCTACGCGCGCATCCTCCGAAACGACCTCAAGCCGCTCGAGCGGCAGGTGGACCAGGCGCGCGCGAGTGCGGAGCTTCGCGAGGAGAAGGCCCTCATAGAGACGACGCTCGCCGTCTCGGAGCTGCGCGGCCTCCAAGGCGAGTGGGAGGCCCTGGGGCTGCAGCGCCGGGAGGCCGAGGCCGCGCGCGAGCTTGCCACCTACCAGCTCCGGGAGAAGGAGCGCGAGCTCCAGAAGATGAAGCGGCTCCTCGAGGAGAAGGGCCTCTTCGTCGGGGATCTCGGCGAGCAGCGCCAACGCGCGCAGCGGGATCTCGAAAGCATCCTCTCCGGCCTGAAGCTCCTCGAGGAGAAGGGCCACCACCTCGTCGATCGCCTGTCCGACGCGCGCCTCCAGCTCTCCCAGCTCACGCTCGAGGCGAGCGAGCTCGAGCGGACCTTGCGGGCAAACGACGAGGCCTGGAACGAGTGCGAGGCGTCCCTCGACGAGGCGAGGGCGCGCCACGCGCGCCTCGCCACCGAGGACGAGGAGGCGAGGGCGACCTTCGACGCGGCCCACGCGGCCCTCGCGGACGCCCGCACGAAGCTCGCCGCGCTCGAGCGCTCGCGCGATGGGGCCACGCTCGGCCTCGCGGCCCTCGAGCAGGAGCTTCGCGGTGCCGATACGCGCGATCGCCTCATGGCGGAGCGCTTGGGGGAGCTCGAGCGCTCGCGCGACGAGGCCGAGGCGGCGCTCGAGGCCGCGCGGAGCGCCCATGCCGCGGCCGAGGCGCGAAGGCCCGCGCTCGAGGCGCGCGAGCAGGCGCTCACGAAGGAGCTCGCGAAGGCGGAGGGAGCCGCCGAGCGCGCCCAGGGCGAGCTTGCGGACGCGAGGGCCGAGCTCGCGCGCGCGGAGACCGAGCTCTCCGCGCTCTCAGCCCTCGAGCGTGCCGCAGCTGCCGAGGAGCCGCTCCAAGCGGCACTCGGGAAGGTGGCGGGCGATACGGCGCTCGAGGCCCGCCTGGGGGAGCTCCTCGAGATCGACGAGGACTACCAAGAGGCAATCGCCGCCTACCTCGGCGACGATGTGCGGGCCTTCGTGGGACGCGACGCCGCCTCGCTGGGGACGCTCGTCGAGGTCGCCGAGCGTCTCGACGAGAGGGGACGCGCGAGCTTCATCGCCCCGCGTCCTGGCCACGCGGGGGAGCGCGCGCTTCCCGTGCGCGCCGTCGATCCCTCGCTCGAGGCGCTTGTCGCGAACCTCTTCGAGCGCGTGGCGTTCGTCGAGGACGCGTTCAGCGCCCTTGCCCGCCACGACGCGGATCCCGACTACGCCTACCTCGGAAGGGACGGTTCGGTGGTGCTCCCCGACGGGCGCGTGCGCCTCGGAGGGGGGCGCGCCTCGGTGGACCAGTCCCTCTCGAGGAACAGGTCGCGCCAGCGGCTCCTACGGCGCCTTCCGAAGCTCCAGGCGCGTCTCGAGGAGGCGCTCGCCGCCTCCGAGGCGGCCGAGGGCCTCCTCCAGAAGGTCCGTCGCGACCTCGCCGCCACCACCGACGAGCTCGCCGCGCTCGAGCTCGAGCTCGAGCGCACGGCGCACGAGGCGGGTCGCGAGGAGGGGGCGCTCGCACGCAGCCGCGAGCACATCGCGCGCCTCGTGAGGGAGCGCGAGGAGGCGGCGGCCGAGCTCGCCGAGAGCCGCGAGCGCCGCAAGGACCTCGCGCGCGAGAAGGCGGAGGCCGAGGCGCGCGTGGGCGAGCTCAACGCCTCCATGGGCGCCCTCGAGGAGGCGCGCGAGCGGGCTCGCGCGATCGCGGACCGCACGAAGGACGAGCTCGGTGCCGTGACCCTCTCGAAGCTTCGCCTCGAGGAGCGCGGGAAGGCCCTCGCGTCCACGCTCGAGGCGCAGAGGCGTCGCAAGGTGACCCTCCACGAGCGCCGGCAAAGCGTGCGCTCGTCCGCGGCGTCGCTCGACGTGCTTCGTCGACGCATCGATCCGCTCCATCGGCTCATGGAGGAGCTCCACCAACAGACCCTCGCCAAGGCGACCGTGCTCGTCGACCGCTCCTCGATCGCGGAGGCGGATTCGAAGACGCTTCGCGAAACCGTGGAGCGCGCCGAGGCCGAGGCGAGGTCCGCGCGCGAGGCCGCCGAGCAGACGGCCGCGCAGGAAGCCGAGCTCAAGGTATCCGCGGGGGTGATCGAGGAGCGCGTGCGGCAGGCCACGGAGCGCCTGCGCCAATTCCAGGCGATGAGCCTCGAGGACGCGCTCGCGCTGCCCGAGCCGAGGGACCCCGAGGCGCTCGTGGCCAAGCTCGCCGAGGTGGAGCGCGCGATCGAGGAGATGGGCCCCGTGAACGAGGCGGCGCTCGCGAGCTACGAGGCGGCGAAGGCGCGCCTCGAGCGCGTGAAGTCGTCGCTTGACGACCTCCTCGGCGCCCAGGAGGCCCTGCGCAAGATCTCGAACGCGGTCGAGCGCAAGATGCGCGATGCCTACCTCGCGGCCTTCAAGGACGTGAGCGCGCACTTCACCGACGTGTTCAAGACGCTCTTCGGCGGGGGCGACGCGCGCCTCGAGATGGACGACCCCGCCCATCCGCTGCAATCGGGGGTTGAGGTCACGGCCCAGCCTCCAAGGAAGCGCGTGGCGAAGATGTCGCTTCTCTCGGGAGGCGAGCGAGCCCTCACCGCGCTCGCCCTGCTCTTCGCGGTCTACCGCACGCGCACCGTGCCGTTCTACGTGTTCGACGAGGTGGAGCAGGCGCTCGACGACACGAACCTCAACAAGCTCCTCGCCTCGCTCGATGCGCTCAAGAGCCAGACGCAGCTCATCGTGATCTCGCACCAGCGGCGTACCATGGAGAAGGCGGACGTGCTCTACGGCGTGTCGATGGGCGCGGACGGCGTCTCGCGCGCCGTCTCGCAGCGCATCGCGGACTTCAGGCCGAGGGCGCAGGCGCCGGCACCCGAACACGCTCCCAGCCAGAAGGAGGCCTAGCCATGGCGTTCCTCGACCGCCTCAAGAGGGGCCTTGCGCGCTCCCGCGAGGCACTGAACGAGATCTTCTACTTCGGTGGCGAGGTGGACGAGGACTTCTGGGAAGACCTCGAGGACACGCTCGTGATGGGCGACCTCGGCGCCGAGGTGGCGCTCTCGGTGGTGGACGACCTTCGCGACGAGGCCGCTCGCAAGGGCCTCTCCACGGCCCGCCAGCTGCGCGCGGCGCTCATCAACCGCCTCGCGGAGGAATTCACCCCGGCGACGAGCGATCCCTTCGACGCGCGACCCTCGTGCGTGCTCTTCGTGGGCATCAACGGCGCGGGCAAGACCACGACCGTGGGCAAGCTCGCCAACGCCGGCAAGCTTGACGGCGCCAAGGTGATCATCGGCTGCGGCGACACCTTCCGCGCGGCGGCGCTGGAGCAGCTCGAGATCTGGGCGGATCGCGCGCACGTGCCCATCATCAGCCGCCCGCGCGGCGCCGACCCCGCGAGCGTGTGCTACGACGTCATCGAGGAGGCCGAGCGCATCGGCGCGAACCTCGTGCTCATCGACACCGCGGGGCGCCTCCACACCTCCAAGGACCTCATGCGCGAGCTTCAGAAGGTCGTCTCCGTCACGCGGAAGCGCTCGCGGATCCCCGTGCACGTGGTCCTCGTGGTGGATGCCACGACCGGGCAAAACGGGCTCTCGCAGGCCAAGGAGTTCAACGACGCGCTCGAGCTCGACGGGCTCATCATCACGAAGCTCGACGGCACGGCCAAGGGCGGCATCGCCGTCGCCATCTCCCATACGCTCGCGCTGCCTATCTATCGCATCGGAGTCGGCGAATCGATCGAGGACTTCCAGCGCTTCGACGCCCACGACTTCGCGACGGCGCTCGTGGGGGACGGTTCTCTCACGTAGCTCGAAAGGAATCTCAGGTGTTCAATTCGCTTCAGGACCGCCTGCAGGACACGTTCGATCGCCTGAAGGGCAAGGGTCGCCTCACCGAGGACGACATCAACGTCGCCATGCGCGAGATCCGCCTCGCGCTCCTCGAGGCCGACGTGAACTTCCGCGTGGTGAAGCGCTTCGTCGCCGCGTGCAAGGAGCGCTGCCTCGCCGCCGACGTGCTCGATTCCCTCACGCCCGCGCAAAACGTCGTCCGCGTGGTCCTCGAGGAGCTCACCCAGCTCCTCGGCTCCACCGAATCGGCGCTCACCCTCGCGCCGAATCGCCATCCGAATTCCATCATGCTCGTCGGCCTCCAGGGTTCGGGCAAGACGACGGCGGCCGCCAAGCTCGCCTACCTCCTGAAGAAGCAGGGGCAGCGCCCGCTCCTCGCCGCATGCGACGTCTACCGTCCCGCGGCGATCGACCAGCTCGAGACCCTCGGCTCCGAGGTGGGCGTGCCCGTCTTCACCGGCGATCGCACGGATCCCGTGGGCATCGCCAAGGGCGCCATCGCCGCCGCGGCGGGCGAGGACGCGACGGTCGTCATCATCGACACCGCGGGGCGCCTGCAGATCGACGAGGTGATGATGGCCGAGGCCGTGGCCATCAAGAACGCCGTGAGGCCCGACCAGGTGCTCATGGTCGTCGACGCCATGGCCGGCCAGGACATCGTGAACGTCGTCTCCGAGTTTGCCGAGAAGACGGACTTCGACGGCGTCATCATGTCGAAGCTCGATGGCGACGCGCGAGGCGGCGGCGCGCTCAGCGTGCGCGAGGTCACGGGCAAGCCCATCAAGTTCGTCTCCACCGGCGAGAAGCCCGATGCGCTCGAGGTCTTCCACCCCGATCGCATGGCCAAGCGCATCCTCGGCATGGGCGACGTCGTGGGCATCATCGAGCGCGCGGAGGAGCTCGCCGACGCCGAGGCCATGGCGGACGCGGAGCGCATGCTCAACGAGGGCTTCACCATGGACGACATGCTGAAGCAGGTGAACACCATCCGGAAGATGGGCGGGCTCGGCAAGATCCTCGGCATGCTCCCCGGCGGCGAGCGCCTCATGGGCCAGCTGCCCGACGGCATCGACGAGGGAGTCGTGGGCCGCATGGAGGCCATGATCTTCTCGATGACGCCGCAGGAGCGCGCCCGGCCGAAGATCATCAACGGCATGCGTCGCGCCCGCATCGCGAAGGGCTCCGGCCGCTCCGTGCAGGAGGTGAACCAGCTCATCCGCCAGTGGGACGAGATGAACGCGATGATGGGGAAGCTCCGCGCCCTCCAAAACAACGGGCAGCTCTCGCCGCGCGCCATGAAGCAGATGGCCGCGCAGATGAAGAACCAGGGAGCTCCCGCGGGCGGCAACCGCGCGCAGCGTCGCATGCAGGCGAGGAAGGGGCGCAAGCGCCGCTAGGGGCGTGACGTCGCGCGCGAGTGCGAGGGTCCCTCGCAAGGGGAGCCACGCGGGTGCGCGGCGCGCGAGCGGCTAGTAGTGCGTGACGACGACGTCGCCTTGGCGCACGATCTCGCAGAGCTCGCCCGCGGCGGAGACCGGCAGGTTCACGCAGCCGTGCGAGCCGTTGTACTGGTTGATCGAGCCGCCGAAGCTGCTTCGCCAATCCGCGTCGTGGAGCCCTACGGAGTTGCCGATGAAGGGCATCCAGTAGCGCACCTTGGATTCATAGTCCTTCGTGCCGTCGGGCTTGTAGCCGATGAGCGTGGCGGCGGGGTAGTTCTTGTTGAAGTTGGCGTCGATGTACCACACGCCGGTGGGCGTGTGGTGGTTCTTCGACACATCGCCCGAGACGCAGGGCGATTCCCAGATGAGCGAGCCGTCGTCGCCGTACATGCGCACGTACTGCTCGGAGAGGTCGACGTCGATGTAGCGATTGCCCCAATCGCGCCCGCCCTCGTCGGGCACCGTGTCCGCGGATTGGAGGATCGGGACGTCCACCTCCTGGCTCTCGCCGCTCATGACCGCGTCCACCACGAGCGGCGTGAGCGAGGCGGAATCGATCGACCAACCGTAGGAGCCGCCGCTCACGTTGACCACCTTGCCGTCGGCGCGCGTGTAGGTGCGCTCGCGGTTGATCGTGTCGAGGCGGCTCGAGAGGTCGCCCTTGCCCCACTCGGTGATGGCGGCCTCGTCGAGCGTGGGGTTGAGCGAATCGTCGACCACCACCCAATCCTTCACGCGATCGGGCCCGATGACCTCGGCCACCTCGCCGTTCATCTTGAGGGTGACCTCCGTGGCGAGGTAGCTGTTCGCCTGTGCCTGCGCGGCGACGAGCCGCTCGTTGTCGGAGGTGATCTCCGGCTTCGCGAGCACGGTCTCGTCGAGCACGAGGGTGTCCGCGAACGCGTCGATGGAGCTCGACACGTTCGCGAGCACGGCCTCCTCGTCGAGGAGCGTCCCCATCTCCTCGGGCTGGATCGCGAAGCGGTCCTCCTCGTCGCGATAGACGATCGTGGCGTTCGCGGGCTCCTTGGCCTTCTCGTTTGCGGAGGAGACGTGCTCGCCCACGATGGTGGCGAGCTGGTCTTGGTCGTAGCTCTGGCCGAGCTCGGAGGTGAGCGTGCGCGCCTGCCAGACGCCGACGGGCCAACTCCATGGGTCGGTGGCGTCGAGCGCCTCGTCCGCGTAGGCCTCGCCGTCGACGCCGAGGCCGATGTCGGCCCCCTCGACGGTGAAATCCACGCCGTCGCCGGTGACGGCGAGCGAGTAGTCGATGGAACTCTGGTTGAGCGCGTCGATGAGCGCTTGCCTGCTCATGAGCGACACGTCGCGCCCGTCCACCGTGGTGTTCGGCATGAAGGTGTTCGCGAAGAAGAGCGCGACGCCCACGTAGACGGCGACGAGCGCCGCGACGCCTCCGCCCACGATGGCGAAGACGGCCTTCTTGGAGGGGCGGTGCCCCTTCGGCTCATCTGCCGGGGCGGACGCGGAGACGCCGGAAGCCGGAAGGGGCGCGACGACGGTTTCGTCGGAGGCGCTCTCGTCGCGCTTCGCGTCCTCGCGATCACCCCGCGTGTTCGGCGTTCCCTTGGCGCCCTTGGGTGCCATGTGCCGGGCATGGTGGACGCCCGTCGCGCCCTTCTCGGTGGGCTTTCCCCCCTCGGTCGCGCGCGTGCGCGCGCTTTCGTCCTCGGACATGGCACCTCCCTTCCGCACTGCCTAAACGCCTCGTCCAAGCGATCAATGGTAGCGGCTATGGCGCGTCTACCCGAGGAGAGCGCGCCTCGATCAAGACATTTCCAAACGAGGTGGAGAAGGCGAGGAGAGCCCTCGTCCTAGTCCTGGGCGGGCTTCGGGAGGAGGTCGTTGTCGCGCGCGAAGATCCGCATGAACTCCTCGCCCGTGATGGTTTCCTTCACCTGGAGGTAGCGCGCGAGCTCATGGAGCTTGAACTGGTTCTCGCGAAGGATCCGGATGGCCGTCTGGTGGCAGCTCTCCACGATGTCGTGGACCACCTGGTCGATGCGCTCCGCGGTGCCATCGGCGACGGTGAGGGTGGCGGTGCTGTTCAGGTAGCGGTTCTGTACCGTGCCGAGCGCCACGGGGCCGAACTCATCGGACATGCCGTATTGCGTGACCATGTTCCTCGCGAGCTGCGTGGCGCGCTCGATGTCGTTCGCGGCGCCGGTGGTGACGTCGTGGAAGATGATCTCCTCGGCGCTGCGGCCGCCGCAGAGGACGGCGATCTGGTTCAGAGCCTCGGTCTTCGTGGTGAGGAAGTGCTCGTCCTCCTCCACCTGCATCGTGTAGCCGAGGGCGCCGGAGGTGCGCGGCACGATGGTGATCTTTTGCACCGGCGCCTCGCCGCGCTGGATGGCGGCGACGATGGCGTGGCCGATCTCGTGGTAGGCCACGAGCTTCTTCTCCTTCTCGGAGAGCACCGTGGACTTGCGCTGCTCGCCGGCGATGACGACCTCCACCGATTCCTGGAGGTCCTCCTGCGAGACGCGGTTCCTGCCCATGCGCACCGCGCGAAGCGCCGCCTCGTTGATGATGTTCGCGAGGTCCGCGCCCGAGGCACCGGGCGTGGAGCGCGCGATGACGTCGAGGTCGAGGCCCGGATCCATCTTCACGTCGTGGGCGTGGAGGGCAAGGATCGCCTTCCTGCCCGCGAGGTCGGGGAGCTCCACCGGGATGCGACGGTCGAAGCGCCCGGGGCGCAGCAGCGCCGGGTCGAGCGTGTCGGGACGGTTCGTGGCGCCGATGACCACGATGCCCTTGTGGTTGTCGAAGCCGTCCATCTCGGTGAGGAGCTGGTTCAGCGTCTGCTCGCGCTCGTCGTTGGTGGTGAGGCCGGCGTCGCGGCGCTTGCCCACCGTGTCGATCTCGTCGATGAAGACGATGCAGGGGGCCTTCTCGTTCGCCTGCTTGAAGAGGTCGCGCACCTTCGCCGCGCCGCGTCCCACGAACATCTCCACGAACTCCGAGCCCGAGATGGAGAAGAAGGGCACGTGCGCCTCGCCGGCCACGGCCTTCGCGAGGAGCGTCTTTCCGGTGCCAGGCGGGCCCACGAGGAGGGCGCCGCGCGGGAGCTTCGCGCCGATGGCCTCGTAGCGCTGCGGCTTCTCGAGGAAGCTCACGATCTCCGCGAGCGAATCCTTCGCCTCGTCCTCGCCGGCCACGTCCTTGAAGGTCACGCCGGTCTCAGACTGCGCCACGACCTTCGCGCCGCTCTTGCCGAAGTTGCCGATCCCGCCGCCACCGAAGGTCATCGTGGGGTCGTCGCCCATGGACTTCTTCAGCTGGCGGTTCAGGAGGTAGCCGCCGCCGAAGATGAAGAGGAGCGGCAGGCCCCACATCATGAGCAGGTAGAGGAGCATGTTCGAGCCCGCGTCGGGAAGCTCGGCCGTGAAGGTCACGCCCGCGTCCTCGAGGCGCGATACGAGGTCGGTGTCGCCGGGGAAGACGTTGGTCTGGAAGGTCTTGCCGGCCTCATCGCCCTTGCCCGTGAAGAGGATGGTCGAGTTGTCGGTGTTGTATTGCACCTGGTCCACCTCGTGGTCGTCCACCATCGAGATGAAGGTGGAGTAGTCCACGTTTTGCACCTGGTTGCCCGTGACCGCGGGATAGATGAAGGCCCGCACGGCCACGACGATCGCGATGACGAGGATCACGTAGAGGATGATCGACTGTCGCTTCTTCTTGTCGTCCACTGGTCCCCCGCTTGGTTGGGTGCCGTTCTCCCAGAAGCTCATACCCTATCGCAAGTGCGTCGTGCCGGTGCGGCGTGCGCGCCCCTAGAATCGCAACGGGGACCTTGCGGGAAGGGGAGCGCCATGGCGAAGACGTCGAAGGTGAGGACCGAGCGACTCGAGGAGTTCATGGACGCGCTCGCGTCGGCCGAGCCCACTCCCGGCGGCGGCGCCTCGTCGGCGGTGGCGGGCGCCCTCGGGTGCGCACAGGCGCAGATGGTGGCGGCCATCACCGCGCAAAACCCCCGCTACGAGGAGGTCCACGCCGACATGCGCTCCACGTGGGAGCATCTCGGTGGCCTGCGCGTGCGCTTCATGGGCCTCGCCGAGAGGGACGCGCAGGGCTATGCCGAAGTGGCGAGGGCCCTGAAGATGCCGCGCGGCAGCGAGGCGGAGAGGTCCGAGCGTGCGCGCGTGCTCGCCGGCGCGCTCGAGGAGGCGTGCCGCGCCCCCTTCGAGATGCTCGCCTGCGCGGGGGAGGCGCTCGAGGACCTCGATTGGCTCTCGAGGGAGGGCAGCTCGCTCGCGAAGAGCGACATCATCTGCGCGGCGGCGCTCCTCGAGGCCGCGGCGAACGGCGCGAGCGCGACGGTGCTCGCCAACACCTCGTGGATGGCGGACAAGGACCTCGCGCGCCGCCTCGAGGCCCTCGAGGCGCACCAGCGCGAGCTCGTGCGGCTCTACAGCGCGGAGATCGGGGCGCGCGTGGAGAGGGAGCTCCTCTCGTGATCATCCTCAAGGGGGCACCGGTGGCGAAGGCGCTGAATGGCGCCTCGAAGGCGCGAATCGCGCGCCTCGCCCTCGAGGGCGTGGGCGTGAGGCTCTTCATCGTGCGCGTCGGCCACGACGACGCCGACGCCGCCTACCTGCGCGGTATATCCAGGTCCGCGGAGGCGTGCGGCCTCGCGGTGGAACTCGCCGAGATCGCACACGACGTGCCGCAAGGCGAGCTCAACGCCCTCCTTCGCGATCTCTCCCGCGATCCCAAGGTATCGGGGATCCTTCTCATGCGGCCCCTTCCGGAGGGCCTCTCGGAAGAGGAGGCGGCTCGATGCATCGCGCCGGAGAAGGACGTCGACGCGATGGGGGAGCGCGCGCTCGCGCAGCTCTTCTCGGGAAACCCGCACGCCTTCGCGCCGGCGACGGCGAAGGCGGTCCTCGAACTGCTCGACCACTACGGCTACGACGTAGCCGGCCGCGTGGGCTGCGTGCTCGGGCGCTCCACGGTGGTGGGGCGGCCGCTTCAGGCCCTCCTCACCTCGCGTGATGCCACGGTCACGCTCTGCCACTCGAAGACCCCCGACCTCGAGGGCATCTGCCGGCGGAGCGAGTTCATCGTCTCGGCCGTGGGCGTGGCCGGCTTCGTGACCCCGCAGATGGTCTCGCCGGGCACCTGGGTGGTGGACGTGGGGATCAACGTGGACGATGGTGGCAAGCTCGTGGGCGATGTGGCGCCTCGCGTCGCGGACGTGGCAGAGGCGCTCACGCCCGTGCCCGGTGGGGTGGGGGTCGTGACGGCCGCCACGCTCGTCTCCCAGGTCGTACGCGCCGCAGAAGGGCAGGCGCGCGCAAGGAAGGTGGGATCTCATGGCTGAGGAAACGCGGGGGACGCATCCCGTATTCGACGAGCTCGTGGCGCGCAAGAGCGTGCGCGCGTTCGAGGATCGCGAGATTCCCGATGACGTGCGCACGCGCATCCTCGAGGCGGCGTTCCAGGCTCCCACGGCGGGAAACCAGCAGCTCTACAGCGTGATCGACGTGCGGGCCCAGGAGGTGCGCGAGAGGCTCGCGGAGCTCTGCGACCACCAGGGCTTCATCGCGAAGGCGAAGATGGTGCTCGTCTTCGTCGCCGATTGCGAGAAATGGCACGCGGCCTATGAGGAGGCGGGCATCGACGCGCGCCCCGCGGGTCCGGGCGATCTCCTCCTCTCCTTCGCGGATGCCGCGATCGCCGCGCAAAACGCCGTGGTGGCGGCGTGGGCCGAGGGGGTGGGCTCCTGCTACATCGGCGACGTGCTCGAGCAGCACGAGGAGATGCGCGCCCTGCTCAAGCTCCCCGCGCAGGTGATGCCGGCGGTCATGCTCGTCTTCGGCTACCCCACCGAGCAGCAGATGCGTCGCCCGAAGCCGCTTCGCATGCCGGCTGCGTGCGTGGTCATGGAGGACGCCTACCAGCCGCTCTCGGGCGAGGAGCTTCGAGCGATGCTCGCCTCGCGCGTGGGTGCGCGGGGCTACGAGGAGTGGGTGCGGGCCTTCCACGATCGCAAGTACGCCTCGGATTTCGCGGCGGAGATGAATCGCTCCGCATCTCGCTACCTCGAGGAATTCGGGGTGGGCGGAAAATAGGCGCCCGCGCGAGGGCCGTCCGAGCGCTCGGAAACGCTACGCTTTTGGCCCCATGAGCACCTTCGCCACCCACATACGCCGCGCGCTTCCCTATGCGGCTCCCATCATGGCCGGCTACGTGGCCATCGGCATCCCCTGCGGCATCCTCGAGGCCGAGGTGGGGATCGCCCCGTGGATGGCGTTCATCCTCTCGGCCACCTTCTATTCCGGTGCCGGGCAGTTCATGCTCTCGAACCTCTGGCTCGCGGGGCAGCCGATCCTCGCGATCGCCGCGTCCATTTCCTTCGTGAACCTCCGCCAACTCCTCTACTCCGCGGCGTTCGCCCCGAGGTTCCAGAAGGTGAAGCGCTGGCTCGCGGCGCTCTTCGCCCTCACGGTCACCGACGAATCCTTCGGGGTGAACCTCGACCGGTTCGCCCAGAGCGACGAGACGACGCTGATCTCGGGGGAGCCCGGGCTCTCTCCCTGGGACGCGGCCGACGCCACGTGCGTGAACCTCCTCTCCATGAGCGCGTGGGCCACGGCGAACTTCGTGGGAGGGCTCGTGGGGAGCGCGCTCGCCATCCCCACGGCGGTCGCCTCGTTCGCGATGACGGCGATCTTCATCTGCCTTCTCTTCGGGCGCTCGTTCACCTCGACGACGATCGTGGTGGGCGTGGTCTCGGCCGCCGTGGTCGTCCTCATGAAGCTCGTGGGTCTCGACCAGCCCGCGATCATCGTCGGCGCCGTGTGCGGCGTGGCGGCGGGCTGCGTCTTTGCCGCGCTCCACGCGGATCGCCCCATCGTGCCCGAGACTTCCGGCGAGGCCGTCGCGGACGATGAGGCCTACGCGGCGCACCTCCTCGATGCGGATCGCCTCGAGGCGGCCGAGGAGCGCGTGGCGGAGGAGGTGCGCGATGAGCTTCGCTGAATTCGGCGTCCTCTACGCCATCCTCATGGCCACGATGGTGCTCTCTCGCTGCGTGCCGCTCTTCGTCTTGCGGGGCCGCGAACTCTCGGCCCAGGTGGTGGCCGTGCTCGACCTCATCCCGGTGGCCGCCTTCGCCGCGCTCGTGGCAAACGACCTCTGCCAGCCCGCGGCATGGGCGGCGGGGGACATCTGGCAGGCGCTCGTGCCGCTCATCGCCGCGGGAGGTGTCGTGGTGCTCGCCAAGCGCACCGGCTCGCTCATCGTCTGCGCGATCGCGGGCCTCGTCTTCTACCTCGTGCTCGGTGCCGTTCCCCTCTAAGGGCCAGTCGCATCCGATCGATCGGCGCGAGCGCTCCTCGCGCGCCCTCCCTGCCGTAGGATGGGGGCGTCCGCACGTGCCCTTCGGGCCTCGCCCTGGGGGCTCCTATGAGAGAGGCAGGCTTCCATGGCCAACCGCATCGTCCTCAACACCATCTCCTACCACGGCGAAGGCGCCTTGGACGAGCTCGTGGGCGAACTCGATCGCAACGGCAAGAAGAAGGTCTTCGTCTGCACCGACCCCGACCTCGTGAAGTTCGGCGTGGCCAAGAAGGTGACCGACATCCTCGATGACGCGGCGGTGGACTACGAGGTCTTCCAGGACGTGAAGCCGAACCCCACGATCGAAAACGTGCAGTCGGGCGTGGCCGCCTTCGAGGATTCCGGCGCCGACTGCATCGTCGCGATCGGCGGCGGAAGCGCGATGGACACCGCCAAGGCCATCGGCATCATCGTCGCCAATCCGGAATTCGCCGACGTCCGCTCGCTCGAGGGCGTCGCCCCCACGCAGCACCACGCGGTCTTCACCATCGCCATCCCCACCACCTCCGGCACCGCGGCGGAGGTGACGATCAACTACGTGATCACCGACGTGCAGAAGAAGCGCAAGTTCGTGTGCGTCGACACCAACGACATCCCCGAGGTCGCCATCGTCGACCCCGTCATGATGGCCTCCATGCCCGTGGGCCTCACGGCCGCCACCGGCATGGACGCGCTCACGCACGCCATCGAGGGCTACACCACGAAGGCCGCCTGGGAGATCCCCGACATGTTCCACCTCGAGGCCATCCGCCTCATCTCCGCGCACCTGCGCGACGCCGTGGAGGAGGCCAAGACGGGCGTGCCCGGCTCCGGTCGCGCCGGCATGGCGCTCGCCCAGTACATCGCGGGCATGGGCTTCTCGAACGTGGGCCTCGGCATCGCGCACTCCATGGCGCACACGCTCGGCGCGAACTACGACACGCCGCACGGCGTGGCCTGCGCGATCATGCTCCCGCACGTGATGGCCTACAACGCCGCCTCCACCGGCGAGCGCCTGCGCGAGGTGGCACGCGCCATGGGCGTCTCCGGCGTGGACGAGATGTCCATCGAGGACGCGCGCGAGGCCGCGGTGGACGCCGTTCGCCAGCTCGGCGAGGACGTGGGCATCCCCACCGTCGTGGACGGGCTCGTGGAAGACGACCTCGATCGCCTCGTGGCCGACACCCTCGCCGACGCGTGCGCGCCCGGCAACCCGCGCGAGGCCACGGCCGAGGACGTGGAGATCCTCTTCCGCAAGGTCATGCCCTAAGGCCTCGCGCGAAGGCGCGCCACACCCACACGCGCCACGAGGAAGGACCGCACCCCGAACTCGGGATGCGGTCCTTTCCATGGGCGCTCGCGGAGGGGGTTACGAGGCGCTTGGAGCGGACGGGTCAGTGGGCTTGTCCGGGCTTGGTGTCGCGTCCTTGGAAGCCCCAGGCGCGGGCGACTTGGGCGCGGGTCCCTCGGGCGCGGAGGAGGCGCTTCCATCCAAGCCTGCGGCCCTTCTGGCATCCTCGGCTGCGGCCTTCGCGGCCTTGGCGGCGTTGCGCGCCTTGGCGAGCGCCTCGTCGGCCTTGGCCTCCTGCCTGAGCGCGGCGGAGGCGACGGCGAGCTCCTCGGCCTTTGCCTCGGCGTCCTTCGCCGCTTGGAGAGCGTCTCTGGGAAGCGTCGCGGCGGCCACCTCTTCCGCGGTTGCGGCGGGTACGTGCCTGCGCGGTATGGCCACCGCGGGCTGCGTGTCCTTTTCCTTCGGCTTCGCGACCGCGTCGACGGTCTCCTGGAGCGGCTCGGGGACGGGCGTGGCGGTGACGGCGGTGCCGGCTTCCACCTTCTGCGCGGCCGTGGCGATGACGGCTTCCTTGCTCGCCTCATGCGAGACGACGGGCTCGGGAGCGGGCGCTCCATCGCCCTTGCCCTTTCCGAAGCGCTTGCCGCCCTTGTTCGAGCTGTAGCCGGCGTACTGGGAGAGGTCGACGTGCGCGTCAGGCGACCACGGGTGCTTGATGGGAAGGCCCATCGGGTCTTGGCCCTGCGCAAGGACGTCGGCGGGGACGTTCGAGGTCACGCGACCCGGCTTCTTCAGGCCCTCGATCTCCCAGGTGAAGGGGGACATCTCGTTCTTGGGGTCGACCCAGTTCTTCTTGCGGCTGATCGCGTAGATGCCGAAGGAGACGAGAAGGACGATCGCGGTGAGGGCGCAGACGATGATCACGTAGGTGGTGCCGGAGCCGATCTCGGCCTTGATCTGCGCGGGCGGGATGATCGAGAGGACGATGCCGAAGATCGAGGCAGCCGTGCCGACGCCGGCGACGATCCAGGCGCCCACCTTGCCACCGGGCACCACGAAGGAGCGCGGACGGTTCGGCTGCGTGTACTTCAGGCGGATGAATGCGATGAACATCAGCACGTAGTAGAGCATGTAGAGGATCGTGATGGCCTGCGTGATGAGGACGACGAAGCCCTCGATGTTGGGGAGCAAGAAGACGATGAAGGCGACGAGCGTCATGCCGCCGAGCTGCACGTACATGAGGCGGGACGGCATCCCGTTCTTGTTGGAGTTCTGCAGGAACTTCGGCAGGAAGCCCGAGCGTCCCGCGTTGCCGAGCATCACCGAGGGGCCGGCGAGGTTCGTCACGAGGTTCGCGATCGTGGCGCCGAGGCCCATGTAGACGAAGACCATGTAGAGCCATGGGATGCCTATGGTGGAGCCGAGGGTCTTGTACGTCGCGTAGAGCGTGTAGAGCACGTTGATCTGGTCGTTCGGGATGACGGCCGCGATGATGAGCGTGCCGACCATGAAGATGATGAGCGCGAGGACCATCGAGATGACGATGGAGAGCGGGTAGGTCTTGCGCGGGTCCTTGATCTCCTTGATGTGGGCGGCGTTCATGTCGATGCCCGCGAAGGAGAAGAACACGCCGGCCGCGAGCGCGAGGGTGTTCATGCCCTCCCACTTCGGGATGAGGGAGTTCGTGTTGGGATCCTGCATGAACTCGATGGGGTGGCCCTGGCCGACGTAGACGAAGAACAGGATGATGATCACGGCGAGCGGGATGAAGGTGCCCACGAGCACGCCGTACTTGGTGAGCGGCGCAAAGGTCTTCACGCCCTTGGTGGCGAGCCAGCAGAGGAACCAATAGAACCCAAGCCAGCAGCACATGATCAAGAGCTCGTTCGAGGGGTGCTGGGCGAAGTTGACCGCCCAATCGAAGTCTGGCGTGAAGAACCCGATCGTGGCCGAGAAGCTCGCGACGCCGACGCCGAAGTTGAACGTCGTCTGGAACCAGAGCAGGAAGATGCAGACGAACGCCCACGCGGGGCCGATGCCTTCGCCGACCCACCTGAAGATGCCGCCGCGCTCGCTCCAGCCGCCTGCGAGTTCCGCCGCCACCAAGCCGGTGGGCAGGAAGAACACGAGGGCGCCGATGATGAAGTACGTCACCGAGGACAGGCCGTAGAACGACTGCTGCACGTCGTTCGCGAGGCCCGCGACCACGGTGACGTTCATCATCGTGAGCGCCGCGAGGGATATGTAGTTCGTGCTCCTGGCGGTCGCTTGCTTTGCGACCGTCCCGTCCGTGCCATGCTTTCTCAAGCTCATGGCCTTCTCCTTCAAACCGCGCCCAGTGGGCGCCCCTCCGTATGGGTAGTGCAATCTCTGAGGGGGTGCATACCCGCCGAGGGGAGGGCCTTGCCATGGAAGCCGTGAACGGTTCGTAAACGAAATCAGCAGCTCAATGGATGAACAAGGGCAAGGCCCAAACCCCACGGGCACGGGGTTTGGGCCTTGCCTGGCGCTCATGGAGCGAGCGCAAGGGGTGCGACCATTGCGTTAGGGAACGGGGTTGAAGGTGCTCCAGTAGGGCAGCACCACGGGCTCGGTGTCGAGGACGGCCAGGAGATCGTCTGGCAGGAGGTCCTTGCGGATGACGACCTCGTAGGTGTACTCGTCCATCCACTCGTCGTTCATGATGAAGTAGCCGTTGAAGCCCACCTTCTGGCCGTGGGCCTCGGCGCCCCAGGAGTTCTCGACCTTCCACTTCGTGGGCTTGCCGTCGACGATGTCAACGCCGCCGAGCATCATCGCGTGCGTGGGCAGGCTCTCGCGCGCGAGGTAGCGCTCGGTCTTGTCCATGGTGTCCTTGATGCCGAAGAGGGCCTCGAGGTCATAGAGGCCGATGGCCATGATGCCCTTGTAGCGGTCGGAGCTCTGGAGCACGTCGCAGCCAAACCACACCGGCTCGCCGTCTTGGAGCTGCTTGATGGCGAGGTCCTTGAGCACGTCCATCTCGACGTTCAGGTAGCGCACGGGCTCCGCCCCGGCGACCTCGTTTGCCATCTCGATCGTGAACATGCGATTGTAGGGCGTGGCGTCGGTGGGCACGTTCGTCACGGCCACGTACTCGCTCACGTCCTTGCAGTACTTCTTGTAGAACTCCTGCGCGGTGAGGCCGTAGTCGCCGTGGAAGTTGCCGTCGGTGTCGCGATACTCGAAGTCGAACGTCTCGGGCGGCACGCCGAGGCAGACGGCGCAGATCTTGTAGATGTCGCCGAGCATCGATTCCTTGGCCGCGGCGATCTCGTCTTCGCCCTTGCCGTCGCGCACGAGCTTGCGAAGCTCGAGGGCGTCTTGGCGCATCTTGCGATTGAGGACGGTGTCCATCTCGGAGGAGTTCACGGAGCAGGCCGTGTCGCCCATGGCCGTGAGCGGCATGACGCCGTACTTCTCGATGAGCGGGGCGATGATGGGCCAGTCGCCGCCGTCTTGCTGCGGGGTGGAGAGGAGGAAGGTCACGCGACGATCGTCGAGGGAGCTGTCGGCGCTCGCGATGATCTGGTCGTAGAAGAAGTTCGCCTTCTCGAGCTTGTCGAAGAAGAAGTTGTAGTTCTGGGAGAGCTGGAAGCTGCCCTTCTTGAGCTTGAGGTTCTTCTCGATGTCCACGCGAAGGGTGTTCAGCGCCGCGAACATCCAGCAACGGCCGGACTGCTTCTGGTTGGCGACGGCCTCCTGGTCGACGTCGACGGAGAAGACGAAGCTCATCTCGTCGATGACGTTGTCGTTTTGCGCGGAGTTCAAGATCCCGTTCTTGAAGACGGCGCGCTCGGTGGCCTGGCGCGTCTCATCCTTCAAGAAGGAGTCCTTGAACTTCGCAAGCGTTTCCAATTCGAGTGCCATGGTGCGTCCTTTCTCGCGGGGAAGCCGGCCCATCCGGCCCCTTCAACTGGCACGAGCCTTGGGAGACGAGAGACGAGTGGCACCCTTCGCCTGGAAAAGACCGTGTTCAGCCGCTTAGTGCTTGCCCCGTTCTCGTAATCGCGAAACCGGGAACCGCCCTTGGACCCGCAGGTGGCAAAAGCTCTATGAAACCTTCACGGATTTGCACCGCGCCTGAAGAAGACGGCTACACTACGGGCTGGCTCGCGCGACACGCTCGCGAGCCGAAAAACGCACTGTGAACGCAGCACCAACGAGCCTACCACGGGAGATGGATGTGAGCGGGGCAACGCGGGACCCTCGAGATCCGAACCAGCGGAAACCCGAGGGAAGCTTCACCCAGGGAAGCCAATTCAGACGCGGGGAGAACGGGCGGTTGGTCACCCGCTCCCAAGGCGGCGCCTATCCTTCGCAAGGCGCGCAGCGCAGGACCTCCCCTGCGAGCCCGCCACGCTCCTCACACGCGCAACGACCCGCCTCCGCGCGCCCCTCCGCGAAGGGGTCCCGCAGGACCTCGCGGCAAACGGGCTACGCCACGAGGCCACAGCTCGAAAACCCCATCATCACGAATCGCGCCGAGGGCTACCAAACGCGGGCGCCGCACCAGCGGCCCGCGAGGAAGCGCTCGAAGGCGCCGATGGTCATCGGCATCATCTGCGCGGTCGCGCTCGCCGTGGGCGTGGGATGGTTCCTCTGGGCCACCTTCGGGGTGATCAACGTCACCGTGAACGGCGTCGAGCTCACCCTGAAGCCCGGCACCACGATCGAGGGGGTGATCGAGGAGGGCCACGCGTCGCCGAATGCCGGAAACCTCCTCGCCATCGACGGGAGCCTGCTCGAGCAAGGCGCGGGCCAGCCCTTCACGGCGACGGTCGACGGGGAGCCGGCCGATGGCCAGACCGCGCTTCAGTCCGGCGACGTCGTGCAGATCTCCGATGGCGGCGACACCACCGAGGAAACCACCACCGAAGAGGTGAGCATCCCCTTCGGCACGTCGAGCTCCGAGGGATATGGCGCGATCCACGTCTACTCGCAGGGCACCGACGGCGTGATGCAGCGCGTGACGGGCACGCGCTCGGGCATCGTGCAGGAGACGGTGCTCCAGGAGCCCGTGGACGCGGGCTACCTCCAATACAACGCCGACACCGGCGACGAGAAGGTCGTCGCGCTCACCTTCGACGACGGTCCTTGGGACACCACCACGCAGCAGATCCTCGACATCCTGAAGGAAAACGGCGCGGTGGCCACGTTCTTCACGATCGGCAACCAGATCGCCGGGCACGAGGACCTCGTGAAGGAGGCCGTGGAAAACGGCAACCAGGTCTGCACGCACACGTGGGACCACGCGGACGGCTCCGGCCAGGGCGTGAACCTCACCTACATGACCCCGCAGGAGCAGATCGACGAGGTGGAGAAGGGCCGCCAGGCCATCGCCGACGCCACCGGGCAGGAGGCGTCGAAGGTCATCCGCGCGCCGGGTGGCAACTTCTACGGCGACACGGTCCAGATCCTCGAGCCCTACATCACGGCCGAGATCAACTGGAACATCGACACCGAGGACTGGCGACGCCCCGGCGTGGACGCCATCGTGGCGCAGATCGAGAGCGCGCAGCCGGGCGACATCATCCTCATGCACGACGGCGGGGGAGACCGCTCGCAAACCGTCGAGGCGCTCTCCATCGCGCTTCCGTACCTCAAGGAGCAGGGCTTCAGCTTCGTGACGATCGACCAGCTCCTCCAATATCCCGCCGCGGCCGCGGAATAGGCCTCCGCCCACGCGGCGAATCAGGAGCACGCGAAAGCCCGCGTGGTCCCGTACGGGGCCACGCGGGCTCTCAACGCCAGGACGAGATCGCGCGAACTCCTAGAAATGCGTCCAGGGCTCGTGCGGACGGCTCTTCAGGTAGCCGCGCTGCCAATCCCACTGCGGATGCGCCTCGAAGAAGGCGTCGGCGTCGAAGGGCACGCCGTCGGCGCGCCCGAAGCGCGCCCACATGGCCACGTGATCGATGTCGGTGGCCTCCGCACACTTGCCGTCGACGGAGCCCGCCGGATAGAACGGGACGTTCCACACGGCGCCGGGATCGTCGGCGAAGTACTGCGGGTCGGCGTCGTAGTGCGCGCAGATGTTCCTCGAGGACGGGCAATCGTAGCCGAGGTAGGGGTCGAAGGTGTCGGCGAGCACGAGCTTCGCCTGCTCCGCATCCATCTTCCCCTTGAGGCCGGGGATGATCTGCTTGAAGCGCAGGCGCCTCGCGCCGGTCTGCTGGCGCGGGTCGTTGTAGCCGTTGTCCACGCACTCGAGGTTGCGCACGCGCGGGTCCTCGGCGGCGTTGCAGCCGAAGAGGAAGCCGTCCTTCGTGCGCACGAGCTGCTGGAACTGGAGCCCCTGCTCGTAGCGCGCGACCTCGCCGGTCTTCGCGTCCGCGACGAACCAGATGTTCGCGTAGCCGCCGTTGTTGCCGCGCTCGATGCGCTCCACGAACTCGTCGATGGAGGTGGCGAACTGCGCGGCGTCGCGGGCGCGCACGTACTCCGGCGTCTTCGTCTCGTCGTAGCCGCGGAAGCCGGCGATCGTCGTCTCCGTGATGGCGATGCCCCCGGAGGTCACGTAGAAGTCCATCATCGAGGCGATGTAGCCGGGCACCGTCTGCATGATGAAGCGGTTGCCGTCCTCGGGGTCCACCTCCTCGATGACGTTGAAGTTCTGGCCGGCCCAGAAGTCGTCGAACGCCTCGTGGGCGATCACGGGACGACCGTCTTTGGTGTAGGAGCCGGTGGCCACGAAGCCCGAGCAGTGCGAGCCCTTGGGGCCCGTCTTCGGGGGATTGTTCGCGTAGTTCGCGGCGACGAGGGGCCACCAGTAGTCGGTGAGCTCCATCCAGGCGTTCCAGCCGATCACGCCGTCGAGGTCGATCGGGCAGCCGTTGTCCGTGGCGCCGTCGGCGATGCCTTGCATCTCGTCGAGCTGCCAATCGGGGATCTTGTCCTTGTGGAGTTTGACCGCGCTCTCCACGAAGAAGGAGTAGGGCATGCCGAAGGTCTGGAGGGTCATGTAGTCGTAGACGCGGAGCGCGTCCGCGAGCGCGTCGGCGAGCAGGTAGCCGTGCTGGTAGCCGAGCTCGTAGGGGGCACCGGAGATCTTCACGTGGTGCCAGCCGTTCACGTCTTCGCGGGATGCCTTGGCGAGGATCGCCTCACGTTTCTCATCGAGCATTGTCGTCCCCTTTCGCTGTCTGACCTCCCGCGCCCTTCTTCCTCTGTGCTCTTTCCCCGTGCGGGAGCGGGAGAGGCGAGATCTTGGCGAACGTCACGAGAACTGCCCAAATGCGGGGCGAGGCGACGGCTTTCCTCGCGCTTGGCGCACGACGGCTCGTTTCATGCGACACTATCCCCTTGACGGCTACGGCTCTATCGAAGGGTGTCCCATGCCTTTCAGAAAGCACGACAAGAAGGCCGAGGAGGCGGCGTCCGCCGAGGAGGCGCCGCAGAGGAGACGCCACTTCGACGCGGTCGAGGACGTCTCGAGCGAGGAGGACCTCGCGAAGCATCGCCGCACGTATCGCCTCTTCGACACCTCGGTGGAGGTGCGCACCGACCAAGGCGATCGCATGTGGGAGGTGGCCCTCGAGACGGCCCTCATCGAGCGCATGGGCGCGAACAACACCGGCTACATCGCGCAGGTGTGCCCGGCGGCCGACTACAACAAGTTCGTGCTCTCGGAGCGAGGCGAGAACTTCTTCGGCTGCTCCACCGACATCACCCAGCTCCCGTACTTCGACGTCTACTACGACCGTGCGACGCGCCTCTACGCGGCGCACCTCGCAAACGCGCATTTCGGCATGCCGCTCTCGGTCTTCCGCCGCGGCTACGAGCGCAGGATGCGCGACATGCCCGCCGAGCGCACCGAGCTCGAGGCCACGCTCGACGAGCGCATGGAGGTCATCTTGAGGGAGACGAAGGAGACGTGGGCGAAGGACTGCGAGAAGTACCGCAGCCGCTACGGCGACATCTACGCCGAGGTGTTCGGCCCCGACGCGCCGCCGCCCTCGCCGCACGAGCCCACATTCGAATAGGACACCATGGCTAAGAACAAGAAGAAGCACGCGCGGCGCATGCCGAAGATGCCCGAGCGCGAGCTCCACGTCGATGACGTGCAAGAACTCGAGGACGGCTCCCTGCTCTCCAAGGAGGAAGGCGTCGCCGCGACCACGCCGCGCACCTTCCAAGACGACGCGGACGAGGCCGCGCGCCTGGGCGTCGTGCCCAAGCCCTCGAGCGAGACGGAGAACCCGTCCTTCGTCGACCAGTTCATGCGCAACGGCGCCGAAAAGCACGAGATCTATCGCTACATCTCGCAGCACACGGGCGATGTGCCGAACTACGACGCAAACGACTGGATCCAGACCTTCTACGTGGCGAAGGTGCAGGGCACGAGCGTGGCGTTCTTCATCGCGCTCATCCTCTCCGTGGGCGGCGTGATCATCGGCAACTTCCGCGGCGTCGCCACCTTCGGCATCGTGCTCTCCTACATCCTCTCCTTCGTGGTCCTCGCCGCGATCATCGTCTTCGTGATGGTGTGGTTCATCGGCAGGCGCGTGTATCCGAAGATCGCCGTGATGCTCGACGCCGGACGCGATCCCGAGACCTACTGCATGCGCTACCTCGCGTACCTTCGCGAGAAGAACGTGAAGGACGTGCTCGGCGCCATCGCGAACTACACGCGAGGCCTGAGGTGGCAGGGTCGCTGGAACGACGCGATCAAGCTCTTCGACGACTACATCGCCGACTACGGCATGCTCGGCGACGCGAAGGCGCAGTACCTGCACCACCTGCTCCTCGCGAGCTGCGCGTTCGACCGCGGACGCCTCCAGGCGCTCCAGGCTGAGATCGCCTACATGAAGAGCGTGCCCGCGGCCGAACTCGACGATTCGGTGACGTCGTCGATGGAGACGCTCGAGAGGCTGGAGAAGCTCCTCGAGCTCGAGCGCGACGGCAAGCGCCAGGAGGCCTACGAGCTCGTGGAGAGCTTCTTCTACAAATCCGAGAACGTGCTCCGCATGGCGCTCGCGCTCCACCTCGCCACGAATTCCGACAACCGCAACGATGCCGTCGAGTGGGTGAACTTCGTGGTGCAGATGGGCTGCACCACGTGGTGCGTGAAGCGCGCCAAGGCCATCCGCGCCTCCGGGCAGCTCCAGAAGCTCCCGGCGGGCGAGAGCCGCTTCGGCAGGAACGCGCGCGAGCGCAAGCGCGACGCCCGCGAGAAGAGAAACGCCGAGCGTGCGCGCCTCGCGGCGCTCGCCGAGGAGGAGGAAGCCGTCGAGAACGCGGCCGACATCCCCCGCTAGGCGCCCCCGCTCGCCGAGCCGTTTCGCGCGCTCCCCAGTCTCCACGAGGAAAACACATATCCTTTGCGCGCGTTCCGCGACACTGGGCACGTGGACGCGCACGTGCGCCGCATTCCGATCGACACATACGCCCGAGAGTTCTCGAACTTCCACGACTCAGCACTCTCGGTGAAGAGGTGAAGGCCCCGGGGACGGGGCCTTCGCCGTGTTAGCATTGGCCTTTGGCCTGATCCCTTGCAAAAGGAGCGTTCCGTGGCAAACGAGTATCGCCAGACGATGAACCTTCCCAAGACGAGTTTCCCCATGCGCGCGTCACTCGCCACCCGCGAACCTGAGCGCCTGCGCGCGTGGGAGGACGCCGGTGTCTACGAGCGCGCGCTCGAGCGCGCGAAGGAGCGCGGCGCCGAGCCCTTCGTGCTCCATGACGGCCCTCCCTACGCGAACGGCCCGATCCACCTCGGGCACGCGATGAACAAGATCACGAAGGACATCATCAACCGCTACGAGATCATGCAGGGGCGTGCCGTCACCTACGTGCCGGGCTGGGATTGCCATGGCCAGCCGATCGAGCACAAGGTGGAGGAGACCCTCGGCACGGAGAAGTTCAACGCCACCCCCGCGGAGGAGATCCGCGCCATCTGCCGCGAGTTCGCGGTGGAGAACATCGACCTCCAGCGCCAGGGCTTCAAGCGCCTCGGCGTGCTCGGGGACTGGGAGCATCCCTACCTCACGCTCTCGAAGGCCCACGACGCGGCCGACATCGAGATCTTCAAGCGCTTCTTCGAGCGCGGGCTCATCTATCGCGGCCGCAAGCCCGTCCACTGGTGCACGCATTGCCATACGGCGCTCTCCGAGGCGGAGATCGAGTACGCCGACGTGGAGGGTCCATCCATCTACGTCGCCTTCGAGCTGAAGAGCGTGCCCGCCGGGCTCGAGGGCACAGGTTGCCCCGTCGACCTCGCCATCTGGACGACGACGCCGTGGACCCTTCCCGCGGACGGCGCCGTGGCCGTGAAGCCGGATGGCCGCTACGTGGCCCTCGCGCACGATGGTCGCGCGGCGATCGTCATCGCGGAGCTCGCCGAGGACGCGGCGGAGCTCGCCGGCTGGCCCTATGAGCTCGTGGAGGTGGAGGGGAAGCCCTGGAGCGCCACGGGCGAGGAGCTCCAAGGACTCGCCTACGCGCACCCCATCTTCGCCGACTACGACGGCGCCAAGGTGATCGTCGCGGATTACGTGGGCACCACCGAGGGCACGGGCCTCGTCCACATCGCGCCCGGCCATGGTGCGGACGACTTCTACGTGGGCGTGGAAAACGGCATTCCCGTGGTGAACCCGGTGGATGACGACGGCCACTTCCTCGAGGGGGATTCCTTCGGATCCGGCGGCCCGTGGTCGGGGATCGAGGTCACCGAGGCGAATCCGATGATCATCGAGTGGCTGCGCGAGCGCGGCACGCTCATCGCCTCCCGCGTGATCTCGCACTCCTACCCGCACTGCTGGCGCTGCAAGAACCCCGTGATCTTCCGCGCCACGAGCCAATGGTTCGTCTCCATGGACGACACCGGCCTGCGCGAGCGCGCCCTCGACGCCATTGATGACGAGGTGCGCTGGTACCCCGAGGCCTCGGCCAAGCGCATTCGATCGATGGTGGAGGGAAGGCCGGACTGGTGCCTCTCGCGCCAGCGCGTGTGGGGCGTGCCGGTGCCCTCCTACACCTGCGCCACCTGCGGCGAGAAGGTGATGACGTCCGAGACGCTCGACGCGGTGATCTCCCTCTTCAAGGAGAAGGGCTCGGATGCGTGGTTCACCGACGATCCCAAGGACTACCTCGGCGATGCGTGCGTGTGCCCGCATTGCGGCTCGCACGAGCTCACGCCCGATCGCGACATCCTCGACGTGTGGTGGGATAGCGGCGTCTCGCACACGGCCGTCCTGAAGACTCGGCCCGAGCTGCGCTTCCCGGCGGATCTCTACCTCGAGGGCTCGGACCAGCATCGCGGCTGGTTCCAGGCGGCGCTCCTCACCTCCATGGGCGCGTGGGATTGCCCGCCCTTCCGCGCGGTGCTCACGCAGGGATTCACGCTCGACGGCCAGGGCCGCAAGATGTCGAAGTCGCTCGGCAACGTGATCGATCCGAACGAGGTCATGGCCACCATGGGCGCGGACATCATCCGCCTCTGGGTGGCCTCGGTCGACAGCTCGCAGGACGTGCCGTGCGACGAGGAGATCCTCGCGCAGGTGGCGGACGCCTACCGTCGCTTCCGCAACACGTACCGCTTCCTCCTGGGCGAGCTCGAGGGCCAGTTCGATCCCGCGACCGACGCCCTCGCCTTCGAGGAGCTCTTGCCCTACGACCAGCTCGTGCTCGCCCGCGCGGCCGAGGTGCACGAGGAGGTGTCGCGCGCCTACGCGCAGTTCCGCTTCAACGCGGTCTACCGCGCGCTCTACCGCTTCGTGACCACGGAGCTCTCGAACGGCTATCTGAACGCCACGAAGGATCGCATGTACTGCGAGGGGTCGCGCTCGTTTGCACGCAGGAGCGCGCAAACCGCGTGGGCGGAACTCCTCTCGATGCTCGTGCGCGACCTCCAGCCGGTGCTCTGCTTCACCACCGACGAGGTGCTCGGCCACCTGCCCGAGGGGATGCGCGAGGGCGTGGAGTACGCGGCGCTCCTCCCGTGGTACGAGGGCATCGTGCCGCCTGAGATCCGCGGCGAGCTCACGACCGTCTACCAGGACCTCCTCGCCATCCGCACGGCCTACACGAAGGCCTACGAGGAGGCGCTCGAGGCGGGCGTCGTCGAGCAGAAGACGACGCAGGCCACCCGTGCGCTCGTGCGCGCGCCGAAGGACGTGGTCGAGCGCGTGGGGGCGCTCGAGGGCCTCGACGTCTCCGAGGTGCTCGTGTGCTCGGAGGTCTCCTTCGAGGAGGCGCCCGAGCTCGAGGTCGTCGTGGAGCCGGCCGGGGGCGAGCGCTGCGATCGCTGCTGGATGTGGCGCGAGACCGACGAGCACCATCTCTGCGCGCGCTGCCAGAGCGTGGTGGACGCGGCGAGGGACGCCTAGCCGATGGCCCTCGCGCACTCAAAGGCCAGGCGGGAGGCGATCTTTTGCCTCGTGGCGGCGATCTGCGTGATCGCCGACCAGGCCACGAAGGCGCTCGCGCGCGAGTATCTCGTGCCGGGGGAGGCGGTGCCCTTCATCCCCGGCGTGCTCGACCTCAGGATCACCGTGAACACGGGCGCGGCGTTCTCCATGGGCGAGGGGCTCTCGTGGCTCTTCGCGCTGATCGCCATCGTCGTGGTGGTGGCGCTCGCCATCGCCATCTGGCGCACGGGCGACCTTCCCGTCTCCCTCTGCGTCTTTGCCGGGGTGATCGCCGGGGGCGCGGTGGGCAACCTCATCGACCGCGTGGCCGCGGGGGGCGTCGTCGACTTCTTCTCGACGGCCTTCATGGACTTCCCGATCTTCAACGTCGCCGACGTGTGCATCGACGTGGGGGTGGTGCTCGGCTTCATCGGCTATATCGCCTGGGACAGGAAGCGCGCGGCCCTCGCGGACGAGGCGGACGGGGACGGTGCCTAGGCATGCCCACGCGCGAGCTCATGGTGGACGAGCTGGGGAGCGGCGAGCGCCTCGACGTCTGGCTCTCGAGGGAGGTCGAGGGCCTCTCGAGGAGCGCCGCGCAGAGGCTCGTCGCCTCGGGATCGGTGCTCCTCAACGGAGCCGCCTGCGTGGGCAAGTCGTGCCGGCTCGCCCTCGGCGACCGCGTGCTCGCGATGCTTCCCGACGACGAGGGGAGCGCGGGGCAATCCTCGCTCGCGCCCGCGGACATCCCGCTCGACGTGCGCTACGAGGAGGGCGGCGTGGTCGTCCTCTCGAAGCAGGCGGGGCTCGTGTGCCATCCCTCGCCAGGCCATGAGGACGATACGCTCGCCAACGCGCTCGTCGCCCGCTACGGCGCCGCGCACCTGGGCATGCTCCAGGGCGAGGAGCGCCCCGGCATCGTGCACCGGCTCGATCGCGATACGACGGGGCTCATGCTCTGCGCGAGGACGGACGAGGCGCAGGGCGCCCTCCAGGACCTCATTCGCCTGCGCGAGCTCGATCGGCGCTACGCGGTGCTCGTGCAGGGCTACGTGGCCCCGGAGACGGGGCTCATCGACGTCGGCATCGCGCGCTCGAGGCGGGATCGCCAGCGCATGGTGGCCTCCGATGGCGAGCGGGCGCGCGAGGCCATCACCACCTTCACGACGCTCGAGCGCTTCGAGGCCGGGGCGCGAGACGACGGCTACAGCCTCCTCGAGTGCCATCTCTACACCGGGCGCACGCACCAGATTCGCGTGCACATGGCCCACATCAACCATCCCGTCGTGGGAGATCCCGTCTACGGCCAAGGCGATGCCCGCAAGAACCTCGGCCTTGCGCGCCAGTTCCTCCATTCCTGGCGCCTTTCGTTCGAAAACCCAGAGACGGCAGAGCGCCTCTCCTTCGCCGATTCCCTTCCCGAGGATCTCGCCGACGTCCTCGTCGAGCTCGAGGATCGCTCGCTCGGACGGACGCAGAGGGGGGCGCTCCTCGTGCCGGCGCTCCTCGGCGATGCCACCGCGCTCCGGGAGGTCGTGGACCTCGGGCTCGCGGGGGAGGTGGATCGTGTTTAGCCTCTTTCGCTTCACCGCCCTCGGCCTCACGCCGATCGTGGTCTTCAACCTCGCGCTCTTCGTCGTCTTCACGGTGGCGTTCTTCTACCAGATCGTCTTTCTCTTCGTGGGCCTCAAGCGCGGCGTGGTGAGCCTTCCCGAGGCGAGGAGCCTCCATCGATTCGCGGTCGTGATCGCCGCGCACAACGAGGAGCTCGTGATCGGCGAGCTCATCCGCTCGATCGCCGAGCAGGACTACCCCGCCGAGCTCATCGACGTGTTCGTGATCGCGGACGCCTGCACCGACCAGACGGCAAAGTGCGCCCGCGCGGCGGGCGCCGTGGTCTACGAGCGAAACGACCTCGCGCGGCGCGGGAAGAGCTGGGCGCTCGACATGGGCTTCCACCGCATCCTCGACGAGTACGGCGACGACCACTACGACGCCTTCCTCATCTTCGATGCGGACAACCTCCTCTCCAAGACCTACGTCTCCGAGATGAACAAGCTCTACGACCTCGGCTACCTTGCCGGCACGAGCTATCGCAACTCGAAGAACTTCGACAGCTCGTGGATCAGCTCCGCCTACACGACGTGGTTTTTGCGCGAGGCCCGCTTCCTCAACAACTCCCGCATGGCGCTCGGCACGAGCTGCGCGATCTCGGGCTCGGGCTGGATGGTCTCCTCGCGCATCATCCGCGCGATGGACGGCTGGGACTTCCACACCCTCACGGAGGACATCCAGTTCTCCACCTTCTGCGCGGCGAACAACGTGCGCATCGGCTACTCGCCCGCGGAGTTCTTCGACGAGCAGCCGGTGACGCTCAAGGCCTCGTGGATCCAGCGCATGCGCTGGACGAAGGGCTTCTACCAGGTGTTCTTCTCCTACGGCGGCGATCTCTTGAAGGGCATCAAGGGCGGGCTCTTCTCGTCCTACGACATGCTCATGACGATCGCGCCGGGCATGATCCTCACGCTCGTCTCCCTCGTGGTGAACGGCGCCTACCTCGCGCTCGGCTCCCTCTCCCACGGGTTCCTCGCCACGGAGCCCGAGATGATGATGGCGCTCGGCTCGATCATCGCGTTCTTCACCTCGATCTACTTCATGTTCTTCTTCCTCGGCCTCGTGACCGAGATCACCGAGCGCGCGCACATCCACTGCAAGAAGCGCTGGCGCCTCGTCGCGAACCTCTTCACGTTCCCGATCTTCGAGTTCACCTACGTGCCGCTCTGCGTGATCGCGCTCTTCAAGAAGGTGGAGTGGATCCCCACGAAGCACGACCTCGCCTATACGGTCGACGACGTGATGGGCGACTCGTAGAGGCCGCGTCCACTTGCTCGAAGGACCCGATCGCCGCCTATAATCCCCTTCAAGGCACGCCGAACATCCCAGAAGAAGGCGGCGGGGTTCCTTCGAACCATCGCCATCGATGCGTAGAGGAGATCCGTTGGCAGAATTCTTTCCCGGCACCTCGCACACGTTTTCCGAATACCTCTTGGTGCCCGGCTATTCCTCGTCCGCGTGCATCCCCGCCAACGTGTCGCTTGCGACCCCGCTCGTGCGCCATCGCGTGGGCGAGGAGAGTCCCATCACGCTGAACGTGCCGCTCACCTCGGCCATCATGCAATCGGTCTCGGGCCCCGAGCTCGCGATCGCGCTCGCGCGCGAGGGCGGCATCTCGTTCATCTTCGGCTCGCAGGCCACGGAGGACGAAGCCGAGATGGTGCGCCAGGTGAAGGCGTACAAGGCGGGCGTCGTGAACTCCGATTCGAACCTCACGCCCGACATGACGCTCGCCGACGTGATCGCGCTCAAGCGCAAGACCGGCCACTCGTGCATGCCCGTCACCGACGACGGCACCGCCACGGGACGACTGCTCGGCATCGTGACTTCGAGGGATTGGCGCCCCTCGCGCGACGATCCCGCCAAGAGGGTGCGCGACTTCATGACGCCGCTCGATCGCCTCATCGTGGGATCCGCGGACCTCACGCTCTCCGAGGCGAACGACATCATCTGGGACAACAAGCTGAACCAGCTCCCGCTTGTGGACGGGGAGGGCTTCCTCGCGGGCCTCATCTTCCGCAAGGACTACGACATGCACAAGTCGAATCCGCTCGAGCTCCTCGACGGCTCGAAGCGCTACCTCGTGGGCGCCGGCATCAACACGCGCGACTACGAGGAGCGCGTGCCGGCGCTCGTCGACGCGGGCGCCGACGTGCTCTGCATCGATTCCTCCGAGGGCTTCTCGGAGTGGCAGGAGCGCACGCTCACGTGGATCCGCAAGCGCTACGGCCATTCCGTCTACGTGGGCGCGGGCAACGTCGTGGACGCCGAGGGCTTCCGCTTCCTCGCCGAGGCCGGTGCGGACTTCGTGAAGGTGGGCATCGGCGGCGGCTCCATCTGCATCACGCGCGAGCAGAAGGGCATCGGGCGCGGGCAGGCCTCCGCGCTCATCGACGTGTGCCAGGCGCGCGACGCCTACGCAGAGGAGACCGGCATCTACGTGCCGGTGTGCTCGGACGGTGGCATCGTCTACGACTACCACATGACCCTCGCGCTCGCGATGGGGGCCGACTTCCTCATGCTCGGGCGCTACTTCGCGCGCTTCGACGAGAGCCCGGGGCAGCGCGTGAGCGTGAACGGCACCTACATGAAGGAGTACTGGGGCGAGGGCTCGAGCCGCGCGAGGAACTGGGCGCGCTACGACCTCGGCGGCGAGGCGAAGCTCTCCTTCGAGGAGGGCGTGGACAGCTTCGTGCCCTACGCCGGCCCGCTCAAGGAGAACGTGCAGAACTCGCTCGCCAAGGTGCGCTCGACGATGTGCAACTGCGGCGCGATGACCATTCCGGAGCTGAAGCGCAAGGCCAAGCTCACCCTCGTGAGCGCGACCTCGCTCGTGGAGGGCGGCGCGCACGATGTCGTGCTGAAGGACGCCATCACCTCCGTGGGCGCGAAATTCCGCTCGTAGCTTTCCCGAGATGAGACCACGGAGGTAGAGGGTGGAGACGGAGAAGAGGATCCCCGACTACGACGCCCAGGCCATAGAGGGCAAGTGGCAGCGCATCTGGGAGGAGACGGAGCTCTTCAAGACCGAGGAGGACCCCGACAAGCCCAAGCGCTACGTGCTCGAGATGTTCCCGTACCCTTCGGGCGACCTCCACATGGGCCACGCGAGGAACTACGCCATGGGCGACGCCATGGCGCGCCAGGCGAGGATGGCCGGCTACGACGTGCTCCACCCGATGGGCTTCGACGCCTTCGGGCTGCCCGCGGAAAACGCCGCCATCAAGCACCACACGCAGCCCGGCGCCTGGACGGAGAAGAACATGGCCACGTCGCTCGCGACGATGCGGCGCATGGGCTTCTCCTACGACTTCGATCGCCTCGTGCGCACCTGCGATCCCTCCTACTACCGCTGGGAGCAGTGGCTCTTCCTGAAGATGTGGGAGAGGGGGCTCGTCTGCCGCAAGACCTCCCCCGTGAACTGGTGCCCCTCGTGCGCGACCGTGCTCGCAAACGAGCAGGTGGTGGATGGCGTGTGCTGGAGGTGCGGGAGCGTCCCCGAGCGCCGCGAGCTCGAGCAGTGGTACCTGAAGATCACCGACTACGCCGAGGAGCTCCTGGAGGGACTCGACGAGCTCACCGGCTGGCCCGAGCGCGTGAAGCAGATGCAGCGCAACTGGATCGGCCGCTCCGAGGGCGCCAACATCGCCTTCGCGCTCGCGGACGGGGCGGGCGCGCCCACGGATCGCACGTTCACCGTCTTCACGACGCGCCCGGACACGCTCTTCGGCGCGACGTTCTTCCTGCTCTCGCCCGAATACGCGGGCCTCGACGAGCTCGTGGACGAGGCGCATCGCGCCGAGGTGGCGAAGGTGTGCGAGATCGCCGCGCAGGCGAGCACCTTCGAGCGCCAGGCCACCGAGCGCGAGAAGCACGGCGCCTTCACCGGCAGGTACGTGGTGAATCCCGTGAACGGACGGCTGCTGCCCATCTGGGTGGCGGACTACGTGCTCACCGACTACGGCACGGGCGCCGTCATGGGCGTGCCGTCGGGCGACGAGCGCGACTTCCAATTCGCGCGTAAGTACGGCCTCCCCATCCCGCCGGTGGTGATGGAGGAGGACGACCCGCTCTTCGCCGAGCTCAAGGACCAAACCGACCTCGTCGTCATGGACGTGCCGTGGGACCACGCGATGGCCGCCGAGGGCTACCTCGTGCAATCCGGCCCGTTCACGGGCATGAGGGGCGGGCATGGCTCCGAGGCCGTGGCCGCGATCATCGCGTGGCTTGGCGAGCGCGGCCTCGGCGAGGCGAAGGTCGAATGGCGCCTGCGCGACTGGCTCATCTCGCGCCAGCGCTATTGGGGCACGCCGATCCCCGCGGTGCACTGCCCGCACTGCGGCATCGTGCCCGTGCCCGAGGAGGACCTCCCGATCGTCCTTCCCGCCACGCTCGACCTCGCCGCGGGCGAGACGCTCGCGGAGTGCCCCGAGTTCTACGAGACGACCTGCCCCGTGTGCGGCGCTCCCGCGAGGCGCGAGACCGACACGATGGACACCTTCTGCGATTCCAGTTGGTACTACCTGCGCTATTGCGATCCGCATAACGACGAGGCGCCCTTCGCCAAGGAGGCGGCCGCGCGCTGGATGCCCGTCGACAACTACATCGGCGGCATCGAGCACGCGATCCTCCACCTCCTCTACTCGCGCTTCTGGACGCGCGTGTTGAGGGACCTCGGCATGCTCGACTTCTCCGAGCCCTTCACGAACCTCCTCTGCCAGGGGATGGTGAAGGACGAGGAGGGGCGCGTGATGAGCAAGTCCCTCGGAAACGTCGTGCCGCCCGCGTCCGTGATCGAGCCCTACGGCGCCGACACGATGCGCATGGCGGTCCTCTTCGTGGCGCCGCCCGTGAAGGACTTCGATTGGGATCCCAAGGCCGTGGCGGGGTGCAACCGCTTCATCAAGCGCGCGTGGCGCCTCGTCTTCGAGTTGGCGGGCGAGGGCTGGCCGAAGGGCGGAGCGGGCATCGACCCCGCGACGCTCACCGGCGCGGATGCCGAGCTCAACCACGCCCTCCACAGCCTCGGCCTTCGCTGCACGCGCGACTTCGAACGCGCCCAGTACAACACGGCCATCTCGGCCATCATGGAGCTCGCCAACGCGGCGTCGTCCTATCTCGCGAACGTGCCGGAGGAGGGGCGCAACGCCCATCTCATGGCGCTCGTCGCGCGTGATCTCGTGGCGCTCCTCGCGCCCATCTGCCCCTTCGTGGCCGAGGAGCTCTACCACGAGGCGCTCGGCTTTGCCACCTCGGTCTACGACGAGCCTTGGCCCGCCTTCGACGAGGCGCAGGCAAAGACGAGCGAGGTGGAGATCGCGGTGCAGGTGAAGGGGAAGGTGCGCGCGAGGATCACGGTGCCGGTGGACATCGATAAAGACGAGCTCGAGACCCGAGCCATCGCCGCCGTGGCCGACCGCATCGGCGCCGCGCCCATTCGCAAGGTCATCACGGTGCCGGGCAGGCTCGTGAACATCGTCTGCTAGCGAGGCTCGGCTCTGGCGCTCGCGCGAGTTTCAGGGCCGAGGCGAGGGGCCACTTCCATAGGAGGACGCGTGGACTGTCCCAAGTGCGGGAGATATCTGGGCGAGGGGATGCTTCCCGCCCGATGCCCCCACTGCGGGGCGAACCTCTCGAACCCCACCGACTCCATTCGCGGGAGCAAGGCCGCGGCCTCGCGCAAGAACGTCGAGGGCCTCACGGGCATCGGCAAGGGCAATACGCAGGGCAAGCGTCGCCGCTACTTCCAGGTGTTCGTGGGGATCGTTCTCGTCGTGGGCTTCGGCGCGCTCCTCTACTACGCCACGAGCGGCTTCGGCACGGAAGGCGAGCTCAGCGTCCCCGACCTCGTGGGATGGAACAGGGAGCGCGCGGAGGAGGAGCTCGCCAAGCTCGGCTACACGGCCGTCGTGGAGGATGTGCTCTCCGAGGACGGCACCTCGGGGCTCGTCGTCTCCCAAGAGCCCGCGCCAGGCACGCCCCGACCGAAGTACTCCGAGGTCATCATCCGAGTCTCGAGCTCCATCGCGATGCCCGACATCGTGGGCAGGCCCTGGTCGGAGGTGCAATCGGAGCTTGAGTCCCTCGGCATCGCCTACGAGGCCACCGAGCAGCTCTCCGATGAGGTGGACGGTACGGTCATCTCCTCGAGCATCGCGAGCGGAAGCGCGATCGGCAGGGATGCAGTGGTGCAGGTGATCGTGGCGAAGCGTCCGGTCGTGCCCGACCTCTCGGGGCTCACCCCCGACGAGGCCTCCTCCGAGCTCGTCACGCTCCTCCTCAAGCTCGCCACGCAGGATGCGCTCGCCACGGATGGCCAGAAGGTGGGCACGATCGTCGGGCAGGATCCGGCGGCGGGGGCCTCCGTCGAGGTGGGGACGACGGTCGTGGCGAAGGTCGCCTGCTCGCCCGAGGAGTTCTACGCGAACGCCGCCACGGCCGTGCTGGATGCGATCTACAACGCCAATCCCGCCGATGACGCCATCGGAAACGCGCTCCTCCCGCTCCTCTCGAGCGAGAGCGACGTGGCGGGCAAGGGCGCCCATGACGTGTGGTGGGAGCTCGTGAAGCGCGGCGGGCGATTCTTGGACCAGCCGGCTGAGCTGCAGAGCCTCCCGCGCTCCATCGTGAGCACCGACCTCACCGTCGACTCCGAGAAGCGGCAGGTCACGGCGGAGGTCACCGTGGATTGGGATTGGTCGGGCCTTCCCGGCGCGGGCGCCGAGGGCTCCGAGGACACGCGCACCGTCACCCTCACCTTCGACGATGAGGGCAAGCTCGTGGACTTCTTCGACGAGCAGACGGACGTGCCGTTCTTCAAGGTGGGCGAATAGGCGGCCCCGCACGGGCGAAGTTTGGCGAAGTTGTTTGCGCGGGACGGCTCGCTTGACCCGCACGCGGCGCAAATCCATACTTGGCGTGCCGATCTACAAGGTCTTCCGCGAGGAAGTGGAGCGAGCTCTCGCCCCGCTTCCTTTTTGTTGGAAGAGGGGAGGAAACCGTGGCTCTCGACCAGAGGGCGAGGCTCATCGAGGCGCTTGAGAAGGCGGCCCCGGAGGCCCTCGACGTGGTGGACGTGGAACTTGCCGGCGCGAACAAGGCGCCGCTCCTGCGCGTGTACCTCGACCACGCCAATCCCGATGACGGCCCGATCGACCTCGGCGAGCTCGCCCGCGCAAACGCGTGGGTGGACGCGGCCGTCGAGGCAACCGGCCTCATCCCGGGCCCCTACACCTTGGAGGTGAGCTCTCCCGGGCTCGCCCGCCCGCTTCGGCGCGCGCGCGATTTCGCGCGCTATGCGGGGCAGCGAGCCCAGGTGAAGATGGCCGGCTTTACGGGGAGGCGCTCCTTTACCGGCGAGATCGTCTCGGCCGAAGGCGGCGTGCTCGTCCTCGAGGTGGATGGCGAGCGCTTCGAGCTCCCCATCGAGGAGATCCAGAAGGCGCAACTCCAACCCGACTACGACGACCTCTAGCACAGGATGCGCACGACGCGCGGCATCCGCAAATACCACGAGAAAGCGTGAGGAACCCATGGCGTCAGAGATGATGGAAGCGTTGATGGCCCTCTGCCAGGAGCGGGGCATCGACCAGTACTACCTCATCGACCGGCTCGAGAAGTCGCTGGCCAAGAGCTATGCCGACATCATGAACCTCGAATACGGGGCCGAGGTGACGATCGACAAGGCCACCGGCAACATCTACGTGTCGAAGATCGTGCCCAAGGGCGAGCCCGACCCCGAAACCGGCGAGTACACCGAGTTCGACTACGAGGACGTCACCCCCGAGGACACCTCGCGCATCGCCGCCCACAACGCCAAGGCCGAGATCATGGCCATCGTGGATCGCGTGAAGAAGGAGCGCATCTACGAGGAGTTCTCCAATAGGATCGGCGACCTCATCTCCGGCGACGTGATCCAGTCCACGCTCGACTTCACGATCCTGCAGATTCGCAAGGGCGTGGAGGCCGAGCTTCCGCACTTCGACACGAGGCGCCACCCCGATGAGCGCAACGAGCGCCCTCGCGGCGAGCGCTACCTCACGAAGGACAAGGGCCTGAAGGCCGTGATCGTGGACGTGAAGAACCCGAACGAGGGCGAGCCCACCCGCCGTTCGAGGCCGTCCATCATCGTGAGCCGCACGAACCCCGATTTCGTGCGACGCCTGTTCGAGCTCGAGGTGCCCGAGGTCTATGACGGCGTGGTGGAGATCCGCTCCATCGCCCGCGAACCCGGCGTGCGCTCGAAGGTGGCCGTCGCGTCGATCGATTCCCGCCTCGACCCGGTGGGGGCGTGCGTGGGGCCGAAGGGCTCGCGCGTGCGCTCCGTGGTCTCCGAGCTCAGGGGCGAGCGCGTGGACGTGGTGCAGTGGTCCGACGATCCCGCCCGCTGCGTGGCCGAGGCGCTCTCGCCGGCGAAGGTGAACCGCGTGCTCATCGACGAGAAGACCCGCCACGCCACCGCCATCGTGCCGAATGACCAGCTCTCGCTCGCGATCGGCAAGGACGGGCAGAACGCCCGCCTCGCCGCGAAGCTCACGGGCTGGAGGATCGACATCAAGAACGAGGAGCTCGCCCAGGGCCTCTTCCCGAATTCCTTCGCGGATGAGGCGGACGACCTCATCGCCGACGAGGGCTCCCACCGCTGCAAGTACGTGGACGAGAACGGCGTGCGCTGCCGCAACATGGCGCGTCCGGGCTCCAACTTCTGCGGCGTTCACGAAACCGCCCAAGGCGAGGCCTTCGACCTCGTGTAGTCCCCTCCAGGAAACGACGCCCTTCCTCTCGAAAGGTAGCGAATAGATGGCAAACACGCCCGTCCACAAGCTCGCCAAGGACCTTGGCATGTCGAGCAAGGAGCTCTTGGGCTACCTCGCTGAAATGGGTATTCCGGCGAAGTCGCCCTCATCGGGGCTCGTGCCCGCCTACGTGTCGATGGCCAAGCAGAAGCTCGGTCCCATCCTCAAGGCTCGCCAGGACGAGATCCTCGCGCAGAAGAAGGCCGAGGAGGAAGAGGCCGCGAGGGCCGCCGAGGAGGAGCGCAAGCGCCGCGAGGCGGAGCGCCTCGAGGCGGAGCGCCGTCGGGCCGAGGAGCGCAAGGCGGCCGAGGAGGAGCGCAAGCGCCGCGAGGCGGAGAAGGCCGCCGAGGAGGAGCGCAAGCGCGCGGAGGAGGAGAAGAATCGCGTGCGCGACAACGCGCCGAAGCTCTCGCCCTCCTTCGACAGCCTGCTCTCGCAGATCGCCCAGCAGGAAGAGGTCTTGAAGCAGCAGGCGGAGGCGTCCGCGCGCGCCAAGGACGCGGCGCGTGGCCAGGGCGCGCCCCGCCAAGCCCACGAGAAGCGTCCCGTGCCCATGCCCGAGCCCGAGCGCACCGGGCAGGATCGCCGAGGACGCGGATCTCGCCGCCGCAAGGGCCAGGAGAACGAGGATCGCTACGCGCGCATGGCGCGCGCCGCGGAGGAGTACAACCGCGAGCGCGTGCTCGAGGACGCGAGGGCGCAGGTGGAGGAGGCGAACCGCGCCTCCACCGGTCGCCGCAAGAAGCGCAAGGAACGTCGCCAGCAACAGCAGGCGCAGCGCGAGGAGGAGCGGGCGATAGCCGAGGCCATCGCCAACGACCAGGACGTCTCGCAGCTCGGCACCGTCAAGGTGCCGCAGGGCTCCACCGTGGCCGAGCTCGCCCAGCTCCTGAACGTGGACGCCGCCGACATCGTGAAGCGCCTCTTCCTCCTCGGCACGCCGCTCACCATGACGCAATCCATGACCGACGACCTCATCGAGCTCGTGGCCGACGACCTCGGGCGCGAGGTGCGCGTGATGACGAAGGAGGAGGAGAACTCCTTCACCTTCTACGACGATCCCGCCGACCTCCTGCCGCGCTCCCCGGTCGTCACCGTCATGGGCCACGTCGACCACGGCAAGACGTCGCTCCTCGACGCCATCCGCGACACCGGCGTCGTCGCCTCCGAGGCGGGCGGCATCACCCAGCACATCGGCGCCTCGCAGGTGGAGATCGACGGGCGCAAGATCACCTTCGTCGACACGCCCGGCCACGAGACCTTCACGGCCATGCGCGCCCGCGGCGCGAAGGTGACGGACATCGTCATCCTCGTCGTCGCCGCCGATGACGGCGTGATGCCGCAGACCATCGAATCCATCAACCACGCGCGTGCGGCGAAGGTGCCCATCGTCGTGGCGGTGAACAAGATCGACCGCGAAGACGCGAATCCGGATCGCGTGCGCCAGGAGCTCACGGAATACGAGGTCATCCCCGAGGAGTGGGGTGGCGAGAACATGTTCGTGAACATCTCCGCGAAGAAGAAGATCGGCATCGACGAGCTCTTGGAGACGGTGCTGCTCCAGGCGGACGTGCTCGAGCTCAAGGCCAATCCAAACACCTTCGCCTCAGGCTACGTGCTCGAGGCGAAGCTCGACCGTGGTCGCGGCGCCGTGGCGACGCTTCTCGTGAACCGCGGCACGCTCCATGTGGGCGATGCCGTGGTGGCCGGTATGAGCCATGGCCGCGTGCGCGCCATGCTCGACCAGCACGGCAAGAACGTGAAGAGCGCCGGCCCGTCCGACGCCGTCGAGATTCTCGGCCTCTCCTCCGTGCCGGCGGCGGGCGACGAGTTCCGCGTGTTCCAGGACGAGCGCGATGCCCGCGATCTCGCGGAGCAGCGCGCCCTCAAGGCCCGCATCGAGGAGCAGAACGCCACGCACAAAGTGACGCTCGAGAACCTCTTCGACACGATGGACGAAGGCGAGGTCGCCGAACTCAACCTCGTCGTCAAGGCCGACGTGCAGGGCTCGATCGAGGCCCTTCGCGACGCGCTCGCGAAGATCGACCAGTCCGAGGTCAAGATCAACGTCATCCACGGCGCCGTGGGTGGCATCACGGAGACCGACGTCATCCTCGCCTCCGCCTCCGACGCCGTCATCATCGGCTTCGGCGTGCGGCCCGAGGCCAAGGCGCGCGCCCTTGCCGAGCGCGACGGCGTGGAGATCCGCACCTACTCCGTCATCTACCAGGCCATCGAGGACATCGACGCGGCGCGCATCGGCATGCTCAAGCCCACCGAGGAAGAGCGTGAGACGGGCGAGGCCGAGGTTCGCGAGACCTTCAAGGTGCCGAAGGTGGGCGTCGCGGCGGGCTGCATGGTCACGCAGGGCGAGATCTCGCGTGATGACCGCGTGCGCATCGTGCGCAATGGCGTCGTCGTCTACGACGGCACCTTCGCCTCGATGCGCCGGTATAAGGACGACGTGCCGAGCGTGCGCGCGGGCTACGAGTGCGGCCTGTCGTTCGAGAACTTCCAGGACTTCCACATCGGCGACGTGGTGGAGACCTACCGCATCGTCGAGGTGGCGCGCACGAGCTAGGAGCACGACGGTGAAGCGCTCGCCCCACACGCGCAGGTCCCAGGAGATCGCTCGCGAGAAGCTCGCGGCGATCCTCCAGACGAAGGTGTCCGATCCCGCCCTCCAGGGGGTGGTCGTGACCGGCTGCGACGTCTCGATCGATAGATCCTTCGTCCGCGCCTACGTGGCGTGCCCCGCGGGCGAGGAGGAGGCGGTCGCCGAGGCGTTCGGGAGGGCCAAGGGCCACATCCGGCGCCTCCTCGGCAGGGCGCTCGGGTGGCGCGTAACCCCCGAGCTCGACCTTCGCATCGATCCCTCCACCGAGGAGGCCGAGCGCATCACGGAGGCGCTGAAGCACGTGCCGCCGACGATGGCGGAGGCGAAGGACGAGGACGGCTACCCGCTCGAGGATCCGCCGGGCGACGCGAGCGAGGGGGCCAGCGCGTGAATCGCCTCTCCGAAGGGCGGCGCCGCCTGCAAGAACAGGGATTCCTGCTGCTCAGCGAGGCGATCGAGCGAGCGCGGACCATCGCCATCTGCGCGCACATGTCGCCCGACGGCGACGCGCTCGGCTCCGAGCTCTCGCTCGCGGCGATCATTCGCGAAAGATGGCCGGAGAAGCAGGTGCGCTGCCTCCTCGCCGAGGCGAAGGAGGTCCCGAGGCACCTGCGCTTCCTTCCCATGGTGGAAGAGCTCGAGGTTCCCGCCGGGGCTGATGAGGCCCCCGACCTCTTCCTCGCCGTGGATCTCTCCGTGGCGGCGCGCCTCGCCGAGGCGCGGGCGCTCATGGAGCGCTCGCGCGAGGTCTTCGTGATCGACCACCACCCGACCGAGCATCCCTTCGGAAATGGCGCGATCATGCGCCCCGACGCGGCCGCGTGCGGCGTCGTGGTGCTCGAATACGCCCTCTACCTCGACGTGCGCGTGACGCGCGACGTGGCGATGCTGCTCTTCTGCGCGATCATGACGGACACGGGCCGCTTCCAATACCAAAACGCGAACGCCGAGGCCTTCTGGGCCGCGAGCAAGCTCGTGGCGGCCGGCGCGGATCCGTCGGTGGTGGCGCTCAACGTCTACCAGTCCATGCGGCTTTCCTACCTCCGCCTCGAATCGGTGGTGATGGGGCGCATCACCACGAAGATGGGCGGTCGGCTCGCCTATTCGTGGGTCCTCTGGGAGGATTTCGAGGCCACGGGCGCGGGGGAAGACGAGTCCGAGGGCCTCGTGGACATCGTGCGCTGCGTGGAGGGGGCGGAGATCGCGCTCCTCCTTCGCCAGACGCCTGAGGGCGCCATCCGCGGGAACCTTCGCTCGAAGGGTGCGATCGACGTGTCCGGCGTGGCCACGGGGCTCGGGGGAGGCGGCCATGCCGCCGCCGCCGGATTCACGCTCGGGAAGGTGTCGCTCGAAGAGGCGAAGCAGATCGTCCTTCCCCGCCTTGAGGCACTCCTTCTCGAGGAATAGCGCGTATGGACACTCGAGGACCGCATCCCGGCGCGCTCATCGCCATCGACAAGCCCTCCGGCATGACCTCGCACGACGTCGTCTCGCGTGTGCGTCACGCGCTCGGACTTCGGCGCGTGGGGCACGCGGGCACCCTCGACCCGCAGGCGACGGGCGTCCTCATCGTCGGCCTCGCCCAGGCCACCCGCCTCCTCGGCTTCGTGACGCTCGCCGATAAGTCCTACGTGGCCGAGTTCGTCTTCGGCGCGGAGACATCGACCGATGACGCCGAGGGCGAGGCCACGAAGGAAGCCGAGGTGCCCGCCGAGCTCCTCTCGAGCGAGGGGCTCGCCAAGGCCATCGCCTCGCTCGAGGGCCCCTCGATGCAGGTGCCGCCCTCGGTGTCGGCGGTCTCGAAGGGTGGACGCCGCGCCTATGCGGCTGCGAGGAGGGGCGAGGCGCTCGACCTCGACCCGCGTCCGGTCGAGGTCTTCGAAGCCACCCTCCTCTCCTCGGGAAGGCGCGACGAGCGGCTCGTGGCCACGGTGGCGCTTCGAGTCTCGAAGGGTTGCTATGTGCGCGCGCTCGCCCGGGACCTTGGGCGCGAAGTCGGGTGCTACGCGCACGTGGGGACGCTCGGCAGGAGCGCCTCGGGCCCCGTGACGCTGAGGGATTGCCTCACGCTCGACGAGCTCGAGGAGCGTGGCTGGGAGGCCGTCTGCGAGCGAGCCCTCGATCCGCTCGCCCTCGCGGGCCTCTCGCGCCGGGACGTCGAGGGCTCCGAAGTCGTGCGTGCGAGAAACGGCCAAACGCTCTACGCGCATCCCGCGGAGGAACCGCTCGTGGGCCTTGTGTGGGATGGGCTCCTGCGCGGCGTATGGGAGATGAGGTCCGGCGAGCTTCGCCCCAAGGCCAACCTCACGGACGGCGTCCTCCTCGGAGGCGCGTGATGGGGAGCGCGCGCGAGGCGATGCTGCGCTCCATTGCGAGGAAGGCGCTCTTCATCGGGGCTGCGCTGCCGAATCCCCAGATGATCGAGGGGGCGCGGTTCTACGACCTCAGCGGACGCTGGAAGCCGGGGGAGGCGGCGGTGGTCGCCATCGGCGCCTTCGATGGCGTGCACGTCGGGCACCAAGCGCTCATCGCCGAGGCCAGCGCGGACGCGAGGCGACGGGGCGTGCCCCTCGTGGTCATCACCTTCGATCCCGATCCCGCCTTCGTCCTCGCGCCCGATCGCCACGAGGCGCAGATATTGGCCTCACGCGACCGACTGGTCGGCCTCGCCTCGCTCGAGCCCGATGCGATCGTGGCGTACCGCTTCGACACCGCCCTCGCCGAGACGGGCTACGAGGAGTTCTTCACGCAGCGCCTGCTCGCGCTCGCCGATGTGGTCGCGGTGCACGTGGGCGAGGACTTCTCGCTCGGGCGAGGAGGCCAGGGCACGCTCGAGGCCCTGCAGGTGCTCGCGGGCGCCCTCGGCGTGCAGCTCTTCGGCCACGAACTCGTGGAAGCGGAGGGGGAGCCGGTGAGCGCGACCCGCATCCGGAGGCTCCTCGACGAGGGGGCCATTCGCGCGGCGTACGAGCTCATCGGACGCTATCCCTTCGTGCGGGGGCGCGTGGAGCGCGGGCGCGGCGAGGGCCATGGGCTCGGCATCCCCACGGCGAACGTGCATTTCAGCGATGCCTACGCGTTTCCGCGCGACGGCGTGTTCGTGGGGATCGCGTGCGAGGGCGGCAGGGCATGGCCCGCGGCGGTGAACCTCGGGAATCCCCCGAGCTACGCGTCGCCATCGCTCGATGGGGGCACGTGGCTCGCCGAGGCCTCGCTCCTCGGCTTCAATGGCGACCTCTACGACTACGACGTCGCCGTCATCCTCGTGGAGCGGCTCCGCGGCTCGAGGAGGTTCGAGAGCGAAGCCGAGCTCGTTGCCACCGTGCGGGCGAATCTGGCGCAAGTGGGGCGTCTCTTGGGGGACGCGGGCGTGAAGGTGGTCGCATGATCTCTCCCGAGGAGAAGGAGCGGGTCGTCCAGGCGACGGACTTCGTGAGCCTCGTGGGCGAGACGGTGATGCTCCACGAGAAGGGCTCGGGCGACTTCTGGGGGCGCTGCCCCTTCCACGAGGAACGCACCGAATCCTTCCACGTGTCGGCCGATCGCGGGCTCTTCTACTGCTTTGGCTGCGGGGCCAAGGGCGACGTGATCGACTACGTGAAGCGTCGCGAGAACCTCGAGTTCATGGATGCGGTGCGCTACCTCGCGGATCGCGCGCACATCGAGCTCCACGAGCGCGCGGGCGCAAGCTCCGGCCCCGGGCGGGGGAGGATCATCGCGTGCCTCGAGGAGGCCCAGCGCCACTTCGCGCGGCTCCTCCTGAAGACGCGCGACGCGCAGGGAAAGTGCCAGCGAGCGCGCGAGTACCTCTCCGCGCGTTCGCTCGGGCGAGAGGTCGCGCTTCGCTGGGGCCTCGGCTTCTCGCTCGGGAGGGGCGACCTCACGAGCCACCTCCGGGCCAAGGGCTTCACCACGCGAGAGATCGTGGCCGCCGACCTCGGCGTGGAGGGGCCGCATGGGCTTCGCGATCGCTTCTACGACCGCGTGATGTTTCCCATCCGCGACGCGGCGGGATCGACCATCGGCTTTGGCGGCCGGGTGATCGATTCGTCGCTGCCGAAGTACCTGAACAGTCGCGATTCGTCCCTTTGGCACAAGCGCAAGAACCTCTACGCGCTCGATCGCGCGAAGGGTGCGATCACCGCCACCGGCCGCGTGGTCATCGTCGAGGGCTACACCGATGCGATCGCCCTCCACGAGGCGGGCATCACCAATGCCGTGGCCATCCTCGGCACGGCGCTCACCGCCGACCACCTGAAGGTGCTCGCGAGGTTTCGCCCGGCGGAGATCGTCTCGCTCCTCGATGGCGACGAGGCCGGGCAGCGCGCCGCGGAGAAGATCGTGGCGCTCGTGGGGCAGACCCGCGCGAAGCTTCGCTGCGTCGTGCTTCCCGAGGGCAAGGATCCGGCGGAGTACCTCGAGGCAGAGGGTCCGCAGGCCATGATGGAGCGTCTCTCGGAGGCGGAGGACCTCGTGCTCTTCGTCCTCGACCGCAGGCTTCGCGAGGCGCAGGGCGCCTCGGTGGGGGAGCGTGCGAAGATCCTCGACGACGTGTGCGGCATCCTCGCGCCGCTCGCGAACGAGCCGCTCGCGCTCTCCGCCTACGTGGGCTTCGTCGCGGACGCCTTCTCCGTGGACGAGGGCCAGGTGCGCGAGCGGATCCGCGAGGCGGCGCGCGCACGGGCGATGGATCCTCGTTCGCGCGATCGGATCGCGCGATCCACGGGGAGCGAATACCGCCAATCCTCGCCAGAGGACCTCGGAGAGCCGCTGCCGGACCTCTCGCGGGTGGGCACCGCGGAGAGGTCGCGAATCCTCTCGGAACGCGAGCTCCTCGCGGCGCTCGCCGCACGTCCGGAGGCGTTTTCGCGTGACCTCGCACGCATCGGGGCCTTGGACTGGGCCGATGCGCGCCACGGGCGCATCGCCCACGCGCTTCTCGACGCGCGCGGCGCGAGCGCGCGTGCGCGCTTGGCTGCCGCGCGGGCGGTGGACGCCTATGCGCCGCAGATCCTCGCCGCCTCGGAGCTCGATCGGGCGAATGGGCGCTGGGGCGAGGCCGAGGCGGCCTTCCTCGTGGACCAGGTGGAGCTGCAATCGCTCGCCCACGCGCTTCGCGGCGTATCGTCGGCGCTCCACGCCGCGGAGATCTCCGGCGATGACGCGCGCATCGCGGCCCTGTTGGGTGAATCGCAGTCCCTTCGCGCGCGAATCGCGGAATTGGAAGCTTCCGTGAGATCGTGGAACGATCGCGGGGAATGATATTCGCTCGGAGTAAAATTGAGTGTTTTTAAAACTGGCGGAAGGAATTTCCTTGGCATCCAAGTCGCACGAGGTTGAAGCCCCAGAAACCATCGAATCGGAGAAGACGTCGAAGAGCGCGAAGGCCACGAGGCAAAAGACCGGCGCAAAGAGCACCACCACGAAGACGACCACGTCAGCGAAGGCCGCGAAGAAGCCGACGAAGGCCGCCAAGAGCGAGGGAGACGAGGCGAAGGTCGAGGGAGCTCCCGAGTCCAGCCCCGCGAAGGACGAAAAGCCGAAGGCCGCCAAGAAGGCGAGCGCCAAGAAGCCCGCGGCCAAGAAGGCGACGAAGAAGTCCGAGGCCAAGGCGGAGGTGAAGGCCGAGGAAGGGGAATCCGCCGCCGCGAAGAAGGCCTCCACCTCGAAGAAAGCCTCCACCTCGAAGAAGGCCACGACGAAGAAGGCCACGGCCAAGAAGCCCGAAGCTGAGGCGAAGGCCGAGGAACCCGCAGCGGAGGAAGCCCCCGCCACGAAGCCGAAGGCCGCCAAGAAGGCGAGCGCCAAGAAGCCCGCGGCCAAGAAGGCGACGAAGAAGTCCGAGGCCAAGGCGCAGGCGAAGACCGAGGAAGGGGAATCCGCCGCCGAGGCGAAGCCCGCGAAGAAGGCCTCCACGCCGAAGAAGGCCACGGCGAAGAAGGGCGCGGCCAAGAAGAGCGCCTCGAAGAAATCGTCGAAGCGCTCGAACAAGGCCCCCGCGAACGTCGAGGAGGCGCTCTCCGCCGCCAAGGACCTCGCCAAGGGCCAGAAGATGCGCATCACCGAGGACGACATCCAGTACGTCCTTCGCGAGCTCGACCTCGACGATGACGAGCTCGAGGATCTCTACGACAAGATCAAGGCCGCGGGGGTGGAGATCGATTCCACGTTCGAGGGCGATACCACGCAGCTCATGACGCCGGCCATCGACGACCTCGGTGCCGATGATTCGAGCGCCGAGGGCGCCGACGACGAGGATCTCGAAGACGAGGCCCTCGAGGTCGAGGAGCTCGTCGAGGCGGTGGTGCCGGAAACCCCCGCGCGCGCGAGCTCGTCCAAGAGCCGCTCCAAGGCCTCGAATCGCCGTAAGAGCGCCGCGCAAAGGCGCAGGCAGGATCCCTCGGTGCTTCTCCTCGCGAAGGACCCGGTTCGCCTCTATTTGAAGGAGATCGGCAAGGTCGACCTCCTCACGGCCGCCGAGGAAGTCGACCTCGCGATGAAGATCCAGGCCGGCACCGACGCCACCGCGAAGCTCGAGGCCTTCGAGCGCGGCGAGATCAACCTCACGCGCGCGGAGCTCAGGCGCCTCGATCGCATCGAGGAGATGGGCCTCGACGCCAAGCAGGCGCTCATCTCGGCGAACCTGCGCCTCGTCGTGTCCATCGCCAAGCGCTACATCAAGCGCGGCATGCTCTTCCTCGACCTCATCCAAGAGGGCAACCTCGGCCTCATCCGCGCGGTGGAGAAGTTCGACTACACGCGTGGCTTCAAGTTCTCCACGTACGCCACGTGGTGGATCCGCCAGGCCATCACGCGCGCCATCGCGGACCAGGCACGCACGATCCGCATCCCCGTGCACATGGTGGAGACCATCAACAAGATGGTGCGCATCCAGCGAAACCTCCTCCAGAAGCTCGGTCGCGAGGCCACTCCCGAGGAGATCGCGGCGGAGATGGACATCACGCCGGAGCGCGTGCTCGAGATCCAGAAGATCAGCCAGGAACCGGTATCGCTCGAGACGCCCATCGGCGAGGAAGACGATTCGCAACTCGGCGACTTCATCGAGGACCAAACCGCGGTGAAGCCACCCGAGGCGGCGACCGATTCCATGCTCCGCGCCCAGCTCGACCAGGTGCTCGACGGCCTTGCGGATCGTGAGCGCAAGGTCATCAAGCTGCGCTTCGGCCTCGAGGACGGCCATCCTCGCACGCTCGAGGAGGTCGGCCGCGAGTTCGGCGTCACGCGCGAGCGCATCCGCCAGATCGAATCGAAGACCCTCGCGAAGCTCCGCCACCCAAGCCGCTCGGGAAAGCTGAAGGACTACATAGAGGAATAGAAAAAGCGCCTCGTAAGAGGCGCTTTTAGTGTTCTGGCTCCTCGGGTAGGACTCGAACCTACAACAACTCGGTTAACAGCCGAGGGCTCTACCATTGAGCTACCGAGGAATAGTTTGTCGTGCGAGGAGATTATACGCGAGTGCGCGCCTCGTGCAAGCGCTCGCGTCCCAATATCCGCACTCCCAAGGGCAATTCCCTGCCTGTGCTAAGGTTTTCAAGGAACGCGCGGGAAGAGGAGGGGAGGCGCACCATGGCCGAGGCCGAAGCCACTGTCGAGCGGGGGGCGTCCTCGCCATGGACGACGGGCTTCACCCGCGATCGCTTCATCCTCTCCCAGCTCGTGGGGCGCGACTTCAAGAACAAGTACCGAAGGAGCGTGCTCGGCGTGGCGTGGAGCGTGCTGAACCCGCTCCTCATGATGATCGTCATGGCCGCGGTGTTCTCGAATTTCATGCGCGTGGGCGGCGACATCCCGAACTTCCCGCTCTACCTCATCATCGGCAACGTGACCTTCACCCTGCTCTCGGACAGCTCCTCGGCGGGGATGGCGTCGATCATCGACAACGCGTCGCTCCTCAAGAAGGTGAAGATCAACCGCATCGTCTTTCCCCTCGAGAAGGTGCTCTTCGCCCTCGTGAACTTCGCGTTCTCGCTCATCGCGGTGGCCATCGTCATGATCTGGTTCCAGATCCCGCTTTCCTGGAACGTCTTCTTCGTCCCGCTCTTCCTCCTCTACCTCGTGGGATTTTGCGCGGGCCTCTCGATGGCGCTCTCGGCGCTCTCGGTCTTCTTCCGCGACGTGATGCACCTCTGGAGCGTCGTGCTCATCGCGTGGACCTACCTCACGCCCATCTTCTACTCCATCACGATCCTGCCGGAGTTCATGCAGCGCTTGATCGTCTACAACCCGATGTACCAATACATCACCTACCTGCGCGAGATCCTGCTCTACCAACAGACCCCCTCGCTCACGCAGAACCTCGTCTGCATCGCCTGCTCCGTGGTGGCCTTCCTCGCGGGCTGGCTCATCTTCAAGGCGAGCGAGCGCAAGTTCATCCTCTACATCTAGGACGAGGGGGCGAGGGCGAGAAGCGTGCCGGACATCGTGGACAAGCAGGCGAGAGGCGCCGGCGAGAGCCTTGCCGAGGAGATCTCCAAGGTGGACTTCTCGAAGCGCGACGTCTCGATCGACGTGCGCGACGTGTCGATGGTCTTCAACATGGCCTCCGAACGGCTGAACTCGCTCAAGGAGTACTTCATCTCGCTTGCGCGCGGGAAGCTCTACTTCAAGGAGTTCCGCGCCCTCGTGGACGTGTCCTTCCAGGTGCGCAAGGGCGAGGCCTTCGGGCTCGTGGGCACGAACGGCTCCGGCAAGTCGACGATGCTGAAGATCATCGCCGGCGTGCTCGACCCCACGCGTGGCTCCGTGGACGTGCACGGCTCGATCGCGCCGTTGATCGAGCTCGGCGCGGGCTTCGACGTGGAGCTCACGGCGCGCGAGAACATTTACCTGAACGGCGCGCTCCTCGGCTATGCGAAGGAGTTCATCGACGAGCGCTTCAACGACATCGTCGCCTTCGCCGAGCTCGAGGACTTCCTCGACATGCCGCTCAAGAACTATTCGAGCGGCATGGTCGCGCGCATCGCCTTCGCCATCGCCACCATCACCGAGCCCGACATCCTCATCGTGGACGAGACGCTTTCGGTGGGCGACTTCCTCTTCCAGAAGAAGTGCGAGGAGAGGATCCGCCAGCTCGTGGAATCGGGCGAGGTCACGGTGCTTCTCGTGAGCCACTCGGTGGACCTCGTGAGGCGCATGTGCGATCGCGCGTGCTGGATCGAGAAGGGACGCCAGTTCATGCTCGGCCCCGCGGACGAGGTCTGCGACGCCTACGAATCCATGGGGGAGATCTGATGGCACGGGAAAACGCCGCGCCTGAGCGCGCCGTCGACGTCTCGGTGGTGGTGCCCGCCTACAACGTGGAGGCCTCCCTCGAGGAGGCCCTCGAGGCGGCGCGCAAGAACAACCGGATCGCGCTCGAGGTCCTCGTGGTGAACGACGGGTCTCGCGATGGCACGGCGCAAATCGCCGCGGCCCAGGCGGCGCTCGATGCGCGCGTGAGGCTCATCGACAAGGAAAACGGCGGCTATGGCCAGGCCGTGAACCTCGGCTTCGCCGCGGCCCGGGGGCGCTATCTGGCGATCCTCGAGCCCGACGACTATCCCGCCGCGCACATGTACGACGAGCTCTACGAGCTCGCGGAGCGCTTCGACTTCCCCGATGTGGTGAAGTCGTCCTACTGGCGGCTCGTGCGGGACGCGGACGGCACGGAGCGGCGCTGGCACAACGACTACTACCGCGCCATCTCCCCGAAGGCCCAGCCCTTCACGCTCGCGGACGAGCCGTGGCTCATCCGCTACCACCCCTCCATCTGGAGCGCCCTCTACCGCAGCGATTTCCTCGAGGCGCGAGGCATTCGCTTCAAGGAGGCGCCGGGCGCGGGATGGGTGGACAACCCCTTCATGGTGGAGACGCTCGCGCAGGCCGCGTCCATCGTCTACACCGATGAGCCCTACTACCACTATCGCGAGGATCTCCCCGGGTCCTCCTCGGTGACGCTTCCCTGGGAGACCCAGTTCGAGCGCTGGATGGACATGATGGATGTGCTCGATCGCCTCGGGGAGGACGATCCGAAGATCCGCCAGGCGCTCTACGTGGTGGGCTTTCGCTACGTGGAGAAGGCGCTCGCCGCGTACCCTGGGGAGGAGGCGGTCCGTGAGGGCGCCGCGAAGATCGCTCGCCGCATGGACCCGGAACTCATCGCGCGCCTCGATCGAGTGAGCCCCGCGCTTCGCCGCCTCGCCTTCGAGCTCCGCGGCGAGGAGGCCCCCGACTTCGATTCGCGCGCCTACGCGCGCTCGCTCGCCGAGGCGGGATTCCACTCCCTCGCCATCAACGGGGTTGGCTTCACCGCGGGCTACCTCGCGAAGTACGCGCGGGCGTTGAAGGATAGGCTCAATCTCTCCGCGTAGGGGGAATCGCGGAGCCGGCGTGCGCCGCGCCGCGCGCGTGCTAGAGTATCCGAAGACCTTTAAGCGCGGTACGAGATGCCCGCAAGGCCAAACGCAGACCAAACGAACCCACCACGAGCCTTCAGCAGAAGACGGCCGCGCGCAACGAGGCGTGGCCGTCTTTTTTCGCGGAGGCAGGTGAGGATATGGGCGCTCGGGGGCCCAAGGCCCAAATCATGGACGAGAAGGACATGCGCCGCACGATTACGCGCATCGCGCATGAGATCGTCGAGGCCAATGGGGGCACGGAAACGATCGCCCTCGCGGGGATCGTGAGGCGAGGCAAGGACCTCGCGGAGCTCATCGCGGACGAGCTCGAGGAGATAGGGGGCGTGCGCCCGCCGGTGGGTTCGCTCGACATCTCGTTCTATCGCGACGACGTGCTCCGCCACATCCAGCCCGTGTTGCACGCCACGAACATCCCCTACACCGTGGACGGCAAGGACATCGTCCTCGTCGACGACGTCCTCTTCACCGGACGCACGGTGCGCGGCGCCCTCGACGCCATCATGGACTTCGGGCGTCCCTCCACGGTGCAGCTCGTGGTGATGGTGGATCGCGGCCACCGCGAGCTCCCCATTCGCGCGGACTACGTGGGCAAGAATGTGCCCTCCGCCACCGATGAGGACGTGCGGGTCCTCCTGCCCAAGACGGACGGGACCATGGCGGTGGAGATCTGGGACATGGCCGATACCACGGACGATGCGGGAAAGGAGAGCTAGATGGCGCTTTCGGTGAAGCACCTCCTCGACACCACGAGCCTCACGGCCGACGACATCACGCAGATCCTCGACACGGGGCGCTCGTTCGCCGAGGTGAACAGTCGCGCGATCAAGAAGGTGCCGGCGCTTCGCGGACGCACGATCGTGAACCTCTTCCTCGAGCCGTCGACGCGCACCCGCTCGTCCTTCGAGCTCGCCGAGAAGCGCCTCTCGGCCGACTCGCTCAACATGGGCGGCTCGACCTCGAGCGTGGTGAAGGGCGAGAGCCTCGCGGACACCATCCAGACGATCAGCGCGATGAACGTCGACATGTTCGTCTGCCGCGCCTCGCTCGCAGGGACCCCCCACCTCATCACGGAGAACACCGACGCCGTGGTGATCAACGCGGGCGACGGCAAGCACCAGCACCCCACGCAGGCGATGCTCGACCTCTACACCATTCGCGAGCACTTCGGGCACCTCGACGGCCTCAAGGTGGCCATCATCGGCGACCTCTCCCACAGCCGGGTGGCGGGCTCGCTCGTGCCCGCCCTGAAGACGATGGGCGCCACCCCCATCCTCGTGGGCCCGCCCACCTTCCAGGTGGCGGATCCCGCGTACTGGGGCGTCGAGCAGACGGCGGACCTCGACGCGGTGATCCCCGAGGTGGACGTCGTCTACCTCCTGCGCGTGCAGCTCGAGCGCATGGACGGCGCGGCCATCCCCTCGAAGCGCGAGTACAACCGCCTCTTCGGCGTGGACGAGCGCAGGAGGCGCCTCATGCGTCCCGGCTCCATCATCTGCCATCCGGGCCCGATGAACCGAGGCATGGAGATCATGCACGAGGTGGCGGATTCGCCCGAGGCCAAGGTGCTCGACCAGGTGACGGCCGGCGTCGCCACGCGCATGGCCGAGATGTATCTCCTGCTCGGAGGTGAGGACGATGCTCGTTAGCAACGTGCGCGCCATCGATCCCCAAACAGGGCTCGACGAGGTGCTCGACGTGCGGATCGAGGGAAAGCGGATCGCCGAGGTGGGCACGGGCCTCGCCCCGGGCGATGGCGAGGTCATCGACGGGAGCGGCAAGATCCTCGTCCCCGGCCTCGTGGACATGCACGTGCACTTCCGCGAGCCCGGCTTCGAGTACAAGGAGGACATCGCCTCGGGCGTGCGCGCCGCGGCGAAGGGCGGCTTCTCGGACGTGGCCACGATGCCAAACACCGACCCCGTCACCGACACCGGCACCTCCGTGCGCTATCAAATCGATCGCGGCATCGAGGAGAGGAAGACCCGCGTGCGGCCGATCGGCGCCCTCACGCGCGGCGAGAAGGGCGAGGCCCTCGCGGAGATCGGCGACATGACGGAAGCGGGCGCCGTCGCCTTCTCAGACGATGGCCACGGCGTGCAGAGCGCCGGCATGATGCGCACCTGCATGGCCTACGTGTCGCAGTTCGACCGCGTGGTGATCGCGCACTCCGAGGTGGAATCGCTCACCAAGAACGGCGTCATCAACGAGGGCCGCGCCTCCACGCGCCTCGGCATGTTCGGATGGCCCGCGCTCGGCGAGGAGCTCGAGATCATGCGCGATATCGAGCTCTGCCGCCTCACGGGCTGCCCGCTCCACGTGGCCCACATCTCCACGGCGCGCTCGCTCGAGCTCGTGCGCGGCGCGAAGGCGGACGGCCTGCCCGTGACCTGCGAGGTCACGCCGCACCACCTCTTCCTCACCGAGGAGGACATCACCGACGCATACCAGACGAACCTCAAGATGAACCCGCCGCTTCGCACGCCCGATGACGCGGTGGCGCTCATCGAGGGCCTCATCGACGGCTCGATCGACTGCGTCGTCACCGACCACGCGCCCCACGCCAAGCACGAGAAGGACTGCGAGTTCGAGATCGCGGCCTTCGGCACGATCGGGCTCGAGACGTCGCTTCCGCTCATGATCACGAACCTCGTGCGTCCCGGGCGGCTCTCCTGGGCGCGCCTCGTGGAGGCCATGGCCATCACGCCGCGGCGCATCCTGCGCTTGGAGCCGGTGGGCATCGAAGCGGGCAAGCGCGCCGACCTCACGCTCATCGACCCCGAGGCCGAGGTCGTGGTGGACAGGCGCTACCTCGAGAGCAAGTCCACGAACTCCGCGTTCCTCGGCGCGCACCTCAAAGGGCGCGCAGTCGACCTCTTCGTGTCCGGGCGGCACGTGCTGAAGGACGGGGAGGTGGCCTAGATGGGCGCGCCTGCTCCGAGCACGGGACGCCTCTTCGAGGCGCGCGTGGTGGAGAGCGAACCCGTGGCGGGCGTGATCCATAGGATCGCGCTCGAGGTGGGCGAGCTCGCCTCCTTGCTTCGCGCCGGGCAATTCGTGAACGTGGCCGTGCGGGGAGAGGCGAGGCAGCTCACGCGCATTCCCCTCTCCTTCACGCAAACCGACGTGGCGGCGGGCGCGATCGAGCTCGTCTACGAGGTGGTCGGGCCCGGGACGGCGTGCCTCGCGCGCACCGAGGTGGGAAGCACGCTCGGCGTGCTCGGACCCCTCGGAAACGGCTGGAGCATCCCAGACGATGCGCGGCGCGTCCTGCTCGTCTCCGGCGGCACGGGCACCGTTCCCATCTTCGCCGCGACGCTCGCCTGCGTCGCGCGGGGGATCGCGACCGACGTGGTCGTGGGAGCGCGCACGAAGGGCCTCCTCTGGGGGACCGATGCGCTCTCGTCACAGGTGTCGGGAAGCGTCATCGTCTCCACCGATGACGGGAGCGCGGGGGAGAAGGGCTTTGCCAGTGGCCCGGCGCTCGCGCTCCTCGACGAGCGCGCCTATGACCTCGTGCTCGTCTGCGGCCCCGAACCGCTCATGAGGGTCGTCTCCGCCCGTGCCATCGATCTCGGCATTCCCTGCCAGGTGTCGCTCGAGCGCACGATGGCCTGCGGCTTCGGCGCGTGCTCCACCTGCGCGGTGAAGACGATCCACGGCATGAAGGGCGCGTGCATGGACGGTCCCGTCTTCCCTGCCTCGGAGGTGGTCTTCTCATGAGTGCCTCGCTCGCGGTCAACCTCGGCGGGATCGCCATGAAGAACCCGCTCAACACCGCCTCGGGAACCTTCGGCTACGGCTGGCAATTCGAGGGGTTCTACGACGTCTCGTGCCTCGGCGCCATCACCACCAAGGGCTGCGCGGCCGAGCCGTGGGCGGGAAACGACCAGCCGCGCATGGCGGACGTCTACGGGGGCATGATCAACTCGGTGGGCCTGCAAAACCCCGGCGTACGCGGGTTGGTCGCACAGTGCGGCGAGTACCTCGCGGGACTTCGCGCCGAGGGTTGCCAGGTCATCTGCCAGGTGGCGGGCCACTCCGTGGAGGAGTACGTGGCGGCGGTCGAGCTCTTCGAGGAGCTCGCGCCGTTCGCCTCGGGCCTCGAGATCAACATCTCGTGCCCGAACATCGCCTGCGGGGGCATCGCGATGGGCTCGACGCCCGAGGGTGCGGCGGAGGTGATACGCGCCGTGCGTCCTCGCACCTCGCGACCGCTCCTCGTGAAGATGGCGCCCGCCCGCGTGCCCGAGATCGCGAAGGCGCTCGAGGCGGAGGGCGCCGACGCCCTCACCCTCATCAACTCCATCCCGGGCATGGCGATCGACGTGCACACGCGTCGCTCTAAGCTCTCGAAGCCCACGGGAGGGCTCTCGGGACCCCTTTGCCATCCCATTGCCGTGCGCATGGTCTGGGAGGCCGCCCAGGCCGTCTCCATCCCCGTGTGCGGCGTGGGCGGCGTGCGTAGCGGCGAGGACGTTGCGGAGTTCATCCTCGCAGGAGCCACGGCCGTCTCCATCGGCTCTCAGAACCTCTACGAGCCCGATTGCGCGCCGAGGATCCTCGCCGAGCTCGAGGCGTGGGTGGATGAGCAGGGCGTAGATGACGTGAACGACCTCAGGGGGGCGCTCGAATGCTAGGCACGCGCGAAGCGGCGGACGCGATCATCCTCGCCCTCGACTGCACGAGGGAGCGCGCGCTCGAGATCACGGGCGAGCTCGAGGGGCGGCTCAGGTGGGCGAAGGTCGGCATGACGCTCTACTACCAGGAGGGGCCCTCCATCGTGGCCGCCCTGAAGGAGCGCGGCCTCTCCGTGTTCCTCGACCTCAAGCTCTTCGACATCCCCTTCCAGGTGGAAGGCGCCGCGAGGGCGGCCGCGCAAAGCGGCGCCGACCTCCTCTCGCTCCACGCCCTCGGCGGCGCCGAGATGGTGGCCGCGGCGGCGCGGGGCGTGTCCTCGCTCGACGCGAAGGATCGCGCCAAGCTCATCGCCATCACCGTGCTCACCTCGATGAACCGCGACATACTCGAATCGATAGGCGTGGGAGGCGATGTGGCGAGCGAGGTCGAGCGCCTTGCCACGCTCGCGCTCGCGAACGGCGCGCACGGCCTCGTGTGCTCGCCCCACGAGGTGGGGCGCCTTCGCGAGCTCCTGGGCCCCGACGCCCTCCTCATCTGCCCGGGGGTGCGCCCCGCGGGCGCGGAGAAGGGCGACCAGAAGCGCACGGCCACCCCGGCGGAGGCCCTTTCGCGCGGAGCCTCGAAGCTCGTGATCGGACGGCCCATCATGGCCGCGCCAGAGCCGTGCCGGGCCTTCGATGACATCGTGCGGGAGATCTCAGAATCCCTCTAGGCTACGATCCATCCGAATGCGACTATCCAACAAGGCGATGCGAATAGGAGATGCCATGGCCCTCACCGATGCCGACGTCCTTGCCATCCTCGAGGAGACCGGAGCCCTTCGCACGGGGCACTTCACGCTCACGAGCGGGCGCCACTCGAACCGCTACGTGCAGTGCGCCCAGCTCATGCGCAGCCCCAAGACCACGCTCATGCTCGCGGAGGAGGCCGTCTCGCGCCTTCCGGAGGACATCCGTGGCGAGGCGACCCTCGTGGTGTCGCCCGCGGTGGGCGGGATCACCTTCGGCTTCGCGCTCGGCCTCGCGCTCGATCGCGACTTCATCTTCGCGGAACGGCAAGACGGCGCCATGACGCTCCGCCGCAACTTCACGATCGAGCCCACGGATCGCGTGATCGTCGCGGAGGACGTCGTCACCACCGGCGGAAGCGTGAAGGAGGTCTGCGACCTCGTGGAAGCCGCGGGCGCCGAGGTCGTGGGCGTGGTCTCGCTCATCGATCGCCAGACCGATCGGCTCTTCGACGCGCCCTTCTACCCGCTCCTCTCGCTTGCCATCGAATCATGGGAACCCGAGGAATGTCCCCTCTGCGCACAGGGATTGAAAAGCGAATCGCCCGGGTCGAGAAAGCTTGCATAGCACGAACAACCATGCCAAAGTAGCAGGTCAGGAAAACGCCTTTGCCACTCATGCGAGCTCATTGCGCCCGCTCGACCATATGTGAGGAGACACCATGCCACTTCCTAAGCTCTCTGAAGAACAGCGCGCGGAGAACCTGAAGAAAGCCGCAGCCGCTCGCCACGCTCGCGCTGAGCTTCGTGAGAAGATCAAGGAGGGGAAGGTTTCCCTCGAGGAGGTCCTGAAGTCCGACGACCCCGCCGCGCAGCGCATGCCCGTGCGCGCCCTCATCGAGTCGCTTCCCGGCTATGGCAAGGCGAAGGCCGCGAAGGTCATGGATGAGCTCGGCATTTCCGCCAAGCGCCGCGTCCAGGGCCTCGGCGAGCGCCAGCGCGAGCACCTGATCGAACTCCTCACCAAGTAAGTGCCGCTTCCTCCTCGTCTCGTCGTCGTTTCCGGTCCGAGCGGGGTGGGGAAGGGGACCTTGGTCAACAAGGTCATCGCCTCCCATCCCGAGGTCGTGCATAGCGTTTCCTGCACGACGCGCGCCCCGCGACCCGGCGAGATCGATGGGATCGACTACCACTTCGTAGACGACGAGGCCTTTCGGGGTCTCGTCTCTTCTGGTGCCTTGCTGGAGTGGGCGAAGGTGCACGGAGCGTGCTACGGCACGCCGGAATCGCAAGTCGATTCGGCGCTTGCCGCGCATCATCCCGTCATCCTCGAGATCGACGTGCAGGGTGGCATCGCCATCCGCGAGAAGAGGCCAGATGCGCTTCTGGTCTTCATCGAGCCCCCGTCGATGGAAGAACTCGAGAGGCGCCTTCGGGGGCGCGGCACCGAGACGCCACTCGAAATCGAACGCCGGCTTGGCAACGCCATAAGCGAGATGGAGATGGCGCCCCTCTATGATGTGCGCATAGTGAATGACGACGCCGATCGCGCGGCAGACGAGCTCGCGCGCTGCATTGCACAGGCGTGAAAGGAACCCCATGGACCCCATGAATCCCGACATCGACGAGCTGCTCTCCAAGACGGAGGAGAACCCGTTTTTGCTCTGCTCGATCGCGTCCAAGCGCGCCGCGGACATCAACAACATGCTCCACGGCCAGCGCCTCCGCGTCGCGGACGTGCAGGGCTTCGAGGACGTGACGACGATCATCAGCGGCGAGGATCCCATCTCCATCGCCATGAAGGAGATCGGCGATGGCACCCTCAGCTATGACAAGAGCGATTTCGACGAAGACATCGTCAACGGCAACCAGAACGACTAGCCGATGGCTCGCAAGGTCTGCCTCGTCTCGTACCACGAGATAGCCCTCAAGGGCAAGAACCGACGCCGTTTCGAGGAGGCGCTCCTCAAGAACCTTCGAGCGGCGCTTTCGGGTTTCCCGCTCTCGAGGCTCGAGCGATTCCAAGGTCGCATCCTCTGCGTCCCAAAGGATGAAGCGCAAGTTGAGGGTATCGCCGAGACCGCGGCGAAGGTTCCGGGCGTGGCAAGGGTGGCCATCGCCTGGCGCGGAGGGCGATCCGAGGAGGCCTTCGCCGAGGCGGCGATACTCGCCATGCGCGAGAGCGAGCCCTTCCGCACCTTCAAGGTGCACGCCAAGAAGTCGAACACCGATTACGCCGAGCACACCCTCGACATCAACCGCAGCGTGGGCGCGGCACTCTGCGCCGCGTTTCCCGAGAAGGTCGTGCAGATGCACCATCCCGACGTCACGATCACCGTGAACGTGGTGGGAGGGGAGTCCTACGTCTACGGCGAGGGCATGCGCGGTGCCGGCGGCCTTCCCGTGGGGACGGCGGGCAAGGTCGTCTCGCTCCTCTCGAGTGGGTTCGATTCGCCCGTCGCGAGTTGGATGGTTGGCAGGAGGGGCGCGTGCGTGTGTCCCGTGCACTTCTCGGGAAGGCCGGTGACCTCGGACGCGAGCGAATGGCTCGTGCAGGACATCCTCGAGGCGCTTCGCCCCTATGGGATGGTCGGGCGCCTCTACGTGGTGCCCTTCGGCGAGATCCAAAGGAGGATGGCGCTCGAAGGCCCGCCCGAGCTCCGCGTCATCCTCTACCGGCGCGCGATGGTCGCGATCGCCGAGCGCGTCGCCGAGATCGAGGGCGCGAAGGCGCTCGTCACCGGCGAATCGCTCGGGCAGGTGGCCTCGCAGACGCTCGACAACATCCGCGCGACGAACGACGCGGTGAGGTCGCTTCCCGTGTTGCGTCCGCTCATCGGCTCGGACAAGGTCGAGATCATCGAGCGTGCGCGCGAGATCGGCACCTTCGAGCTCTCGAGCGAGAAGGCTCCCGATTGCTGCACGCTCTTCATGCCGCGTCGCCCGGAGACCCACGCGCGCCTCGAGGTGGTGCGAAGGGCGTGGGACGCCCTCGACCCCGACGCGCTCATCGACGAGGGGCTCTCCCTCCTCGAATACGTGGACATCGAGGGTTGCCCCGGCTATAAGGCTCCGCGAGCCCTCCCGACGCGTCACGATGCGCTCGCGAGCGCCGGATGGACGCCTCGTGGAGATGGCGATCGCGAGGGAAGCGCCCGCTAAGGCCCTGTTGGGCGAAATCCATGCCCTGAGCTCGAGCGATGCGAAGCTTCGGGCTTGCCTTGCCAGCCCCCGGTCGGCCCGAGGGCAGCGATAATTCGCGATTTTGCGCCACGCCGCGCAAGGCCGCTCACCATGGCCGTGGAGGTGAGCGCGGATGAGGCGCATCGGAAATCGGACATCGCTCGCACGGACCGTGAGGCAACTCGCCTCGAAGCACGCGACGCTCATCATCGGTTGCCTGCTCTGCGTGGGCTCGGCCGGCGCGCTCCTCATGCAGACGAGCGCACCCGCCACGGAGATCCCCCGCCTCGAAGAGGGTGCGGAGGCGCTCGGTGATGAGGATGCGCTCGATGCCCCCGAGGCTTCGGAGGGCCAGGACGAGGAGGGCGACGGGCAGGGACAAGGCGACGAGTCCACGCGAAGCGTGGCGCGCATCCACGTGGATGGCGCCGTGGCGTCTCCCGGCGTCTACGAGATGGAGGGCGACGACCTCCGCGTGATGGACGCGGTGGAGGCGGCGGGCGGCCTCGCGCAGGACGCGGACGTCTCGCTCGTGAACCTCGCCGCGCAGGTGCATGACGCGGACAAGGTGCACATCCCCGCGGTGGGGGAGGCTGAGGCACCGGCCGCGTCCGAAGTGGTCCAAACGGTCCCCTCCGAGACGAGCGCCTCCACGTCGGGTTCGTCCGCGCTCGTGAACATCAACCAGGCAAGCGTTGAGGAGCTGTGCGCGCTTCCGGGCGTGGGCGAGGCGACGGCGAAGAAGATCGTCGCCGATCGCGAGAGTTCGGGACCCTTCGCATCGCCCGAGGACCTCATGCGCGTCTCGGGGATCGGCGAGAAGAAATTCGCCTCGCTGAAGGATCTCATCTGTGTCTGAGCACGCGTGGCCCGCGCGCACGGCGTGCCCGCTATCCCTCTTCGCGTTCGCGTTCCTCTTCCTCGGGACGCGCCTTGCGCTCGAGGGGCCGATCGCGCTGCCGACGACGCTTCCCGAGGAGCCGCTCCTCTGGTGGGCGCTTGCCGCCTTCGCCGCGGTGGGCGCCATCGCGGCATCGCGAAGGGCGCCCACCGCGAGCAAGGGCCACGCGGCATCGCCCGACGTGGCGCGGGTGCTCGCGGTGCTCGCAAGCGCGCTCTCCGCGGCGTGCGCGGGCGCGGCGCTCGGACGCGCGACGCTCTCCCAGGAGGCGCGCTCCCTCGAGGCCCTCGCCTCGCATGCCGTCTCCACATGGGAGCTCACGATCGTGCGCGATCCGAGCCCCACGGACCGGGGCTACTGGAGCGCCGCCGACGTGCGCATCGGATCTCGATCCTGCGGTCGCGTGTGGGTTTCGAGCGACGAGCCCCTTCCCCTCGGCGCCCGCCTTCGTTGCGTGGGACGCTTCGAGCCCCCGGGAAACGACGCGTGGGGCGTCAGCTCCCAGGTGCAGGGCATCACGGGAACCGTGGACGTGGTGTCGGTCCTCAGCGAGGAGGGGCCCCGGGGCCTTCGCGCGCTCTTCGAGGAGCTGCGCGGTTGGCTCCTCGAGCGCATCGCGCCCGAGGAGAGCCCGGGACGCGCGCTCGTCGCCGCCTCGGTGCTCGGATCCAAGGAGGGCATCAAGCGCTTCGGAATAGACGACCTCTTCTCCGAGGTGGGATTGAGCCACCTCATCGCGGTCTCGGGCCTGCATGTGGCGCTTCTCCTCGGGATAGTGGGGGCGGCGCTCGCCCGGCTCCGATGGAATCTCGGGATTCGCGCCGCCCTGCTCCTCGTGGTGGGCATCGCCTACGTGCTCCTCTGCGGCGAGCCCGCGTCCGCGCTGCGCTCGTACGTGATGGTGGGCGCCTCTGAGCTCGCACTCCTCGCGGGCCGCCGTGCATGGAGCCTGAACGCGCTCGGCCTCTGCGCGACTTTCATGGTGCTCCTCCATCCTCCCTGCGTGGGGGACCTCGGCTTTTGCCTCTCGGTCCTGTGCGTCGCGGCGATCACGCTCTTGGGCCCCTGGCTGAGGGCGCTCCTTGGCGTCGACGGGCGCATCGAGGGGATATCGAGGCGCCGATGGATCCGTCGCGGCCTCGCGGAGGCGTGGCGCGCGCTCAAGCTCCAGGCGGGGCTCGCCGTCCTCTGCTCGCTCGTCTCCGCACCGCTCGTCGCGGGATCCTTCGGCGAACTTTCGCTCGTCGCGCCCGTTTCCGCCATGGTGCTCGTCGCCCCTTTCGAGGCCTTCCTCGTCCTCGCGTTCTCGGCGACGTTCCTCTCGTGGGCGTCCGTCGTGGGAGGCGCGATCCTCGCGCTCGCCGCGGCGGCGGGAGATGGGCTCATCCTCGCCATCGTGGGCCTCGCGCGCCTTCCGTTCACGCGGCTCACCCTCGACGTCGCGGAGCCCTGGGCGAGCATCCTGCCATGGGCCGTCCTCCTCGCGGGATGGCTCTGGTGGCCGCACGTGCGAGGTTCACGTGTGGTGCTCGCCGGGGGCCTCGGCCTCGCGTCCCTTAGCCTCGCGCTCGCCGTGCGCCCGATTCTCGAGGGGGCGCGAATAGTGGTCCTCGACGTGGGGCAGGGCGACGCGATCCTCGTCCAAGACGGCTGGCATGCCGTGCTCGTGGACACCGGACCCGATGCCTCGGTGGTCGAGGCGCTCCAGCGGGAGGGCGTGCTCTCGCTCGACGCCGTGATCCTCACGCACCAGCATGAGGACCATGCGGGCGGCCTCGCTGAGCTTCCGGGCAAGGTGCGCGTGGGAGCGACGCTCGTTCCCGTGGGACAGGAAGGGGCGATGGGCGACGCATCTCGGGAGGCCGTGGAGCGCCTTGGCGCCCCCGTGCACGAGATGCGCGCGGGGGCGGAGGTGCGCGTCGGCTCGTTCACGCTCACGATGCTCTGGCCGAAGGAGGCGGAAGACGGCGACGAGAACGATGAATCGCTCGTCATGCGCGTGGACTGCCACGCGGGCGAGGCAAATCTCAGCGGGCTTCTCACCGGCGACGCGGAAGGCGACGTGCTCAGGGAGCTTCTCGACGAGGGCCTCGTGGGCGACATCGACTTCCTGAAAGTGGGCCACCACGGCTCTGCCGTCTCCATCGATGCCGACGAGGCACGCGAGATCAGGGCGGAGGTCGCCGTGGCGTCGGCGGGAGAGGGAAATCGCTACGGGCACCCCACCGAGGAGTGCATCGAGGCGCTCGCCTCCGCGGGAACGAGCTTCCTCTGCACGAAGGACGTGGGCAGCGTGGAGATCAAGCCGGGCGAGAGCGGCCCCCTCGTCTCGACGGAGCGCGCCCCCGCCTCGGCGCTCGGCTAGACTGGCGCTGGCATACGGCTAAGAGGAGGCGAGATGGCACGCACGAAGAAGCTGCTTGGCGCCTATGCCGCCGTGGGAGGGGACACGCTCAAGCGCGATCGCGCGATCACGCGGTTCAAGGATCGCCTCGAAGGTCCCGCGGCCTTCTTCGACCTCGATGAGATCACCGCCTCCTCAAGCATGGACGAGGAGGAGATCGCGCGCCTCATCGCCTCGCTCGACCAGCTTTCCATGGGCGGCGGCCAGCGCCTGGTGATCGTGCGCGAGGCGCAGGCGCTCCCTCCCGAGGCGAGGGACGCCCTCGTGTCCTACCTCAAGGATCCGAACCCCGAATCCTCGCTCCTCCTCGTGGCGGACAAGCTGGACGCGCGCTCGAAGCTCTACAAGGCGGTGAGCGCGCTCGGCAAGGGCGCGATCATCAACTGCAAGGAGCCCGAGAAGCGAAGCGTGGGGAGCCAGGTGGATCGCATGGCCGCCGAGCTCGGGCTCGAGCTCGATCCCCTCGCCAAGAACGAGCTGATCGATCGAATCGGCGCCAACCCGCCGCTGCTCTCACGCGCGCTTCGCACCATTCGCGAGCAGCACGCCACCCTCGGCTGGGTGGACGTCGACATGATCCGCGCCACGGTGGAGCGCGCGGAGGCGGCCGCTCCATGGACGGTGGCCGACGCCGTGATTTCCAAAGACGGGAAGACCGCGCTCGAGCTCATCTTCGAGAGCGGCCAGGAGAGCCACATCGGCTACCACGTGTGGATCACGCGCTCCCTTCGCCATGCCCTCGTGGCCAAGGAGCTCGAGCGGGAGGGCTACGGAGAGCAGCGCGGCACGGAGATCCTCGCCGAGCGGTTCGGCGCGAGGCCCCAGGAGCGCGGCCCGCAAAACGCATGGCGCTATCGCAAGCAGTGGCGCGGCGCCCGACGCTTTACGCGCGCAGAGCTCGTGGAGCTCCTGAAGCGCGCCCTCGACGTGGAAGACGCCCTCAAGGGCTCGGCGAATGGGGAGAGCGAGCTCGTGCGTTGGGTCTGCGAGATCTGCGAGTAGCTCGAATCGCCCGACGCGCGCGAAACGCATAAAAGGGACCCCGGCGAGCCGAGGTCCCTATAAGGTCTGGGGGGAGTGCGGGGGCGAGCTAGGAGATCGTGTTGACGAGCTTCTGGACGCCACTCTTGCGCTGCGCGGCCTGGTTCTTGTGGATGATGCCCTTCGAGGCGGCCTTGTCGAGCAGGCGGCAGGCGTCGTTGGCGAGAGCCTGCGCGGCGGTGGCGTCGCCCTCCTCTACGGCGACGTGGACCTTCTTGATGGCAGTCTTCAGCGAGGAGCGGACGGCGCGATTGCGCATGCGAGCCTTCTCGGCGGTCTTGATGCGCTTCTTCTGGGACTTGATGTTTGCCACGAATGAACCTTTCCTGGAGCCTTGGCGGCTCGTGCAGTTGCGGGGGTACCAACAGTCTGCGCATTGTACCACGCCTTCGCCTTACGGCTATCATCATCTGCATGAGCACCCACGACGCATATCCCCTCCAGATCCCGCGCGAGCGGGTGCGCAACTTCTCCATCGTGGCGCACATCGATCACGGGAAGTCCACGATCTCCGATCGCATCCTCGAGGCCACGCACACGATCGAGGATCGCGAGATGACCTCGCAGGTGCTCGATACCATGGACATCGAGCGCGAGCGCGGCATCACCATCAAGTCGAACGCCGTGCGGCTCTTCTACGAAGCCGACGACGGCGAGACCTACGCCCTGAACCTCATCGACACGCCGGGCCACGTGGACTTCTCCTACGAGGTCTCGCGCTCGCTCGCCGCGTGCGAGGGAGCCGTGCTCGTCGTCGACGCCACGCAGGGCGTGGAGGCGCAGACCGTCTCGAACGCGCTCCTCGCGATGAACGCGGACCTCGAGATCGTGGTGGCCATCAACAAGATCGACCTCCCGAGCGCGGAGCCCGAGCGCATCAAGGAGGAGGTGGAGGACGTCCTCGCGATTCCCGCCGACGACGCGGTGCTCGTGAGCGGCAAGACGGGGGAGGGCATCCATGACCTCCTCGAGGCGATCGTCGCGCACATCCCCTCGCCGGGCGGAGACGACGACGCGCCGCTCGCGGCGCTCGTCGTGGATTCGTGGTTCGACGCGTACCGCGGCGTCGTGGCCATCGTGCGGGTGATGGACGGGACGATCCGCGCCCGCGACGAGCTCCTGCTCATGGCCACGGACGCTCCCTTCGACGCGGAGGAGGTGGGCTTTCGCCAGCCGCGGGAGGTGCCGGTGCGCACCCTTCGCGCGGGCGAGGTGGGCTACGTGGTGACCGGCCTCAAGGACGCCGCGCTCGTGCACGCGGGAGACACCATCACGAGCCGAGAGGGCGGCGCGCCCTCGCCGCTCGGCGGATATCGCGAGGCGAAGCCGATGGTCTTCTGCGGGCTCTTCCCCACCGACACGAACGATTTCGAGGCACTGCGCGATGCCCTCGAGCGCCTCACGCTGAACGACCCCTCCATCTCGTGGGAGCCGGAGACCTCCGTTGCCCTCGGCTTCGGCTTTCGGGTGGGCTTCCTCGGCCTTCTCCACATGGAGGTGGTGAAGGAGCGCCTCGAGCGCGAATTCGACCTCGACCTCGTGGCCACCGCGCCGTCCGTGGACTACCACGTCCACACCACCAAGGGCACCGTCCTCGACGTGAAGAGCCCGAAGGATCTGCCCGATCCCTCGTCGATCGCCTTCATCGAGGAGCCGATCTTGAAGGCCACCGTCATCGTGCCGCCTGAGTACGTGGGCGCCGTCATGGAGCTCACCACCGAGCATCGCGGGACCTTCGAAAACATGGTCTACCTCTCCGAGCGCTCCGTGGAGATGCACTGGAAGGTGCCCCTGTCCGAGCTCATCCTCGACTACTTCGACCAGCTGAAGAGCCGCACGAAGGGCTACGCCTCGCTCGACTACGACGTCACGGGCTACGAGGAGGCGGACCTCGTGAAGCTCGACATCCTCCTCGCGGGAGATCCGGTGGATGCGCTCTCCTTCATCGTGCCGCGCGAGCGGGCGCAGGCCATGGGCCACGACCTCGCCGTGAAGCTGAAGGAGATCATCCCGCGCCAACTCTTCGAGGTGCCCATCCAGGCCGTCGTGGGAAGCCGCGTCGTGGCGCGCACGAACGTGAAGGCACGGCGCAAGGACGTGCTCGCGAAGTGCTACGGCGGCGATATCTCGCGCAAGCGCAAGCTCCTCGAGAAGCAACGCGAGGGCAAGAAGCGCATGAAGTCCATCGGCAAGGTGGACGTGCCGCAGGAGGCGTTCATGGCGATCCTCAAGGTGGGCGAGTGAGCGAGGCGGGCGCGCTCCTTGCGGCCGACGCCGAGGCCGCGGGACTCTCCTGGCCGAGCGCGCCATGGCCCCGAGGGGGCGGCTTCGAGGAGCGGCTCGCCGAAAACCCCTTCATCATGGCGCCGATGGCGGGAGTGTCCGATCGCGCGTGGCGGCTCATGGCGCGCGCGGGCGGCGCGGCCACCGCCTATAGCGAGATGGTGTCGGTCGCGGGACTCCACTACGCATCGGACAAGACTTGGGAGCTCGTGATTCCCGATGGGGAGGAGCCCGAAATCGCCATCCAGCTCTTCGGGAGCGATCCCGCGCTCTTCGAGGAGGCGGCCTCAAAGGTGGCGAGCCGCCTCGGCCATCGCCTCGCGTTTCTCGACGTGAACATGGCCTGCCCCGTGGCGAAGGTCGCGCGCAAGGGCGAGGGCGTGGCGCTCATGGACGATCCACGACGTGCCGATGCCATCGTGCGGGCTTGTCGACGGGGCGTGGCGAAGGCGGGCCTTGGGACCCCCGTCACCGCGAAGATCCGCTTGGGAAGGACCCCCGAGCGCCCCGTGGGCGTGTCCTTCGCGAGGGCGCTCGAGGACGCGGGCGCCGCGGCCATCGCCGTGCACGGGCGCTTCGGAAGCCAGGGCTATGCGGGTCGTTCCTCGGACGAGGCCATCGCCGAGGTCGCACGGGCGGTGGACGTCCCCGTCCTCGCCTCGGGTGATGCGCTCTCAGCCGATCGCTGCGTGGGGCTCCTTCGGGCAAGCGGCGCGAAGGGCGTGCTCGTGGCCAGGGGAAGCTACGGCAATCCGTGGATCTTCTCCGATGCCCGCGCGCTCCTTCAGGGGGAGGCGCCTCGCGAGAGGGCGCCCGAGCTTCGCCTGCGCGCCCTCGAGCTCCACCTTCGCCTGCTCGATGCCACCGGAGGGCACATCCTGAAGGCGCGCCAGATCGCCTGCCACTACCTGAAGGGCCTTCCCGGAGCCGCCCAGGCGAGGCGGCGCATCATGCGCTGCGAGGAGCTCGACGAGTTCCTCGAGCTCATAGGCGATGCGCGCCGCGAGGTCGGGCGTCGGGAAGCCGTGCGATGAGCCGAGATGGCACGGGCCTCCCGAAGGCGCTCTACCTCCATGTGCCCTTTTGCAAGAAGCGCTGCTCCTACTGCGATTTCGAGAGCCGCGCGCTCTCGGAGGCGGACGTCGACCCCTCCCACTACGCGCGCGCCCTCGTCGAAAAGCTCGCCACCTTGTCCGATGCCGGCTTCCTCCGCGATTGCGAGACGGCCTACATCGGCGGTGGCACGCCCACGGTCCTCGGCGAGGCCCTACCGCGCCTCGTCGAATCGGTCGTGGGCCTCGCGGGGCCGCTCGCAGAGCTCACCTTCGAGGCGAATCCCGAGAGCGCGACGCCGAGGCTCCTCGAGATGGCGCGCGATGCGGGCG